>NZ_JAMPLL010000003.1:0-471503 GCF_039962495.1 Leptolyngbya sp. AS-A5 | reverse complement strand
TCATCAACACGCCAAACCAGCCTACGTAGAGGCGGTTGTCGGTCGAGGTCACCCAGTTGCAGAACTGCGCCCACAGGTTGGCGCTTTCGCGTCTCTGTAAGGTCGTTGTCATGGTTGGATAATTACAATTTGAAGAATGATGTAAGTGGTGTTAACCACACTTTACATAGTAGAGAAAAAATTTCGATTTGTAAAGCGTTTTAACGATCGTTTCTCAGATTCTCCATCTGAAGGAGTAGATCAAGAGTACAAAAAAGTATCTGGCTTCAAATGCTCTGCCCCGTCCCAGAGGGGCTTCTGAGCATCCGAAGGCACTCTTTAGTTAAGACTGAGAAGAGGCAGAAGCAATTGTAAACGAATAATACGAACTAAAACCGAGAGAACGACATCCGCTCTCTTGTTTCAATCCGTAACGAGGTTGCGAACCCATCCATTAAATTAAGATCGCTAGCTTGCGTCCTAAATTGACGATTGCAGGGGTTATTGTGGGCGATCGATGCAACCACTGGTGAAATAGCTCTTGACTCTTGGTGAAAGAAACGTTTAGTCCAAACTGTCCACTGAGCGTGATCAACCGCTCTAAGACATGAACTTGAGGGTCTGAATTTTCTATTTCACATTCGTTAAAGAGTGTCCACAACGCTCGTTCGATCAATCGCTGCAAAATTTCGCGCGCCTCTGGCTGTTGAAGCTGACAGTGCAGATGAACTGCTTCAGTTGCGATCGCTTCCAACTGCGCCAAAATTATCAAAGTTGAGCCCAGATCCTCTGCATCTTGCTCGAACGATCGCAGCGTTAGCAGCAGCCGATGTCCGAGTGCTATTTCAGCCGCGACTTGTAGCTCCTGGGGTACAGGCAATTCATCGCGATGAAACGCCATTAAAACCCCATAGTTGTCGCGATAGACTTGTGTGTAAAGTTGGTCTAAGCGCGTTAGGGTCTCTTGAGTGAGCAACCTCATCATTCGATGTCGCTCCTCTGCAAACAAATCCTGCAAACTGTAAGCCACATCCCCAAACAGTTGATTCATTTTCAGGATGACTTGAGCGGCGCTACCTTGTGCAAGCTTTTCAAAAAGCTGCTCTTTCACCTGCGTATAGTTCCGCCGTCCCGCAAAGGGTTGAATACAACACTGAAAATCCCAGCCGCATAAATGCAGCACTGCAAAGACGAAATGCTGACTCTCGCGAGTAATCTCAGACGTGAGTTGTAGCTGACCGACTGCAAGCGTTACCGATCCCAAGCGCTGAATCTGATAGTCCAACTGAGACGTGCTGTAGCAGTAAACGCGCTGTTCTCGTGCATAAGTTGTAAACAGAGAAGAGATCGCGTAGTGGGCTGCAACCTGCTCGAACGTGATTTGAGCGGGAATCACGAGTTGACGATACACTTCCGCACCATTTTTGAAGCAATCAACATTGCTCGGAGACAATGCCAGTCGTTTAATAAAACTTTTTTCAAGCTGAAGCCCTGCTACATCTCCAGCAAGTTCAAGCGCTCGTGAGGCATACCGCAGAATTTGCACCCCCTCTGGTCGAGAAAGCTCTTCAAAAAACCAGCCGCAACTTGTGTACATCAACAACGCATGACGCTGCATTTCTAGCAGGCGTAACGCATCTAAACGATCGTCACTGCTCAATTTATGCGACTGATGCCGAGCAAGAAACTTTGGTACCGAAGCCCGATCGCGAATGACTTCGATATACTCATCTCGCGCTTGCCAAGGATCATTAAACAGCTTTTTCCCTTCCTCTTCGTACACGCGAATCAACTGATCCCGCAGCCAATCCAGGGCTTCTCTCAGCGGTCGTCTCCATTTTTGGTGCCATAGACCGCCGCCTCCACAGCCACAGTCATCCTGCCAGCGATCAACTCCATGCGCACAACTCCAAGCGGTAACGGGCTTCAACACCACCTCCCACGTCGGTGGATTAAGGCTAAGGTAGTGCGCGAAATTAGTGACTGTCCAATCGCGTCTTGGAAACTCCTCAATAAAAGCATATGCCAAGCATTTCTCAGTGCCACCTTTGTGATGCCCGAAAGTTTCACCATCGGTTGCGACTGAGATTAGCTGAGTGGGACGATGATCCCCGCGTACCGCTTGGCTCAAACGACTCGCGAGATGATGAGAACTGCTCAAGGCTGAATCAAAGCCCATGTCACGAGAAATCGGACCGTCGTAGAAGAAAATATCTAGATAAGAAGAATCAGGATCACCTGACTGCAGATAACAGCGATAGGGGCGAGTGGGATCAATTTGACCTCCGCCCACTTCCATCCAGGTAGAATCATTCTCAGCTCGACAGCGTTCTGCCTGCGATGGAGCCAGAACAATAAACTTGATCCCCTCTTCGATCAAAATCTTCAGGGTTGGATAATCAACTGCGGTTTCAGCGAGCCACATTCCTTCGGGATCGCGTCCGAAGTGCGATCGAAAATCTGCTTTTCCCCAGCGAATCTGTGTCCGCTTATCGCGATCGTTCGCCAACGGCATGATGATGTGGTTATAGACTTGAGCGATCGCATTGCCATGCCCGTTTAAACGATCGCAGCTTTTACGATCGGCATCAACGATGCGTTGATATACCTCCACATCATGCCGCTCGATCCAACTCATCAATGTTGCGCCAATATTGAAGCTTAGATACTCAAAGTTATTGACGATCCCCAACAGTCGTCCTTGCTCATCTAGCACTCTAGCGAACGCATTCGGACGATAACATTCGTGATGAATTCGCTCATTCCAGTCGTGAAATGGAGCGGCGCTGGGTTGTCGCTCAATGGCATCCAAGTAAGGATTTTCACGAGGAGGCTGATAGAAATGTCCATGTACTGCGACATAAACACCGATCGCAGTTTCAACAGGATCGCTTACCGCAGTGGGGTTTGGAGTATTGAGATCGGCAGCAGACAAGCGGGATGAGGTCATGGGTTAAGTTCCACCTAAGAAGACACTCACACTCGCAACAGCAGCACATCGGAGTGTAAGCAGAACGTATCAAACTTAAAAAAATCGCAGTAGAAGCGGTTTTCTCAAAACTAAAATCAGTCGGAGGTTTCTCGATCGCACAGAACGGAGATGATGCTGTGTCTGACCTTAGCAAGCGCGAAAAAAACCACAACCTAACTCAAGATTGATTCTATTGGAATGGGAATCAATAAGTTGAGTTAGATTGTGACAACGCTGATGTGAAAGCAGGATGACGAATAAAATGCGAGATTCATCGTTCTGCGATCATCTCTTTTGATTGAATCGCACTTTAGACCTGTTCCTAAAGTTCTTTAAGATCTTTATATAGAATTTTACGATCGTGCCACCAAAGTTCATTCTTTGTGATGTAAAGCGTTGAGCAAAACACAAAGAATTATGCTGCCGTCAGCGCCGATCGTGAGTATCCTATTGAGGACGATTTTCTCATCTAGAAACGCGAATGTCATTCAAGAATATAGTTTTTACAGCATTGCTCGTGATGATCCCGGTGTCGATCGCGGCTCACTATGTCCATTGGGGATCGCTCGTTGTTTTCGCCACGGCAGCATTGGCAATTTTACCTCTAGCAGCCTGGATGGGAACTGCAACCGAGGAAATTGCGGTTGTTGTCGGTCCAACGTTGGGCGGTCTGATGAATGCAACGTTCGGCAATGCAACTGAGCTAATTATTGCCCTAGTTGCTCTAAATGCAGGTCTAATTGATGTTGTAAAAGCTAGTCTCACAGGCTCGATTATCGGCAATCTGCTCTTGGTTATGGGCTTAGCAATGCTGCTAGGCGGTCTGCGCTATAAAGAGCAGGAATTTCAGCCGATCGTGGCACGAGTGAATGCTTCATCAATGAATCTGGCGGTGATTGCACTTTTGTTGCCGACAGCAGTAAATATCACTTCATCAGGAATCGAGCCATCAACGCTGCAAGTTCTGTCGGTTGCAGTTGCGATCGTGTTAATTAGCGTCTATACCCTCACCCTTCTGTTCTCGATGAAAACTCATACTTATCTCTATGATGCGGGTGTAGCAGAAGAAGAACTTGCGGCGGCGAGCTTAGCCCACGAAACCAAAAAGCCAAATCTTGTGTTGTGGTCTGTTGTTTTACTCGTTTGTACAGTGCTGGTTGCAGTTGAATCGGAATTACTGGTCGATAGTTTAGAAATTGCTACAGAGAAGCTGGGATTGACCGCACTTTTTACAGGAGTAATCTTGCTGCCGATCATTGGAAATGCCGCTGAACACGCTACTGCTGTCACGGTAGCTATGAAGGACAAAATGGATCTGTCGCTTTCGGTTGCTGTAGGCTCAAGTTTGCAGATTGCGCTGTTTGTCGCTCCGGTGTTGGTAATTGTGGGCTGGTTAATTGGACAACCGATGGATTTGAATTTTAATCCGTTTGAATTGGTTGCAGTGGCGGTTGCGGTGTTAATCACGAATTCGATTAGCTCTGATGGCCGATCGAATTGGTTAGAAGGAACATTATTATTAGCAGCCTACACAGTGCTAGGACTCGCCTTTTATTTTCATCCAGTAATGGCATAGCTAAGTGTATTACTGAGGACGCGATCGCACTTTCTGCCCGACAGCTACCCAAAGAACTTGAACGCTGCGATCGCGATACTCCGCCAAATTCAACCATTTCCGTGATCGCTACGGTCCTCGAATCAGAGAGCTTGTAAAATTTGCGTTCTTAAAGTCTACGTAAATTTCCAGTTTTTTCCCGGATTGCAGGATAAAATCTGGAAAATAGTGGCCATAAGCAGTAGTAAAAGATACGCAGGATTCTTGCGGATATTTGTGTAAAGATTTGGTGAGCTGACGCAGATTACACCGAGCCTGTGTGAGTTCGATTATGATTGCCCGTATTTTGACCTTGCCCCGGTCAAGCTTGCTTGAAGTCGATTAGATCCGCTGATTAAATCTATGTTCCTGAAGTCTGGGGTTAAGAGGTGCTAGAGCCATGATTGCTGAGTCTATTTATCAAAGTCGGGGAATTCTGCCGGAGGAACAGCGGCTCTATGATCACCTTTTATACCTGGTTCAAAACGAATCGCCGCAAGCATTGACGGAACGGTTTCGCCTTCTATTCATTGAAGCAACTGGCCATCCGAATGCTACTCTGCAACAAGACCTCGATCGCCTTGTGCAGTCCAAGAACTCCAGCGAAGACTTCCGTTTTATTCTCAATCGTTGCTGCCATATTCTAATCAATCGCTGGCAATCGCGACCCCAGTGCTACAGCGCGATCGCAGAACTCATCGCCCTGTTTGAATTAGCTCCGACTCGTCCAGTTACATCAGACCTTTATCGATCGCGCATTATCAAGCAACAGCGTCATCTGATTCAAGCATTCCGGAGCACCGAGCAGTACCTCACGCTTAAGCGCTTGGCAACTGTTTTGCAGCCTGCGGAGTTCTCGATCGAAACCGAGCGCTTCGGAACACTAATCCGCCGTTACCCCTATCTATATGAACATTGCCTTGTGACTGAGGGAACACCCGCGAGTCAACAAGCTTCAATTCGCCAGCTTCAGGTGGAACGGCAAAAGCAATTTGAAATCGACCTTTCCAAGTATGTAACTTACCAAGTTCGTTGCGCTGTGAGTGATACTGCTACACCGGGACGCGATCGCGTCGTTTATCCGGTGCAAAATCCAACGCTATTAGATGAACGATCGCTCAGTGCCGCACTACACGAATTCACCGGAAAAGTGAACGGGAATGATACCTGTCGCGAAGTAGCGCAGCGATTTTCTGCTCATTGTCAGGAAGTACGATCGTATCGGGAATTCAAAAGAGATCTGTATGGCTATCTCACCGATGTTGTGAACCCAGCTTACGGCAAACGGCACTTCAATCGGCAGTTTGCTAATTTGCTGAATGACATTCATCCAGAGAGCGAATCACAGCCGCTGACAGATTTTTTGATGCTGCGGACTTGTAGCCAACTGCTGAATTTTCTTGTCGTCGAAAGCGCTCAAAATCCGCAGCATTTTGTACTCGTTGATTTGCTATCTAACTTGGGTGCGACCTCAACCACGCGACTTCTGCTGCAAATCGTTTTGCTCTGTCAACGAATTAAGCCTTACTTAGAGAAGCGATTTTCGATTTTGTTTCATCACTACGAAAGCTACAGTCGCGATGGCGTTCAATGGCTAATTGCGGCAATGGAAAATCTACAGCTTGCTTTAAGTACGAACTTCAGCACTTTAAATTTGTGTTTTGTGCATCAGCTTGTGCGTTAGCGTTTGGGATCTATGTTAATCTACACGATGGTAGGATGCTCATTCTCTAGAATGCTGTGCATACTCATGTGTGGACAGCCATTTTTAGTCCGATGAGAAACCCAAAACTTTTGATTCAATTGGAGGATACAGCATGACCCAAGTGGTTCTCGGAGAAAACGAAGGAATCGATTCAGCGCTGCGTCGATTTAAGCGTCAAGTTTCAAAGGCTGGAATCTTAGCAGACCTGCGATCGCACCGTCATTTTGAAACCCCGCTCGAAAAGCGCAAGCGTAAAGCGATCGTCGCTCGACGCAATCGCCGCTACCGCTAACGGTGACAGTCGATTCTTAATCTAAGAATCGATTTTTTGTTAGAAACGGTTGACTGGCAGCATTGCTAGGATGTGAGAAGTACGCTGCTCTTCTTTCCGTGAATTTATGACTGACTCCATTTCCGACGCTGGCAAACCCTTGGATCAGGAACTAGACGAGGCGATTTCTGGGTTTGATGAGATCCAAGCTGAGCTAAATTATCGACAGGCGCAAACGACGCTACGAGAGCTAGTTGAGAATCTAGATTTAACGGCTCAGGAGCAATCGGGGTTGGAGTCAGAAATTCACGGACTAGGGACGATGCTAGAAAAGCTTGATCGTCTTGTAGTTCAGATTGCGGCATTTGGGATGGTGGGGCGCGGAAAATCTTCGCTCTTAAATGCGCTCTTAGGTCAACAAATTTTTGAGACAGGTGCAATTCATGGCGTGACGCGATCACAGCAGTCGGCTCAGTGGAGCGTCGCGAGTGAGGCGATCGCAGGCAGCGATCAAGAAGTGTTGCGCGTGAAGTTGCCGAGTACCAGCCATGCCCAAATCGAATTAATCGATACCCCCGGAATCGATGAGGTCAACGGGGAAACGCGAGAAGCGTTAGCGCGTCAAGTCGCTCAACAAGCGGATCTGTTGCTGTTCATTGTTTCGGGTGACATTACGAAAGTTGAGTTTCAAGCGCTTTCGGAACTGCGAGAGGTTGGGAAACCCATCATTTTGGTGTTTAACAAGATCGATCAGTACCCGGATACCGATCGCATGAGCATTTATCAAAAAATTCGGGATGAACGAGTTAAGGAACTGCTTTCACCCGATGAAATTGTGATGGCGGCAGCTTCTCCATTGATTGCAAGAGCGGTGAAACGCCCTGATGGACGAATGTCTGCCCAGATGATTAAAGCAGGACCGCAAGTTGAAGATCTCAAATTGAAAATTCTCGAAGTGCTGCATCGAGAAGGAAAATCTTTGGTTGCACTGAATTCGATGCTGTTTGCAGATGATGTTCAAGATCGCTTACTTCAGCGCAAACTCGCCATTCGAGAACAAAACGCCAGTCGTGTGATTTGGAACGGTGTAATGACAAAAGCGATCGCTACTGCCGTCAATCCAATTATGGTTCTTGACCTGATTAGCAGTGCTACGATCGATGTAGCGCTGATTATGAGTTTATCGAAGCTCTACGGCATTCACATGACTCAGCAGGGAGCCGTGAAATTGCTTCAACGAATTGCGATCGCAATGGGTGGAATTTCGGCAACTGAACTTCTCGCAAATTTGGGGTTAAGTTCGCTCAAAGGATTGTTAGGCTTATCGGCTCCGGCGACTGGGGGACTGTCGATCGCGCCCTACATTTCCGTGGCGCTCACTCAGGGAGCGGTGGCAGGCGTTTCGACTTATGCGATCGCTCAAGTAACCAAAGCTTATCTTGCCAATGATGCGTCTTGGGGGACAGAAAGCCCGAAAGCGGTTGTCACGAGAATTCTTGCCTCACTCGATGAAGATTCAATCATGAATCGGATTAAAGACGAACTGAGAGCAAAGCTTGATCTTCATGCGAGACAAGCGAAAGCGAGTAAAACATAGGGAGAATTATCGATCGGCGTATCATACAGGAAAGCGCGATCGCGGTTATCCTTGTAGCGATCAATAACGAATAGCGATCACTACACAAACTTGTTCAAGCGTGAGCAACGGAAACGCCTGCGCGATGGTTTGAGAAGATGCGCGATCGAATTAAGCGAAACCAAGTTCCTCAATCCGTTATTGCGTCAGAAGCGGACATCCAGATCTGAGTGGCTACAAGTAGCATTTCTTTTGCTCGTTTCTCGATTTCTGATGCTCTCCAGTTTTCTTGCTCAAGAATCCATCGGTTTAGCTCGATGTGTGTGTGCTTGAGTTTGGTTTTCTTCTCCAGAAATGACAGATTGCCCAGTTCTGAGTTATAGCCAGTTAAAGTCAGATTGCCGAATGTATTAACCAAAGTACTGTGTACTTTTTCTGCTTCTGTACCTAGCTCATCTCGCCATGCCTGGTTTAACGTTTGAGGTAAAACGTGTTCTATTGTTGTTGTCGAAAGATTTACTGTCTCTTTGTGGTTAAAAGCCTTTTCAAGACGGCAAAGGATGAAACGAGTGCTACCACGCCCGTACTGTGGCTGGCTCATAAAAGCGGAGGCAAATTCAGCATCTTTGGGAAATCGACTATTCCCACTGTAGGAAGACAGTGAGCGTTGCAGCCACCCGAAGTAGTCTGTATTGGGGAAGCTCTTAGCGATCTGCGGGAACACTTTGTTTAGAGAGTTTGTCGGTACTCCACAAACAGCACGCCGAATTACAAATGATTCAATTAGCCCAAGACATTTTTCCAACTCAACGTCACTCAAATCTTGAGCTTCACGCGCATCAAATAAGCGAAGCAAGAGGGGGTAGGATGTTGTTACTTTTATTTCCTTAAGATTCTCCAACCTATCGCGAATGCTCGTTACTTCCTCTTTCGCTAATGAAAGGAATCTTGCGTAAAATTTCCCAAACCTTTGCATGGCTTTAACTTCTTCTTCTACTTCCTCCGTCGAGTCCATGCTTTTCAATCTTGTTCTGATAGCTGCATAGATACCGCCTTTTTTAATTTCCTCTCCATCCTTCATTGTGTAGTGACGAAGAAATTCGGTGAGATTAGATTGAAGTGTTGTCTCAAGTGGAATCCAATGTTTTGAGTAAACCCGCTCTTGCTCTCCACCAGCAGAAATTGAATGACGAAAGCGCATCAGCAAGTAGTTTCTCACAAGATCAGCTTGCGTGAGAGGTTCACCCTTAAAGTTTAGGCTTTCAAAAATGAGATATGGATCATCGTCATCGCCTAAGTTGATCATTACTACTTGAAGACATTGCTCTAAAGTAGTCAGCGCTCTGGCTGGATCTACAGGATCACCATTTAGATCAGTGCCTTTAAGCAACTTATTCTTAAAGAAGTGGTAGCAAGCACCCATCCGAATATCTTTGTTATTTTCTGGAATCTGACGATCGAGAGCAATACTGCGATAAATGTCTCGGTCTGCTTGTGTCGGTACAAACTTTAAAGTGTCCTCTAAATCACGAAAGCGGTTCGTTAAGTAAACCTCTTGTATCCGTGAGGCAGAGTTTGAATCTAGGACATCTCGTAAAGCACAAAGAAGTATCGATACAGTTGTAAGCCGTTGTTGACCATCAATAATTAGGTATTTGCTAACTCCTACAGGTGTACTGCGCGTCGGGACTGAAACGATCGCGCCCATAAAGTGAGTTCCGGTATCACCCACTTCATACTGCACCATTAGATCATCCCAGAGAGCTTACCAATTGTTTTCAGTCCAAGTGTAAGGGCGTTGAAAGAGAGGAATAAGATTTTGCTTCTCTCCGTTGAAGTATTGAATGACTCTAGCTGGGGAGGCTTCCATTGTGCGTGATTCGTCCTTATTGTTCAGTTGCCCGTTAAATTAGCAAATTCGTCTAATTCTATACTCAATTTACGTAAGCGCTTATTCTCTCTAAAACATTTAGGACCTACATCGGAGCTGAAATAAAGAAATTGATTAACATGAATCGCCCCTTCCGCCGCAAAAAATGTCGAAAAGGGGTTGAATGATCTACACTCGTATAGGGTAAAATGCAACCCCAACCTTTTCTATTTGGAGGAAATTGCCGCTTGTCTAAACAAGACCTGATTGAAATGGAAGGAACCGTCGTCGATTCGCTCCCGAACGCAATGTTCCGGGTAGACCTCGACAACGGCTTTAACGTACTCGCACACATTTCTGGAAAAATTCGGCGCAACTATATCAAGATCCTGCCGGGCGATCGCGTCAAGGTCGAACTCACCCCCTATGACCTTACCAAGGGACGCATCACCTACCGACTGAAAAATAAAGGTGGTCGTTAGTCGGCATTAAAAGATCCCTTTGACAAGCGCTATATAAAATTGATAGGATATTGTGTTTGTAATGTTGCCGAGATAGGGCATGAAAGTACGAGCGTCAGTGAAACGAATTTGCGAAAAATGCCGCGTCATTCGTCGGAAGGGGCGCGTCATGGTGATCTGTGAAAACCCGAAGCACAAACAACGCCAGGGTTAACAAGACTGCGTGTGCAAGTCTGCCGAAGCGGGGAAAGCCCTCGATCGCGGCAGACATTTTCGACTGTTTATCTATGTTTTAGGGAGAATCAGCGTGGCGCGGATTGCGGGCGTAGACCTGCCTCGCGATAAGCGAGTGGAAATTGGTCTTCGATATATCTATGGAATCGGGCCTACCCGATCGAAAGAAATCATCGCGAAAACAGGAGTCAATCCTGATACGCGAGTGAAAGACCTAAGCGAAGCGGATGTCGCAGCCCTGCGGGAAGCAGTGGAAGGCGGCTATCAGATTGAAGGAGACTTGCGGCGGTTTGAATCGATGTCGATCAAGCGATTGATGGATATCGGTTGCTATCGCGGTCGGCGGCACCGGATGGGATTACCTGTGCGAGGTCAGCGGACTCGAACCAACGCGCGGACTCGGCGAGGCGGTCGTCGAACGGTTGCCGGGAAGAAAAAAGCCCCTGGTAAGAAATAATGTGCATTGCCTCCGGGCAATCACAGCTTGTAGGAACGTAGCAGCGTAAATTTAAGAGAGTTGACATGGCAAGACAACCGCAGCGGAAAACGGGCCCGCGCAAGGCGAAAAAGAATATCCCTAGTGGAGTCGCCCATATTCAATCGACCTTCAACAACACGATCGTCACGATCTCGGATACTCAAGGCGAGGTGATTTCCTGGGCATCTGCCGGATCGAGCGGCTTCAAAGGTGCAAAGAAGGGAACTCCCTTTGCGGCACAAACCGCTGCCGAAGCAGCCGCACGTCGAGCAATGGATCAAGGAATGCGCCAACTTGAAGTCATGGTAAGCGGTCCCGGTGCCGGGCGCGAAACCGCGATTCGAGCCTTACAAGGGACTGGCATCGAAATCACCCTGATTCGAGACGTGACCCCGATTCCTCATAACGGTTGTCGCCCACCCAAGCGCCGCCGCGTCTAATGCGCGATTTTGCTGTCTATAATGGACAGCACGAAACGGGTTGGATGTCAAATCGAGGGATAACCCTCACAAGCAAGGAGAAAGGGAGGCTAATCCGTGGCACAGTTTCAGGTCGAATGTATTGATACCACGACGGATAAGGATCAAAGTCAATACAGCAAGTTCATCTTGGAGCCGCTAGAGCGGGGACAAGGAACGACGGTGGGAAATGCCCTTCGTCGCGTGTTGCTGTCGAACTTAGAAGGCGCAGCCGTGACCGCCGTGAGACTCGCAGGCGTAACGCATGAGTTTGCGACGATCCCGGGGGTGCGAGAAGACGTGCTGGATATCATGCTGAACATGAAGAAGCTGGTATTCAGAACATATTCGTCTCAGCCTCAGATCGGTCGGCTTCTGGTTCAAGGTGCAGCGACGGTAACGGCTGAAAGCTTTGATTTGCCTTCGGAAGTTGAACTGGTTGATCCGGATCAGTACATTGCAACGCTTGCTCCGAACGCAACGTTAGAGATGGAGTTCAAAATCGAGAAGGGTAAAGGCTATCGGGGAGCTGGAAAGTTCACTGATGATACCGCGCTCGACTTTTTGCAAATCGACTCTGTATTCATGCCCGTGCGGAAAGTGCAATACAGCGTTGAGGATGCTCGCCAGGGTGGAACGGCTGAAAAAGACCGTTTGATCATGGAAATCTGGACAAATGGCAGTTTGACTCCGCAAGAAGCGCTGAGTCAAGCGGCAAATATCCTGGTCGATCTGTTTAATCCATTGAAAGACATCACGTTCGAGCCTTCGGATGGTGACGATCTCAACGATGAGCGGATCGAAAATCAAATCCCGATCGAAGAACTGCAACTTTCAGTCAGAGCCTATAACTGCCTGAAACGTGCTCAAATCAACTCGGTCGCGGACTTGCTCGACTACAGCCAAGAAGACCTGCTCGAAATCAAAAACTTCGGTGCTAAGTCTGCGGAAGAAGTGGTCGAAGCATTGCAACAACGGTTGGGGATTACCCTGCCGCAAGAAAAATCTAAATCCTAGTAACAAGCTATGCGTCACGGTTGCAAAGTCCCCATGCTGGGCAAACCTGCGGATCAGCGAAAAGCACTCCTGAGAGCGCTCACGACTGAACTAATCCGCAACGGTCGAATTCAAACGACCAAAGTTCGCGCTCAAGCAGTGCGATCGGAAGCTGAAAAAATGATCACCCTCGCAAAAGA
Organism: Leptolyngbya sp. AS-A5; assembly: GCF_039962495.1. Classification (NCBI taxonomy): domain Bacteria; kingdom Bacillati; phylum Cyanobacteriota; class Cyanophyceae; order Leptolyngbyales; family Leptolyngbyaceae; genus Leptolyngbya; species Leptolyngbya sp. AS-A5. The sequence continues at coordinate 458,710 of NZ_JAMPLL010000003.1, read as the reverse complement.
CGGCTCCCTTGCGGCTCGTCGTCAAGCGATGGGATACATCTATGACAAGCAGCTTGTTCATGCTTTATTCGAGCAAGCTCCGGAACGATACGCTGATCGCAAAGGCGGATATACCCGCATTTTGAGAACGATTCGTCGTCGTGGTGACAATGCTGAAATGGCAATTATCGAATTGACCTAAGATGGCAACTGTTCAGCCGTCCCCCCAACGAGTCGCTCTACTGATTCAGTATTTGGGCACTCGATTCTATGGGTGGCAACGGCAACCGAATCATCGCTCCGTTCAAGAAGAGATTGAAACCGCGATCGCTTCTGTAGTGGGGCATCGGGTGGTGATTCATGCGGCAGGGCGTACCGATACGGGCGTTCATGCGGCGGCTCAGGTGGCACATTTCGATGTGGTTTCCCTGATCCCGCCACACCGATGGGCGGACGTGATCAATGCTCGACTTCCCGATGATGTGTTGATTCGAGCATCGGCAGCCGTTTCCCCGGATTGGCACGCTCGATTCTCGGCTTCCTGGAGACGATACCGCTATACGATCTATACCGAGGTGCGACCGAATTTATTTGCTCGATCGCTGTCCTGGCACTACTACCACGCCCCGCTTGATGAATCAAAAATTCAGAAAGCGCTTGATCCGATGATCGGTCGCCATCACATGGCGGCGTTTCAGAGGGCAAATTCGAGTCGTCCCCATGCTTGGGTCGATATTCAAGCGGCGGAATGTGTGAGACAAGACCCGTTTCTCTATATTGAAGTTCAGGCAAGTGGATTTCTGTATGGCATGATGCGGCTTCTAGTCGGGCTGCTGGTAGAAGTGGGACGGGGAGATCGATCAGTGCAAGACTTTACGCGCTTGTGGGCAGAAGAACGGCGTGATGAAGTGCGGTATGCGGCTCCGCCTCAAGGACTCTGCTTGCTAAGAGTGGGCTATCCGGATATGCCCTTTTCCCCGGAACTCTGGTTTGATTCGCAGCCGAAACTGGTTTTGCCGCGCTCGACTGCTTCCGAACCGACTCCTTTTTAACCAAACCTCAAGCTCATGGAAAACAAAACCTATCTACCTCCGATCGCCGAGATCCAGCGCGATTGGTACGTTGTAGACGCAACGGATCAACGCCTGGGTCGTTTGGCGACTGAAATCGCGATGATTCTTCGCGGTAAGAACAAGCCGACCTACACACCGCATCTAGACACAGGTGATTTTGTCGTCGTGATCAATGCCGATAAAGTCACCGTGACGGGCAAAAAAGCCAGTCAGAAAGTGTATCGTCGTCACTCCGGTCGTCCGGGTGGAATGAAGACCGAATCCTTTGAAAAGCTGCAAGCGCGATTGCCAGAGCGCATTATCGAGCAAGCAGTCAAAGGAATGCTGCCAAAAAATTCGCTGGGTCGCCAACTGTTCACCAAAATGAAAGTGTATGCGGGTGCAGATCATCCTCATGCAGCACAGCAACCCAAAGTTTTAGAAATCAAGACGATTCCGGGAGAGAAGTAATCGATGCAAGCTACTGAAGGAAGAGTGATGTATCAAGGCACCGGTCGCCGTAAAAACGCGATCGCTCGTGTCCGTCTCGTTCCCGGTGAGGGCGCGATTACGATCAACGGTAAGCCCGGTGATCTTTATTTGCAATACAACGCAGAGTATCTTTCGGGTGCAAAAGCTCCGTTAGAAACTTTGGGCTTGGAAGGTGAGTACGATATTTTGGTGACGGCTCACGGTGGCGGTCTGACCGGACAGGCAGACGCGATCAAGCTCGGCGTGGCTCGTGCCTTGTGTCAACTTGATCCCGAAAACCGGAAGCCGCTCAAAGTTGAAGGGTACTTAACCCGCGATCCAAGAGCGAAAGAACGGAGAAAATACGGTCTGCGTAAGGCTCGGAAAGCTCCTCAGTTCTCGAAGCGCTAATTGTTACAATTGGTATAGCAACCTGGAGATAAAGCAATGGCAAAGAAAGGAATTCATCCGAATTGGTATCCTGAAGCGAAAGTTTTCTGTAACGGTGAACATGTTGCGACGGTGGGTTCGACCAAGCCAGAACTGCATGTAGATGTGTGGTCGGGCAATCATCCGTTTTTCACGGGAACTCAGAAGATTATTGACACTGAGGGACGGGTCGAGCGGTTCTTGCGGAAGTACGGCATGAGCGAAGAACAAAAATAGGATAATTCGGTTGAAAACTCACTCGACGATCGCGTTTTGAGTTGCCGCGATTGTCTTTTCACCGAAATTTTCTATTTTTTGAGGCGAGTCCGATGGCTGAAGCATACTTGATTGACAAACTAAATTCGGTTGAGCAAACCTTTAACGAATTGACGCGCCGCATGGCTGACCCGGATATTGCTAAAGATCCGGGTGAGTTCCAGCGCGTGGCAAAATCGCGATCGTCGTTAGAAGAAACGGTCAATACGTATGAGCTTTGGCGCAAGACGGAAAAAGACCTTGCTGGAGCGCGTCAGCTTTTAAAGGAATCGGGCGGCGATCTGGAAATGCAAGAAATGGCAGCGATGGAAGTGGAAGAACTCCAATCCAAGCTGCAAGAATTAGAAAAGCGATTGAAAATTCTCCTGCTACCGAGCGATCCGAATGATGACAAGAACATCATGTTAGAAATTCGGGCGGGAACCGGGGGCGATGAAGCTAGCATTTGGGCGGGTGATTTGGTCAGAATGTATTCACGTTTTGCCGAACGTCAAGGATGGCGCGTCAAAATGGCGAGTGAATCACTAGCAGAGGGCTTGGGCGGATTTAAGGAAGCCGTGATGGAAATTCAGGGCGATCGCGTTTACAGCAAACTAAAATTTGAAGCTGGAGTCCATCGAGTGCAGCGCGTTCCGGTGACAGAAGCATCCGGGCGGGTTCATACTTCGACGGCAACGGTGGCGGTGATGCCCGAAGTCGATGATGTGGAAGTTCACATCGATCCGAAAGATATTGAAATGAAGACCGCACGATCAGGCGGTGCAGGTGGTCAGAACGTCAACAAAGTTGAGACGGCAGTGGATTTGATCCACAAGCCGACGGGGATTCGGGTTTTTTGTACGGAAGAACGATCGCAGCTTCAAAACCGAGAACGGGCGATGCAGATTCTCCGGGCGAAGTTGTATGACATTAAGTTGCGAGAGCAGCAAGATGCGATCACTTCGATGCGTCGATCGCAAGTTGGGACGGGAGAGCGATCAGAAAAAATTCGCACTTACAATTACAAAGATAATCGCGTGACTGATCACCGTTTGGGACAGAACTTTGCCTTAGCGCCGGTGTTGGAAGGCGATCTAGAGAATGTGATTGAAACTTGTATTTCCCAGGATCAGCAGGAGCGGTTAGAGCAATTAGCGGCTGAAAGTGGGAATGAGGCAGCAGTCAAACGATGATCTCCAGAAACAAAGAGGCTGATTAGCGTTGAAGGAATTGATTGGGATAGTCGAATAGAATTGATCAAGAATTCGACGGATGTTCCTAATGGAACTTTGGAGATCGTCACCTTTGTGCGATCAGATGTGATCAACCTTGAGTTTCGAGGAATTGCCTTCGATCCAGAAACTGATTAGATTAAGAACTGTAAAGTATTCTGCGCTCGTCCATGTCCATCCTTGGTAAACCCCGCCCACTCTGGAAAGTCATTCTCTTCTCAGGATTAACCGGACTTTTGTACTACGGCTACTACAAGTGGATCATCCAAGAAGAGTTACGAAACCATAACGGACAAGGCTGGTCAGGCACACTCTGTCTTTTGCCGTTTGTACTAAGTGTGGCAGTGCCACAAGCATTAGCATTCTTTGATCCAGATGTTCCGGATTGGTTTAGATGGTTCTCGTTATTAGGAATTACCTGGATCTATATTGTGCAGTTTCGGCTGTATCACACAGTGAATAAATTGTATGAGCGAGACGGACTCAAACCGCCCTTGGTCGTCTGGTGGATCTTCGTTCCCGGATTAAACCTAATCGTGGGGCTGCGGCAAATTCATTTTCTCAGCCAGTATTGGGCAAAGCTTCAGGGCGAAACAGTACGCGATCCCATTGCTGATCCGATTCCCTTTCTATCAAGTAACGCCTAATCGTTCCACATCCTGCTAAGTTTATTAAAGACCGCTTTTCTGATCGGGAAAGTGGTAATTACACCCTTTCATCTCTCTACACCACATGAGTCATCCTAACGGAATCGCACCGCACGGCGGACAGCTAATAGATCGCATTGTCACGGGCGCTCAGCGCGAAGAATTTCTCTCTAAAGCGGACTTTCTCCCGCGTGTCCAACTCGACGAACGAGCCGTTTCTGATCTGCAACTGATTGCGATCGGTGGCTTTAGTCCCCTGACCGGATTTATGGGCAAAGCAGACTACGATCGTGTCGTCGAAGAAATGCACTTGGCGAACGGGTTGCCCTGGTCGATTCCGGTGACGCTCTCGGTAACGGAAGAGGTTGCCGCACCGCTCAAGGAAGGTAGTTTGGTGCGGTTGGATGATCCGACTGGACGCTATATCGGCGTGTTGCAGTTGAGCGAGAAATACACCTACGACAAAGCGCGAGAAGCGGTGAAAGTGTACCGCACCGATGAAGAAAAGCATCCGGGCGTGGCAGTCGTTTACCGTCAGGGCAACGTGAATTTGGCGGGAGATGTATGGCTGTTGGAGCGCGACCCGCATCCGTTGTTTCCGACTTATCAGATTGATCCGGCAGTATCACGGGCTGCATTCCAAGAAAAAGGCTGGAAAACGGTCGTCGGCTTCCAAACCCGCAACCCGATTCACCGCGCTCATGAGTACATCATTAAATGTGCGCTCGAAACCGTAGATGGGCTGTTTCTGCATCCCTTGGTCGGCGCGACAAAAGAAGATGATATCTCGGCAGACATTCGGATGCGCTGTTACGAGATTATGCTGGAACATTATTTTCCCAACGATCGCGTGATTCTGGCGATTAATCCAGCAGCAATGCGCTATGCTGGGCCGCGTGAAGCCATTTTCCATGCGCTAGTGCGGAAAAACTATGGCTGTACTCACTTTATTGTGGGACGTGATCACGCTGGAGTGGGTGATTACTACGGCACCTACGATGCTCAATACATCTTTGATGAGTTTGATCCGGCAGCACTAGGCATTCAGCCCCTGAAGTTTGAACACGCTTTCTACTGCAAGCGCACCCAAGGAATGGCAACGACGAAAACCAGTCCGAGTTCAGCAGAAGAGCGGGTGCATTTGTCAGGAACGAAGGTGAGAGAAATGCTGCGTCGGGGAGAATTACCGCCGCCTGAGTTTTCACGTCCAGAGGTTGCGGCGGAATTGGCGAAAGCGATGAAGGTGTAGATCAATGTGGAGAGGGGCGTTTCGCCGAAACGCCTCTCTGAGTATCTGGTAGAACTTGATTACTCCACCGGGAATTTGCTCGATCGCACCTCTTCACAATATTCCTGCACCGATCGCGTAATCAACGTATTCAAATCCAGATACGCTTTCGCAAATTTTGGCTTCCACGTTCCCAACCCCAACACATCGGAAGTCACTAGCACTTGACCATCACAACCCGCTCCCGCCCCGATGCCGATCGTCGGAATCGTCAGCTTTTGCGTAATCGTTCGCGCTAATTCTGCGGGGATGTGTTCGAGTACAATCGCAAAGGCTCCCGCTTGTTCGAGCGCGATCGCTTCAGACAAAATTCGATCTCCCGCTTCAGTCGATCGTCCTTGTTGCCGAAATCCCGTTTGCCGAACCGATTGCGGCGTTAATCCCACATGACCCATCACCGGAATTCCCGCTTGCACTAACCGCGAAACCGTTTCCGCCATTACTGGATAGCCGCCTTCTAGCTTCACGGCACCCGCACCCGTTTCTTTGAGAATACGACCTGCGGAGTGCAGAGCTTGCTGCACACTTTCTTGATACGTCAGAAACGGCAAATCTACGATCAGAAGTGCTTCTTTTACTCCACGTCGCACCGCTTTTGCGTGGTAAATCATTTCATCGAGCGTGAGCGGCAGCGTTGTATCGTGTCCGAGTGCCACCATTGCCAGTGAATCTCCGACCAAAATGGCATCAATTCCCGCACGATCGAGAATCGACGAGATCGCGTAATCCCAAGCGGTAAGAATGGCAATCGATCGCTGTTGTTGTTTCCACTGAATTAGGTGTTGTGGCGTAACGGGCATCGGACAATCAAAGAATAGGAGTGAATCTATCTTAATCTTTCAGTCTGAATGTTTGGGAAGAACACAAGATGATTAAATGGGTGAAGTCTTTTTGCCGTACCCTGTTGTGACTGAAACTCCGAAACCCAAACGCTCCCTTGCAGGCATCGCGGGAATTGTCGCGATCGCAACGCTGATCAGCAAAGTGGTAGGACTGATTCGACAGTTAGCGATCGCGTTTGCATTTGGAGTCGGGACAGCAAAAGCTGCTTACGATATTTCTGTCATTATTCCAAGCTTCTTTTTGATTTTGCTCGGTGGGATTAACGGCCCGTTCCACAGTGCGATGGTCAGCGCTTTGGCAAAACGCCGAAAAGAAGAATCCGCCCCGCTCGTCGAAGCAATTTCGACGCTAATTGGGCTTGTTTTTCTGGTGGTGTCGCTGATTGTTTTTTTCTTTGCACCGTTCTTTATTGATTTGCTGGCAAGTGGATTAAGGCAGACCGCGCAAGGGTTAGAGACTAGAACGATCGCAATTCAACAACTGCAAATCATGGCTCCGATCGCTTGGTTTGCCGGCATGATCGGAATTGGCTTTGGTACGTTAAACGCAGCCGATCAATATTGGCTACCGTCAATTAGTCCATTGCTTTCTAGCTTGACATTAATCATCGGCATTGGAATCTTTATCCTGACTGCGGGAACTCAAGTGACTAATCCGAACTATGCGCTGATTGGGGGAATGGTTCTCGCGATCGGCACACTGTTGGGAACGGTTTTACAGTGGCTCGCGCAATTTTGGGCGCAGCGACAATCGGGATTAGGACGATTTCGGATTCGCTTTGTGTGGAATGATCCGGGTGTACGGGAAGTGTTTCGCGTCATGGGGCCTGCGCTGTTCTCGTCGGGAATGCTGCAAATTAATGTGATCACGGATTTGACGTTTGCTGCCTATCTGCCAAACGCGGTTGCAGCGATCTCTAGCTTGGATTACGCCAATCTTTTGGTTCAAACTCCGCTAGGACTGCTTTCAAATATGATCCTGGTGCCATTTCTACCGATCTTTTCTCGGTTGGCTGATCCGAGTCAGGCAGATGAACTGAAGGCGCGAATTCGGCAGGGACTTTTGATTACCGCGATCGCGATGTTGCCTCTAAGTGCCTTAACGATCGCGCTTTCGACTCCGATCGTGCGAGTGGTTTACGAACGGGGAGCCTTTCAACCGGAAGCAACTCAATTAGTCGCGTCGGTATTGATGGCATATGCTGCGGGAATGTTCGTTTACCTGAGTCGAGATGTTTTAGTGAGAGTATTCTACGCGCTTGGAGATGGCGATACTCCGTTCAGAATTAGTATTGTCAATATCTTTCTCAATGCGTTGTTTGACTTTCTACTTTACCGACCCTTTGGCATTGTTGGAATCGTTTTAGCAACGGTGAGCGTGAATATTCTCTCAGTCTTCGCACTGCTATATTTTCTCGATCGTAGACTCAATCGATTACCCCTGCTGGAATGGAGCTATCCGATCTTGGGGCTGACGATTGGCAGTTTTATTGCCGGAACCGCAAGCTGGTTTATCTCGAATGCGATCGCGAATTTTTCCAGTCTTAACGGCTTCTGGCTTGCATTAGTGCAGATGACGATCGCGGGTTCGGTCGGGCTTGGACTCTTCGCTCTGATTGCAAGTCAGCTAAGATTACCAGAAGTAGACCTATTTACCGATCGTATTCGTCAACGCCTCCGCCGATGAAACCCTACACTGTGATTTATGACGGGCACTGTAATCTTTGCTCCAATTTGGTTCAAGTTCTGGAACAGATTGATAAGGGCGATCGCTTTCAATATCTGCCAATGCAGGATGAAGCGGGATTAACTCAATTCGGCATTACCGCTCAAGATTGCGAAATGGGCATGATTCTAATTGATAATGTGACACCCGATCGCCGATGGCAAGGAAGCGATGCTGCCGAAGAAATTGGGCGACTGCTTCCGGTGGGAAATGTATTTGTCACCGTTTACCGAAATCTACCTGGGATGAAATGGGTGGGCGATCGCGTGTACGAGCAGGTGCGCGACAATCGATATGCTTTATTTGGTCGGCGATCGAGTCCCTATCAAACCGCTTATCCTGCTTGTGACACAGCTTGCGACCAGTATTTCTCGAAATGAATTCTCTCTGGCAACTTCAACAGGCTCAGCGTTTAATTGATAGCTTTCATCACTGGACAGGAAAAACGCTGATTCAAACGCCCGAAGCTTTATTTGAGGCTCCGTTTGTCGTCGTTTCTCATGGCACTGAACCTGATCCGATCTTTAACTATGGCAATCGGCAAGCTCTAACGCTATGGGAAATGGACTGGGAAACCTTCACGCAATTGCCTTCAAGAAAATCTGCTGAGCCTGTCAGCCAAGAGGAACGATCGCGTCTGCTCGCTCAAGCAAAAGCGCAGGGTTATATCAGTGACTATCGTGGAGTCCGCATTTCTAGCACGGGTAAACGGTTCTGGATCGAAGATGTGATCCTTTGGACAGTGTTAGATGAATTAAACCAACCCTCTGGACAGGCAGCGACATTTTCGACGTGGAAGTTTATTCCGTAAAGCTTGTTCATGAAGAAAAATTGCTTAATTCAAACTGCTTTATTTCGTGATGACTTTGGGATAGAAGCGGCGGTTCTTCACTAAGGAAATCGTCTTCAAAAAACAAATACTTTAGTGGCCTTTGCTACAGAAACTACCCACGCTCGTTCTACTTTTTCGGCTCAGTTTCCAGACATTTGGGAACTGCATCAATCGCATTCAAGAAATAAATAAAGAACCTGCAAATCTGTCAAAGATCTACGTCTATCTATGGGAAGAAGGACTAGAATATTGAATGTCAAGTTTGCTTCACAAAACCAGCCAGCAGAGTTTAACTAAATTACGAGAAAGTCTTAAAAGATGGACGTAATTTCGTGAGCTTTGTTAAGATAAGTAAAGCAGATTGGATACACAACAAACTCTGGGAGCGTCTCTCCAGAATTTCACTTCATCGCCCGTATTTGCTTCATCGATCGTTGTAGACACTTCACGGACGACTCTCTACACATCTCACCAGTTCGAGGAACGTTTCAGCATGAGCTTTCAGAAACTCGGTGGCTCCGCGCAAGAGCGCGATCGTCACAGCAGCATTGCCATCTCCGGCTGGGTCTCTCACCCATTCGCCCCTGTCACCTCTGCACCCCCTGTCTCTCATTCGTCACCTAAGTCTTTCGCTCCCCTCGCTCCACTGCGTCGTAAGCTAGACAGCATTCAGGTTCACAATCCCAAATTTGCTCATTTTCTAGCAGATCATATTCCCGCTCAGTGCCCATTCGAGCGCGATGTTAAGCTATTCGGTCGCACACTCCTGCACATTCCTCCAATGTGCAAACTCAATCCGCTTTATGAAGAGGTTATTGCCCTCCGCTTCCGGGCATTGTGCTATTTAGCAGATGAATGCGGCGAAGATATCAGTCAATATTGCTAAACATAAATCAACCTAATTTTGCACAGTAGCGGTTTTGAAACGATTGTGAGTTCAAACCGCTTTTTTCGTGCGATAAATCCCGCAAGTCATAAGTTGCAATTCATATTTCTAAACCCTTCAATTTACATCTATAAAACTAACTGCAATCAAGCGCTTGCATAGGCGTAAACTTTCATCTCTATCGCTTGTCTGTTGGGGACAAAATGGTATCTTTGAAATTGAAGCAACTAACAGCTTCCCTGGCAGATCAAACAGCCAAATCTAGTTAAATTCAAGAGGTCAAGACGCTGTTTAACTCTACATCTGTCTCGCTCAACGGCAACAGCACCAAGCTCGAAATCTGATATTTCCTCTTCTGGCACTTTGGGGAGTTTCTAAACAAACTGGCGCTTAAATATTAATTTAGTGTCCAATTTGTTCAACTCTATCTAAAATGGATTTACTTGAGGAAGTCACTCGGAGAGTAGTAGCTGGGTGCTGTTGTAGTTTTAAATAGAAGGCAGATTGCAGCATGGCGATCATTGCGCTGAAGGCGTGGTATTTGGAGCAGTATGAACCCATTCGGGAACTAGAGAAGCGTCCCCATGATTTAAGACTAAGCAAAAATAGTCTGCTGAAATCGGGCTTAAGGGCTGACTTTCTTGAGGATAGCGCTGAGGTGAAGAAATCGACCTGGTTTCAACGGTATCTCCAAGGCGAAACGGTTGAGTTTTACATCGAAGGAAGCGGCGGCTACGCAATTTCTAATATTGATCTCTCCAGCCACGAAATCTACTTCTCAAAACAAGAAGTGATGGCAAATCTAGAGCCTGAAATCTTCTTTTCCTATCAGACCGAGTTTACGGAATCCGGCGATCTACTCCGGGATGAACTCGAATCCGTCATTGATAGCTTGAATCGCCGATCGCGCCTCCCTATCACCCTGCGAGAATCCCACCGTCTCAACGAAGGAGCCATTCGATTGAATAGCTCCCTGATGCGATCGATTCGTCAATGTCTTTTATTTATCGGCGATAGCACTTCGATCGCTCAAATTTCCGATACGCCTCCGCTTCTGATTCCCAGCCCTAAAGTGTGTGTCGAAACGGGCTACGCGCTGCAAAGTAAGCGATCGGAGCAAGTTCTACTGGTGCAGATGGAACGCTCCGATATGCCAGGGCAGTTTCCATTTGATCTACCAAGCCAGAATCGATTGGTGTTCAAAGATAAAACACAATTGCGGAAGCTATTACCGAAAACGATCGAATCCCAACTCCAGCGCTTCAATCTGCTGTAGAACAAAGCTGCAAAAATCAGACCGGTAAATGCGAAAACTCTGGATTGTAACAGAATCCAGAGTTCTTAATATCTTTTCGCAGAATTAATCTTGAGCTTCGTTCAGTGCATACCGAGCGATCGCCAGCGTCAATTTCGCCTGCTCCGTTTCCGACAATCTCGCCCAGTCGGTCGCCTTTACCGCTTGTTCTTCACCGCGCATCGAGTAAGCCAAGGGACGCGCTAACACTTGTAAGTCTTCTTCTGCCCACTGCGGCAGCGCTTCTTGTACACACTGAACCAACTGATCTGCCAGAGTTGCGGAGGAATTCGCTAGTTTCTGCGCTTGCTGAGCGATCGTGTTCAAAATCGATTGTGGCACGGTTGCAAATTTTTGTGCCAGAGAGGTTTCAAGCGTGGGAGCCGCGAACAGCGAATCTAAATGAGAGAAAAAGGCATCGGCACGATCGGCAACTTCAGCATCAGAGAGCGCATCGAGTGAGAATTTCTGCTCTAAGCTGTTGAAAAACGATTCTGCCTCCGGATCAGCCGGATTCCAAGGATAAGCGATCGCGCTATCGGGAACTTCCGCGACCTCAACTTCTACAGTGTCAGCATTGTCCGGCTGATTCCACCGCACCGTCACTGCTTCCGAATCAAGTAAGGCATCGACGAATGCTTGCTGAAGTTCATGAGAGTTAGAAGGACTTGCTTCGTGTGCCATGACAATAATCCGCATCTGTAATTGAACTAAGGGTTGGTGTGTTTGATGGCTATAGCTTCAAGCCCAGTGTTACCAGTTCCGTAACTGACCTATCAATTTACGCTAAATTACTTAAAATCTCCAAACCTTTACGATCGACCTCCGTAATTCTAAGGGCAGATTTTAGTTTCTTCCATCCGCAGGCGAGACCAAGAACTCTAAAACAGAGTTCTGAGAGCCACCAAACTTAATCTGCGCCCCTGAATATAAGGGCACCTCGTAATTATGGACTTTCTGCCACCCGTTCACCGTCGAAATCCAGGTGCCATAGCGTGAAAAATCCCGCAGAAAATAGGTCGGCTGCATCGAATCAGCGCTGCGGGAAAAAATTTCCGCGTGTTTGCGCGAAACACCGGGTTCGTTCGCTAAGACCAAATCATTCTCGGTGCTCATGCCCACGCGCATCAAGCCACCGCGAATCGTCCAAATCTTGGCGTTTTCCAGCGATCGCAGCGATGCGATCGGATGCTGCCCCCCTAGCTGGCTTGGTGTATGGGGAATTTGCGTTAATCCTTCTTCGATCGGTTTAATCAATTCCCCGTTGAATTCCGGGTGCATATACAACACAGGCAATGTCCAGGCCTGGTGATTGAATCGAAACAAAGTCAGCAAATGTTGCCGCGCAACGGCAACGGATTGATCGATCGGCATTCGATCGCTCAACGCTTGAGCAAAGGCTGCGATAAAACTCAGCGCTTCTTGATCGGTAATCGAATCTCGCATCGCTAACACTGCGGGCACTCCGTGATGCAGCAACACCTCCGCCAAGCTACTTCTCGGAATCGTCTGGTGATGTTGTTCCTCTGGTTGCGCTCCCCAACACGCATTAAACACGGCTAGTTTGACCTGACAGCGAGTAAGCACCTGTGCTAGTTCTGTCCCATTCATCGGTTGATTGGGGCGCAGAAATAGCAAGCCGCCATCGGGCGCAGGAACGCCATGACCCGCATAAAACAGGACATTATAATGACCGTTCTCCAGCCGATCGATCAGGTCTGCTGAAGTCGGTTGCAGCAGCGTATCGACGAAACAAGGAGCCGCAAGCCGACCCATTCCCGGTCGCTCTCGTAGAATTCTCGAGAGCGCGGTTGCTTCTTGCTCTAACTTCAGTCGCTTCAATTCGTCGCGCTGTCTGCCTTCAAATCCAATGTTAGGCAAGTCGGGTGCGGCATCTTGTCCCAGAACCAATAGTACATTCAGGCTGGTTTCCGATCGCAGTTCCGGGAGTGCATCGACATCGGTGGTGGTGCGACTAAATAAAAGCTGCTGACTGAGCGAGATTGCCTGCTTTCCCGCATCGCTTTGCATGATCTCCCAAGGCAGCGAGATCAGATCGGGATCGCGTACATCTAATCGTACCCGGAGCGCTTTTCCTTTGCCCTGAGCGATTCCCTGGCTGCGATTTAGACTGCTCTGAATCACCCCATCAAACAGCCATTGCCACAGATTAATTCCCAGATCTTGCATTAAGCGGGCGCTGCGCGGAATCGGTTGACCGATCGGCAGCTCTGCGGCTCGGATTGGCGGTGTGCTGACCTGCGAGACGTGCGGCACGTCCGGAACTCCACGCGAGGAAAACATTTCCTGCCACGATCGCCAGTGGTGCATCAACTCGTCTGTCCATAGACAATCTCGCAGCAAATATCCTCCCCGATAAGGAGCTTCAATCACATGGATTGCGAAGTGCTGGGCTTGGGAAGCGCGTAATCGCTCGATCGCAAGACTTAAACAGGGAAGTTCAGACGGTGACATGAATTGGCAAAAGCTGGTTAACTCCAGAACTTCAATATTAATATTCTATGGGGTGGAAGGAACGTTCGGTTTTGGCAGTTCTGTTGAAGCAGTACAGGCTCCGAGTTGATTGGAATCGGGAAGGGAGAAGGGCGCGATCAAGCTTTCTTTCTGCCAACCGATGTCTCCGGCTTTAACGGCATTAGGAAGTTTAGCATCTAGATTTGGGGTGCAAACTTTTAGGCGTATCCAAGTTGATCGATCTGTCGTGGTCTGTTGTCGTCCCAGGATTTGTAAAACGGTTCCTGGTGGGATTTGTCCCACGAGTTCGCGCGAAGAATCGATCGACGGTTCAGCTTTTCTCAAAAGTGGAAGTCCTGCATCGCTTGCAGGGCGATCGAGACGAATGAGTGTGCCTGTGTCTAGAGCAAGGGGGGAAGCAGGTACAGGCGGAACGATCGGCGATTCTGCAACGGTGGGACGACGATTGCTCAGGGTGGGAATAAGTTCTGGAACAAATAGTGCCGCGATCGCGCCTGCTACACCAAATAATCCCATCAGAATCAGCAACGTTTTAAGCCAGGACGATCGACGCGGTTGCAACTCGGTTCGCAGCCCGGGCGGTGAGGTGGAAGGCGCAAACATTTGAGTTGGTTTTGTCTGTTCTGGTAGCTCACTAAGTTGTACCGTGGAGGATTGTCCGGTTTCGCGGGTTTGGCAATGAATTAAACCGACAGTCACATTATCGTGACCGTTCTGCGTGTTGGCAATTTCCACTAATCTGCGGGCAACGGCAGCAAGATCGGTTTTACCGTCAAGAATTGGAACAATTTCGCTTTGCCAGTATTCTTCGACGAGATCGTTATCGCTCAATCCATCCGAACACAATAGAAAAACGCAGTCTTCATCGAGAATAAATCGTTGGGTAGAGGGATGCAAAGTGTTTGAACTTGCCATGCCCAGAGCTTGTACGAGTGATCCCGCTGAGGAGCGCTGGACAGCCTCCCGGTATAAGGTGTACCCCGATCGAGCTTGGCGGGAGGCAACATCATCATCAAGCGTGACCTGATAACAGCCGCGTCGAGTAATGCGATAAGCGCGACTATCGCCGACATGGGTGAGATACAGTTCGTGCGCTCGCACCAGCCCCATGACGACTGTGGTTCCCATGCGTTGCCGCTCTTGTCGCCGTTCTGCATCGTTCTTTGCGGCGATCGCGTCATTGGCTCTCAGCACTGCTTCTTCGAGTCCCCACTCCAGATTCTGTGTTAGCGTTTGCGTGTGCTGCACGATCGTTTGAATTGCCAGGTTTGAGGCAACTTCTCCCCCTTCATGTCCACCCACGCCATCGCAGACAATCAGGAGGGAATGGTTCGCACCACTGGTTCCGCTTGCTGGATAACAGGCATCTTCATTACTGGAGCGGCTTGGACCCTGATCGCTGAGCGTGGCGAGTTGAATCTGTCGAGTTTGTTGGGTACTTTGGGAAGCGATCGCAGCATCTAGCACTTCAATCAAGCCTTCAGCGTTTGTAATTTGTCCTTGAATTAAGTTCTGACAGACTTGGCTAAAGAAACTTGCAATCGCAGGCTGGACTTGCCAACTTGACCAAAATTTCCCTAGTTCTGAAAGTGGAACCGTGCCACGAGCTAGCTCTAGTTCTAAAACTCTGACGCTATCACCATCTGCGAAGATAAGATGAGAATTCAGCAGCGTAGAGGCAGCTTTTTCTACGCTCAAACTGTGCCAAAGTTGTGCCAGTTGTCGCAAAAAGTGAAGCTGACGAAATCCGCAACTTGCATTCCACACTTGCTCTAATCGCGGCATCAATTGCCCAGACAAATCTTCTCCCTGTTCAGAACGCGCTCCACTTGGATAGAGCGGAGCCGATTCTAGAAAGACAATTTCGCCAACCACTGCATAGGGTTGTGGAATTGCGGGGCGTTCGGTCATCAGGTGCAAATAAGGTTCGAGCGGTGGCGGAACCTCGATCGCGCTCGTCGGCAGCCCTGGTTTTGTGTCTAATGCGATCTGACCAGACTTCATCAAAAAGCGATCGTCGATCAATTCCCCAGGTGAAGCAGTTGATCCGAGTGCCCACAGGTAACGCTTTAGAATTCGGGTGTGACAGTTGTGGCAAAACGGCTGGCTTTCAGAATTGAGCGCCTGACAAAAACAGTTGGGGCATTGCACGATCGAATCAGTTTGCATTGAAAGAAGGTCTCTACGAGTTGCCCGGTTCTGATGGCGTGAAGTATTTCTCACTCTAACAATTTTTGTCGATCGTAGCGGATAAGACGACGGTGATTCGAGTGGAATTCCGGGTTTCCTCGCGTTGCGATCGTCCAATTTGGAGGCACAATAAACCAGATTTTACTGAGATGGGCTATGTCTTTCGTGCGCCGCCGATTCGGATTTGCTTCGCTGTTGCTGGGTTTGACCATTGCCGCACCAAGTGCGACCGCTGTACCCCCATTTGCGCCGATCGCGCCGCCTCCGGTTGCGCCATCTTTACCGCAGGAGAATCAGCCCGATTTTCGAGTGGCAGGACTTCAGCGCGATTTTCAAGGCAATCTCTGGGTGGCAACTTCACGCAGCGTTGCAAAAATTGATCCTAATACCGGAAGAGTGCTTGCACGAGTGCCATTGCCGAATCTGACGATCGGGGCGCTGGCTCAAGATCGGGTGGGTCGAATTTGGGTCGGCACCAGTGAGGGACTTTGGCGCATCGATCCAAAAACGAATCAAGTGACTGCGCTCAATCTCTTTTTGCCATCGAATCGGGTGTTAGCTTTACTTGTCGATCAGCGAGGGTTTCTTTGGGTCGGGACTGATTCGGGCTTGGCGCTAGTCAGCCCGCATGAAGGGCTACTAATGACGACGCTGAAGAATTTACCGGGTGTGAGTGCCAATGCGCTCAGCCTAGATCCACAAGGTCAGCTTTGGGTGGGAACGCTCGATAGCTTAGTACAGGTTGATACAGCAACCGCCAAGATTCTTCACACTGCCAATTTGGAGGAAGGAGCGGTTCAAGCCTTAGCGCTCGATCGACATGGCTCCCTCTGGGCGGGCACAACGAGCGGTCTGGTGAAAATTGATCCGGCAAATCGGCGACGAGAGCGATCGATCACATCGCTGCGGGGACGTGAGATTCTGTCTGCGGGATTCGATGCCGTGGGCAGCATTTGGGTGGGAACCAATAGCGGCCTACTGCGCGTGAATCCTTATAATGGTGCGATCGTCGGTGAAGTGCCAAACTTGCCTTCAAATCGTGTGTTGGCGCTTGCGCCTGATACTGGGAATAAGTTGTGGGTGGGAACCAGTGAGGGGTTAGCCTGGGTGAGTATGACTAATTTTCAGACGAGACCGCATTTGCTATTTTCTAGAACGTATTAATCGCACGCTGTTAGCAAAAAAATTGCGCTTCTTTATTTTGCGTTGGCAAGGAGTAGGGGGTTAAACAGAACGACACCCCGCTCCCCACTTCACAACTAATTCAGAATTGCGATGTTTGCATTGAACCAAGTGCGATCGACCTCACAACCTAGATGCTGCTGAATTCGTAATAAGTCCTGCTCTGCATTACCCAAGCAGGTTGTAGCACCGGGTGAAGGTGTCACGTTAAACCGGATGCCATTGCCTGGATCAATCTCTGCCTGCCCCAAAATGAGCTTGCCCTGAGTTTTGTCAATTAGCTGAGGACGAATTCCACCCACTCCATGAGCAAACTCTAAATCCTCTAGTTGCAAAGATGGCACAATCTTCTGTGCATCTTTTAGAAACAGGCGACGACTGACGATCGGCACTTCAAATGCAAAGTTCTTCAAAATGTAGTTGCGAATGTCCCTCACCTTAAACAAATCCCAAAGAACAGCGCTGACACGCTGATCGAAGCGCAACACTTCCAGATAATCCACAAACGTCTTCAGGTTGTAGCGCTCTAACAAGGGCAGTGGTAGCGCCGTTGGCCCAAACCGAGTCTTTCCAGGCACAGTCACATCCGGATCGCCATGAATTGCTGCGAACGGAAGTTTATCATTCTGCACGGTGTAAACCTTGCCGTTGAGGACCTGGGGTGTAAAGTAGAAATTCCCCGCAACCGGCAAGCAAGAATATTCCAGCCCAATTCCCATGCGGTGAGCAAAGAGCAGGCTATGTCCTCCGGCCGAGACTACAACAAATCGCGCCGTAATGGAGGTGTCTGCGATCGTAATGCGGTAGTTCTGTCCGACCGGTTCGATCGACTTGACCGGACTGCCTAACATCAAATCCACTGTCTTATCTGCCACTTCTTGTGCTTGCTCCACCAGGGACTGAGCCAAAGCACCATAGTTCACGGCAGTATAGTCATCAAGCACTGCAAGCGCTACCAGTTCTTCGGGTCGATCGTGCTGGTTGAGCTTAACAACGTTCGGTTCAACCTCAGCAATTTGCACCTTTTCCAAAAGCTGCATTCCCTCAAAGTGCGGCTTGAATTCCTCGTACCGTTGCCGCAAAATTTGGCTTTCTTCGGCTCCCACGCCTAGAACCATCTTGGGATAGCGATAGATGACTTGATCGCGAATGGCTGGAGGTAGTTCAGCCGAATAGCGCACGATCATATCTGCCGATCGCCGCACCTTCAGTGCTTTTTCCAGACTGTAATTCGTCTCGATGTCGCCGCAGTGAATCGTCTGGCTGTTATTGCTAGATTTGGAATTCACAGTTGCAATTTGCGAATACTTCTCGACTAGAGCGATGCGCTTTAGATCGGTAAATTTTGCAAGCGAATAAAGTAAAGCGGTTCCTGTAACACCGCCGCCAATTACCACGACATCGTAGACCTGCTCTGCCATTTCTTTAGATTGATAGATATCCAGCTTATTCAGCCTAGCGTATGCAGGTTTGTATATGCTCCGATTTCTCAAAGAACCCTTACGATCGCGCTGATTATCTTCTCATCCCCACTTGAAATGTTGCACATGATTTCAATTGCGATCGCTCATTACCACTGTTTCCGGCGCAGATGAAGTAAACAGCCACTCTTTGGCATCATTCATCAAAGCGTCCTCCACGGCACGAGGTAATTGCACCTCAACGCCGTTCACCACTGCCCCCAGTAACCGTAGATTGGCAGTTTCAGTCAGTTGGTCGATCGCTTCTTCGAGTAAGCTTTGTTGTGTCACACCTGGACGAGTCACCAACACCATGCCATCGGTCAATGGCTCTAGCAAAAGCGCATCATTACATTGGCTCAAGGGTGGCGAATCTAAAATTACCAGGTCAAATCGCCCCCTTGCATCTTCGAGTAAACGACGGAGTTCGCTTGATTCTAATAACGATGCGGCAGACGATTGCGGCCCCGGACTGGTCACCACATACAGGTTTTCGACATCGGGAGCGAGGCGAATACAATCGCCGATATCGCCAAAATACCGTAGCGGCTCTATCTGGCTATCGGGATCAGGCGTGAGATTCACTTGGTAAGCCGCAGAAGGCGATCGCAAATCCGCTTCAACGAGCAATGTTCGCTTTCCTGCCCGTGCCGAAGCGATCGCTAAGTTATACGCCGTGACTGTCTTTCCTTCATTCTCGATCGTGCTGATGGTCATGATGACGCGCAGATCTTTGGTTTCAGTCAGTCGAAGATTGCTGCGGAACCGCTCGTAGTATTCTGCATAAGGCGAATTGGGCTTCACTAAAATCGGAGACTGTCCCGGAATAAAAGATTTGACTTGCGGCAGAATGCCTAAAATTGCCACATCGCGCTGCCGAATTACCTCACGCAAATCTTCATCCGTGTAGACTGTGCCCTCAAGCATATCGAGCAAGAAGATCACCCCTGCTCCCACAACTAACCCAACGATCGCACCGACTGCCAGCGTAATCGGAATGCTTTTCGGTGCTTTTACACTTGCAGGAGCGACAGACGGCGCTTGCGCCACACCCAAGCTACTGACGATTTCGACCTCGGCTGCTTTCGCATCGACTAGCTTCTGCTGCATCTGGTCATAGAGACTCTTTTGGCGTTTGACTTGATCTTCCAGCCTGGTGCGCTCTAGCTGCTTATTGGGAATGGTGGAAAACTGTTGTCGCAGCGCTTGCTCCGATCGCAGACTCGATGCGACCTGCTGCTGTAGCGATTCCTGCTGAGTTTTGAGATTGACCAGCGTATTTGCCAGTTGCTGTCTGGCTGGATCAAGATTGCTATCTTGGCGCACATTGGCGACAAACGGAGCGACCTGACCATTACCGCCAACCACTTCTGCGGCTCGCTTGCGGATTTCTTCTTCGTAGGCTTGCTGTTGTTTTTGGAGCGTGACTACTTGAGGATGCTCAGGGCGCAAATCTTTGAGTAAGACCGTCATTTGCGACTCGATTTGCTGAAGCTGAGCGCGTAAACTTGCAATGATCGGATCAGCGCTCAGTGCTGAAGACACATAAGCTTGGTTTGGATCAAGTCCTAATTTTCGCTGAATGCTGTTAATTTGGGCGTTAATGCCGTCTAGCTGGAGTCTCAGTTGCTGCTGTTGTTGCTGACTGCTGGCGATCGACTTAATGATGTTGCCATCTTGAGCGGCAAAGAGTTGCGGCCCTTCGGTGCGATCGTATCGCATCAAGATGCTCTCAGCTTTTGCTAGATCTTGCCGGACACTGGGCAATCGCTGTTCGATGGCGCTGATAATTGCTCTGAGGCGAGCTGAATTGTTCAATCGGCTCTGCTCAATCAATCGCTTAGAGAGCAGTGCCATCACCTCGCCGACCCGCTTTTGGTCTCCATCTTTGTAGGTGAGCTGGATTTCTGCTTTTGCCGCATTTGGATCTTTTGGATCACCTCCCCCTTTGATCTGGATCGTCGCTGCTTTTTCCAACCGCTCGGGCTTGATGCCGACCTCTTTCGCGACTCCTTCGATCACTGCTGGCGTTAATAAAGTGTCTTTTGTAAAGGTTTCGACGGGTTGACGCACCTGGGAGCCGATCGTCGAAAAAGTAATAGGCGGTGCGTTTGCCACGAGTCGAGCCTCGCCCAAGAAATCGATCGGCGGATCGGGCTGAACGGCAACGATTCCGCCCGCACTTAGACCCGCAACCACACTGGCAGGAATCACCCATTTATAGCGATTTACGGCAAGTAAATACCGTTTGACGATCGGTGGAACCATAACAAAGTCCTGTTAACACTAGAAGTTATCGATTCAAAAGTTATCGATCCCCGTTGACCCCGGTTGGGCCAAACAGCGTATCGGCACCGTTTCTCAGCTCCCGGAAAAAGAGCAAGAAGCCTAAAACGTCGCGGAACGGCTGGGTAAAGGTATTGAGCGCATAAGTGATTCTGCCAACGAGGTTGCGCCCGAGAACAATCACGTCATTATCTTCGAGGGCAATGTTTTGAGCCATATTGCCGCTCAGAATGCTGCGAGCATCAATCTCGCGAGTCACTGCTTTTTTCTGAACCGGATCAAACCGAATCAGCGCCACTCGACGTAGATTTGCGGTGTCCGGCCCCGGTCTTGCGGCAGTGAGGGCATCCAGAAAAGTGCTGCCGTTGGGCAGCGTTAGCGTTCCGAGACCATTGTTCGCGTAGCTCAATAGCCGGATGTTGATTTGCGGTTTGGCTAACGTTGATCGTGCCATCAGGGTACGATCGTAGGTCTGATCCTGTTCTGCAAGCTTGGGGATGACCACAACATCGCCGTCCTGTAGCTTCAAATCCGGTAGCGCCGCTCCGTCTTGTAAAGGAGTGACTAAATCTAGCTTCTCTTCGAGAACCGATCCATCGGATAAAAGCCGTTTGACCTGTACCGATCGTAAATCTGCCTGTCCAGTCGCGCCGCCTGCAAGTAATAAAGCGGCGGACGCACGCGGTAGGGTAAGCGTATAAAGACCCGGACGCGCAATCTCGCCTGTTACGGTGACGAGAACGGGGCGTTGATTGGTGAGTGCCACAAAGACAACTGGATTAATCACAAAACGATTCACCCCTTCCCGGATGCGTTCTTGAGCTTGAGCGATCGTCAACCCTTGCAGCGGCACTTTACCGAGCAATGGGGCGGTAATATTGCCCTCTTGGTCGATCGTCGCTTGAAAATTCAGATCGGCAAATCGCTGCACCTGCACAGAAACGGTATCGCCCGCCCCCAAACGGTAAAGACTAAACGTTTTGACAGGCGGAACGACTGGCGCTTGTGCATTCGGAGCTTGTGCATTTGGAACAGAGGGCATTGCCGATTCTCGAAGTTTTTGCCGCGCCTGCTCAATGATTTCAAGCGGGGATGGGCGTGTCGGCAAAGGAGCAGAGGGTTGAGCAGGCACAGCGAGATCAGACGCAACCGCGCTTCGGGCACTCAGCCAAATTGACAGAGCAGGAGTAACAGAGTATACACCCGTCATTAGTAGCGAAGTGATCCAGCCGCGTGCATTCGGGAGGTGTAATTGAACTAGAGGCATGGGACAGCCATTCGTGTTGCGATCGTGCTCATTGTAGTGAGATGCACCCCTCTGACATCCGAGTTTTCCGCTTCGGTCTGCCCAAATTTATCGGTTTGAGCGCAGAATTTGATTCGTCAAGGTGGATTGTACGGTTTGTACCAGTGATTCGAGCTTGCTGCGATGGGGTTCGATGTCTTCGAGCGGCTCGATCGGTAATATCACGCTGACTGCCACCCAAGCCGCTCGCCGGTTCTGCCATTGGGCGAGACGATCGCGGATAAACCACTGAATCGGAGCCGGGTGTCCACCGTCTTCCCAGGCATACCAACGCATGACGGCATAGGTTTGTCTCGGTGTCCACGCCCGCAGAAATTCAACGGTGATCGAATGGGTTTGGATTTGACGATGGGAATCGGTTTTCCAGCGCTGGAAGCCGTCGAGATCTGTCCATTCGACTTGCGGCTGCGCGATCGATTTCGTCTGTGGCAGAAATAGAACGGTTGCGATCGTTTGGGTTGCGTCCTGAATTTCCTGGCGCATCCACTTGTGTTCACCGACTTCGGTCGCTTGTTTGGTGATTGCTTTCCAGCCTGGAAACTCGATTCCGACTTTTTTCAGCGCTTTCAAGTTGTCGAGTACGGCAACCGGGGGTGGGGCTGTCCAGCGCCATTGCCCATTTGAGAGATATCCAGGTAATGCGCCTACACCAACAAATCCGCTCAACATCAGCAGCAAGACAACTTTTGGCAGATTGAGCCGGAGTGATTTAGACAAAGAAGACAGCATCAGGATTCGGGGCTGGATGGTGCGAAAAACTTTTCCATCTGGTTTGACAGCACTATTAGTAAGCCCAGCATTGCTGCAGAGTAGACATCTCCACCCCAACCGTCATGCAGGAGATGAAACGCTGTTTCTTGTCCTGTGCCGTGGAAGAACGTCAGCAATGTGTTGCGGATAATATTAGCGGTGACGCTGATGAGAACAGTTCCAATCATGAAAGTAATACAGAAAGAACGCGATCGGAGATTGTTTGTCCAATACAGCAGCATCAGCCCCACATATAAGCTAGTGAACAGCATCTTTAATCCGGCACAATAAGGTGCAACTTCGACGAGACGATTGTTTACGAACAGATAAATATTTTCTACTCGCACAGCCATACCGAACTGATTCAAGATAAATCCTGCTGTCCCTGCGATAAAGCTCTGAAGCGGCATTGTGTAAGGGGCAAGTAGGTAAGGAATCTCGTTCGGCGTTGCGAGAAAAACAAGCAGGAGGGCGAAAGCCTGCAATCTTAAGCCAGACACTCCTTTGAGCCAGAGGCAAACGCCAGTTAGCAGAATTGGAAACGACAAATTAACCGGCTCAGGCAGCCCACTGAGATAAAACAATCCTGCGACCAGCAATAATCCAAGACCGACAAGCCTAGCTGATCCCACTTCATCCGCAAGCCGTATCCAGCGCTTGCGGTTATACCAAGCAATATTGGCGGCAAACGGCAGTCCGATTACACCATGACTGAAGTATTCGTGTTCGGTGCTGATTGATTTTCTGATCCAGCCGTCATACCAATGAACCAGCAACGGAGCATATAACGCCGCAATTAATCCCAACAGGACAATATTGCTCCAGTAGCGATCGAGAAATGACAAGCGCCGAATTTGCATAACTTAAGCTGAAATCTGAACAACATTGGGAGCCGCGAGGCTCTCTTCGATCGTGCCGACGACTTGGATCACTTGCGCTTCGGTTAGGCCAGGATACATCGGTAGCGAAAGGATTTCTTGACATAACCTTTCAGAAATCGGGAAATCTCCTTCTCGATAGCCCAAGTGTTTGAATGCAGGCTGCAAATGACAGGGCAAGGGATAGTGAATTCCAGCCTGAACGCCTCGAAGCTCAAGGCGTTCTTGTAGAGCCGTGCGATCGATCCATCCCGCTTCCGACTGCAACACGCGCAGGACATAGAGGTGATATACATGACCTTTACCGCTCTGGTTTTGGATCGGAACCAGTCCGCGTGAATGCAGGGGATAGAGCAGCGCGTTATATTGTTCCGCAATCTGAAATCGATCGCGGTTCCAATGCTGGAGATAAGGCAGCTTTACGTTCAAAACCGCAGCTTGAATCGAGTCTAAACGGCTGTTCGTGCCAAAGTCCGTATGAAAATACTTGCGGGGAGCGCCATAGTTTCTCAGCGATCGTACCTTTGTCGCGATCGCTTCGTCTTTTGTGACGACCATGCCGCCGTCGCCCAATGCGCCTAAATTCTTGCTGGGATAAAAGCTAAAGGCAGCCGCAAGCCCGATCGATCCAGCTCGAACCCCCTCGCATTCTGCCAAATGTGCCTGTGCCGCATCTTCAAAAATCACTAATTCGTAGGTATCGGCTAAATCTCTTAACCGACTGGGGGAGACCATCTGCCCGTAAAGGTGAACAGGAACGATCGCTCTAGTCCGAGGTGTAACGGCTCGCTCTGCCGCAGCTAAATCGATCAGCGCCGTTCTTGGATCGCAATCGACCAGAACGGGTGTCGCCCCACAGCGCAACACTCCGATCAGCGTCGCGATAAAGGTATTCGCAGGCAGAAGCACCTCATCGCCCTGTCGGATGCCACAGGCTTGCAGTCCCAACGCGATCGCATCGGTGCCACAGGCAACTCCAATTCCATGCGCGACTCGGCAAGCTTTTGCAAACGCCTGCTCAAATTCTTTTACCGCTTGTCCCACAATGTAGTCTCCTCGCTCAAGCACTGTATGAATGGCTTGTTCGATTTGAGACTGGATCGGTTGGTGTTGAAGCGTGAGATCGACGAATGGAACGGTAGGAGAGATGCTCTGCATACTAAAGCTGCCAGATGGATGAGCAAGCCGAGTAGAAACCCCAGGGAATCTAAAAGTCATTGCGCTTTATAAGAGTGACAGATCTTATTGAGCGCCAAATTTCGAGTTCTGTCTGGTTCAGAGTACCCAAGGAAAACCACTTCGATGCAGACGAGATCTGAAGAAAAGGTAAAGCTTGCTACTGGCGATGCAGCCAATTAACGGTTGCAACTGAGGCGATCGTGCCCAGAAAGTGCGCCGTAACTCCGATGACGTTTGACATTGCCACAAAGACATCTAGTGGACGAATAATCCGGGCGGGGTCATAGATGGCGACTCCTTGGGGTTGGGAAATCGCTTTCGACAGCAGGACTCCTAAAGTTGTGCCGCTGCCTAAGATGGTGAATGCCATGCCGAGAAATCCAGCAATGATGCCAAGTCGTAGCACTTGCATCACGTCGCTTTTTTTGGGATGGCGCTCTGTGCTCGGATGGCGAAGTCGCCGCGCAAATAAAGTGTGCCGAAACGCCAGAAAAGCCGTGAACAGTAACGTGGCAATGCCGCAGACTGCCCAGAAGATGCCGATTCCGAGTCCTGGTGTCGTGACGCTGCCGAAGTTATCAACGGGTGCGCCCGGAGCGATAAAATTCGCTGCGGCTTGATTAAAACTTCGTCCTGCGATCGCAAATAGCAGCAGAACTGCGGCGACGATCGCTAATCCAAGCTGCGTGATCACGCCGAGCCATCCAATTAAGCGTAGGACTTTACCAATCTGCCTTAACTTATGATCATTGTCCTCGATCGTAGGGGGTTGTGTGGTGGGGTGCATTTTGCTCTCCTTTGACTTGCTTCTAGTTCACACGCTAGGCAAGAGGAGTAGGCTTAACGACTCTCTCTAGAACGATCTATCAATTAATTCATATCTGCTTCAAGGTTGGGGCAAATTTTGGTGTGGATTAGTTCTGGTGCGGGTTGCTCTTGCCATTGAGAAAGAACGCTTTGCAGTTCAGCCCGGAGCGTATGGAGTTGTTCGATTTGCGCGGTGATTTGAGCCACTTTGTCTTCGATTTGTTCTTTAACTTTTTCGCAGGGCAAAATTCCCTGGTCGTGTACCGCCAAAATTTCTTTCACCTCAATCAAGCTCAATCCTAGAGACTGCGCTCTTCTGATAAAAGCAAGACGCTCAATCACTTCGGGCATAAATAAGCGGTAGCCGGACTGCGATCGCTCGACAGTCGGTGTGAGCAGTCCGATATCGTCGTAGTAGCGAATTGTTTTTACAGGTAGACCGCTTTTTGTAGCAGCTTCACCGATTTTCAGAACAGAATTCATTGTTTAGCGTGGCTTTTTAGGCATCGATAAAGGAGGGAGCGATCGCGCGGCTGAGGTTTCAAGTAGAGCGCGAACGGGGACTTGTCCGGGTCGAGCAGAGGGGGTGACTCGAATGGGTTCAGGTCGTCGAGACAGCGACCACCAGCGAAGAATGAGCGCGATCGTTACAGTGCTAAATCCAAACGCGGCGAGCGAAGTGCTGTGGTCAATGCCGCCGATCGCAACGTTCATCATGCCTGCGGTGAGAATAAAGGCAGAAATGGGTTCTTTACGATAAATCGTTCTTAGAACGTGGAACCATAGAGCATTCATAGCGTTTTCCGGGTTGCGCTTTATCTTATTTTAAAGCGATCGACTGAGAGACGGTAAAATCTCTCAGTCTTGCTCTGAATTTATTTTTAATAGGCTGAATTTTGGCTGAGATTTCAGCAAAACTCCAAAATTTCTAAATCAGACCTAACCAGGTCAACAGCCCTTGTCCGGTGACGTATTCTACAACCAGCGTCGCGACAAATCCAATCATTGCTGCACGTCCGTTCAAGCGTTCTGCGTAATCATTGAAGCCGAACTTTGGATTCTCTAGCTTAGGAGTTGTGGTGGGTTGAATTTGAGTCATGATCAAAAAGCCTCTGCTTAACGTGAAGTGCAAACCCGTTTAGAAAGCGGATCTAAACAGTTCTTCATCTTATTCTAAACTCGTCTTGCATTGGACTACGATTCACATGGAGATTGCCGATTAAGCTATAGATAGCTTGTCGATCGAGGTTGATCATGGAAATTGGTGTGCCGAAGGAAACGAAGGATCAAGAGTTTCGCGTGGGATTAAGTCCAAGCAGTGTCCGGGTGCTAGCTGAACAAGGGCACTCGGTGTTTGTAGAGTCGAATGCGGGAATCGGATCGGGATTTAGCGATGCAGATTATACACAGGCAGGCGCGACGATCGCGACGCATACCCAGGAGGCTTGGGATCGAGAGCTTGTGATCAAGGTGAAAGAGCCGTTAGTTTCCGAATATCATTACCTTCAGAAAGGCAAAATTCTGTTTACGTATTTGCATTTAGCTGCCAATCGCCGCTTAACCGAACATTTGCTTGATTCTGGTGTAAGTGCGATCGCTTACGAAACGGTTGAACTTCCAGATAGACGCTTGCCGTTGTTAACGCCGATGAGCATTATCGCGGGGCGACTATCGGTGCAATTTGGAGCGCGATATTTAGAGCGGCAACAGGGCGGGCGCGGTGTGTTACTCGGTGGAGTTCCGGGAGTGAAGCCGGGACGAGTGGTGATTCTGGGTGGGGGAATTGTTGGAACCGAAGCGGCGAGAATGGCGATCGGGATGGGCGCACAGGTGACAATTTTGGATGTGAATGTCGATCGATTGTCTTATCTTGAAACTATTTTTGGTTCACGAGCAGAGCTACTGTATAGCAATTCGAGCCACATTGAAGAACTCGTACCGCAGGCGGATTTGCTGATCGGGTCTGTGCTCATTCCGGGACGAAAAGCTCCGACTTTAGTATCGCGGGAATTGGTCAGTCAGATGCGATCGGGTTCAGTCATCGTGGATGTGGCTGTGGATCAAGGCGGCTGTATCGAAACATTGCATCCAACTTCACATACAGAGCCAACCTATGTAGACGAAGGTGTTGTGCATTATGGGGTGCCAAATATGCCCGGGGCTGTTCCCTGGACTGCAACTCAAGCATTGAATAACAGTACATTGCCGTATGTGATGAAATTGGCAAACTATGGAATGACAGCGCTCGATCTTGATTCTGCGTTAGCGAAAGGCCTAAACGTGCAGAATCATCATTTGTTCCATTCAGCCGTACAAGAAGTGTTTCCAGATTTAGCGCGAGTCTAGCGACAATCGTAGCCAACATAAGGAATACCAATGCGGTATTGCTGGTTTGGATTCCGATCGCACCTCCGCTTCTGAACGGTGACTTGAGCCGGAAAATCACGCATTCTTAAACCAGGCGCGATCGCCCAAAATTTTTGAATGGGAGGAGCCTCGACCTTCAGTGTTGCTAACTTTTGCCAAAAAGTGTCATAGCCTTGCGATCGAGAAATCAGCGCGAATCTTGAAGGCTGACACAGTTGCGGCTGTTGTTTTTCTTCAGTTTGAATTGCTAAAGCAAAGCCTAATCCTAAAGCAATGTCTTGAAAATCGTTGTAGCCCATAACGATAGCACTACAGTTCTTAGACAAGATATTGGTAGCAACACGATCGGGCGTAAACGGCTTGAGAAACACTAAGTTAGACACCACGAAAACGCAGCTTAAACCACCGATAAAATACAGCAGCAATGGTTTTTCATACTTAGAAGGCTGCAACTTCCAAAAGCTTGCTCCGATCAATGCACAAACTGCTGGATAGTAGATGAAATTGTATCGTGGCACTTGAGTAATGTCTTTGCCGAGGAGATAGACGATCGCCACAAATTCAAGAATGACGGCAATGACAAAACTTGCAAGCATTAATGTTTGCCAATGCGTTTGTGGATCGTTCCACAGGAGCTTTAATCCTTTTACAATGCACCAAACAATCCAGCCTGCCAACAACAGCATTGCGATCGCAGATAGCACAATCATCCAAACTGGCTGATACTCCACCGGAAACGCTACCACCATGACAAGCCAACCTGCGACAAACTGATATAGCGGAACTAGAAAGCTCCACCATGCAGCAGTAGAGGTTTCGAGCCAATCTGTTTCAGGACGACTGATATGACTGATAAAAGTTGGGAGCCAAGGAAAGCAAATTGCAACTATTCCTAAGCCTGCAAGGACGATCGCACCCCAAGTTTGCCACCAGAACGTTAAGGGGTGCCTCGATTTCAATCGAATTTGCAGCACCAACAGCGCGAAAAGCTGAGCGACGATCGCTAATACTAAAAAATAATGGACGTAAAAGCCAACACTATTTACAACGCTCCAACCCATCCAAATTTTAGAAGAGTGCTTCTGTTGAAGCAAATCTTGTTGAATCCGAATCAATCCAATGAGTGCCATGATTACAAACAATATCGGAATGGTATAGTGACGCGCTTCTTGAGAGAGATAGATCGCAAACGGTGATACCGCCATGACCAGAGCCGCGATCGTTCCCGCGCTTGGAGAAAACGCCACTCGATTCAGCCCATATGAGAGCGCGATCGCAGCAACTCCCGCAACTGCACTTAACGAGCGCGCTCGCCATACCCAATCGCCCGGAACCCATTGCAGCCATTGATGCAGCCAGCAAAAAAATAGCGGCGGATGAACCGACTGTACCGAAACTGTTTGAGCAATGTTCGCGCAGGTTGTAGGATTCAGTTGAAAAAACTGATCTAACACCGCAACGGTAAAAAACTGCTCTACTGGCACTTCAAGATAATTCCGCCCCATGCTAAAGATTGCGGTAATCACCTCATCCATCCAGAGCGGTTTTGCGTCAAGATTCCAAAACCGCAGAACCGCACCAATTAGTAGCGCCGTGATTAAGCCAAGCCAATGAGCCAAGAGAACCTCGATCGAGACTTCAGCCCGAACTTTACACTAGATCAAGAAATTTGAGGACACCTTGCATGGGATTGACCCGCAGGATCGGAATTACGGGCGGAATCGGGATGGGTAAAACCACAGTTTCAAATTATCTCGCTGCTGCACATCGTTTACCGATTCTAGATGCAGATTTGATTGCGCGGGATGCAGTCGCACCAGGATCGCCGATTCTGGCTCAAGTCATCGATCGCTATGGCGCTCATCTCCTCCGAATCGATGGTACGCTCGATCGAGCAAAACTAGGCACGATCGTCTTCTCTAATCCCACTGAACGCATTTGGCTAGAGCAGCAGATCCATCCGTATGTGAGGCAAATGCTTGAAGCCGAGTGCGATCGTCTTGCTCAAACTCACCCAACGATCGTGCTTGTGATTCCGCTCCTGTTTGAAGCCAATATGACCGATTTAGTGAGTGAGATTTGGGTGATTTGTTGCTCGGAGTCGCAGCAAATTCAACGGCTGATGCAGCGTGAAAAGTTGAGCCTAGAGCAAGCCCAAGCGCGAATTCAAAGCCAAATGCCGATCAAGCAAAAGCGCGATCGGGCAAACGTCATTCTTGATAATTCCACAACGCCTGAAGCCTTAATGCGCCAGGTCGATCGGGCTTTATCGCCAACAAGTTGACAACCGACCATCATCGACCGCTAGACTGTTCAAGACTGAATCGGAAAAATTTCTTATGGCAGCCACCTTACAACAAATTGCAGGTTATCTCGACCTTAAAGCGTGGAAATATCGCATTGACGAGGAAGGCAGCCGGATTCTGACCGGAGTGTACGGTGAGAATTTAGAAGATTTTTTGATTGTGATCCAACTCGATGAAGAAGGCGAATTCTTCGAGATGTTCGCACCACGGGTGTTATCAGGAGTCAAAGACCATCCGCATAAAGCGGCAATTCTACAAACAATGCTGGCAATTTCTTGGGAAACCAAGATGTTGCAGTGGGAATACGATCCCTCAGACGGCGAGATTCGTGCAATCATCGAGTTTCCGCTAGAAGATTCTACTTTGACCGAGCGCCAGTTCAACCGATGCTTACATAGCCTCGTAGAGTTAGTGGATGAACTCGCTTTACCGCGCTTGAAGGCAGTGATGGAAACCGGCGAAGATCCTGGCGATCTTGAAGAAGGCGAACGCTTGTTACTAGCGCTACAGGAAGAAGCACCAGGACTACTGACCGTTCTAGAGCGAGCAATGGAAGCACGAAAGCGACGGGGGCGACGCTTGCCCTCAGAAGGAAAAGACGAATCCTGAAGTCAGGATCAGGAAACGTGGTATAACAATTAAGGTTTCTTAATAAGAAAACACAATACTTTAATAATCTGAAATCGGGTTGCCGTCGCTTGGAGCCTGATTTTCGTGCGGCAAATGTTTGATCGAGCATTTGTCTCAACGATTGTGTTTTTTACAGTCCTTTCCGGAGAGAAAGATCGTTCATGACAGCATCGCTCACGCCCGATTATTCGACTCTGACGAGTCCCGAAACAAAACTTCGATTGAAAGACATTATCAAGACGCTACCGCGTGAGTGCTTTCAAAAAAATATGCAAAAAGCCTGGACAACCTTAATCGTCAATGTTTTGATGGTGGGCTTAGGCTACTGGAGTATTCAGGCTTCTCCCTGGTTTCTCCTGCCGTTTGCCTGGATTTTTACCGGAACGGCACTCACTGGCTTTTTTGTAATCGCGCACGACTGTGGACATCGATCGTTTGCCAACCGTAAATGGGTAAACGATCTCATTGGTCACATTTTTATGGCTCCGTTGATCTACCCGTTCCATTGCTGGCGGATTTCACACAACCAACACCACAATCACACCAACAAAATGGATGTGGATAATGCGTGGCAACCGTGGCGACCGGAAGTGTATGACAGTCTCGACCCAATTACAAGAATTGCTTACAAAACGACTCGCGGACGGCTCTGGTGGTTAGCATCGGTTCTGCACTGGGCAATCGTTCACTTTAACCTAGCGAACTACAAGCCGAAAGATCACGGCAAAGTGAAATTGTCGATCGCGGTTGTCGTTGCGTTTGCGGCAATCGCTTTTCCTGCTTTGCTTCTAACGGTTGGTGCGTGGGGTTTTGTTAAGTTCTGGCTGATGCCCTGGTTAGTTTATCACTTCTGGATGAGTACCTTTACGCTGGTTCACCACACCTTACCGGACATTCAATTCAAAGAGCCAGAAGAATGGGATGCCGCCCAAGCGCAATTGTTCGGAACCGTGCATTGTGACTATCCCAAGTGGATTGAATTTCTCTGCCACGATATCAATGTCCACATTCCGCATCACCTTTGTACAGCGATTCCGTCCTACAATCTGCGGCTGGCTCATCATAGCTTGACCCAAATTTGGGGAACTCAGCTAAGGCAGTACAAGTTCTCCTGGGGTTTGATGAAAGAGATCACCGATCGCTGTCATCTGTACCACCCAGAGTACGCTTACCAATCGTTCCGCTCCTACAAAAAGTAGCAGCCAAGAAGAGGATTAAATGCAAAACTCCGATCGAACGATCGGAGTTTTTTGTTAACAGCCAGTTCTATAAGCCGCACTAATATCTGCCGCAAGATGCTGGCAGTTCGATCGAAGGATAGAGGAAACATTCAACCCCACGGGAGGCACGATCGCGCGGCGGCAAATTGTATTCTATGAGCATAAGTTAACAGCCTATACGGAAGCTAAATATGTCAAGTCGGGGAGCCAAAAAGCTCCCCTTATTATTTGGATGCTTTAAAGAAAACAGAAATTCTACTGAGAATTACAAAATTCATATTATTGAAATCTTAATAGTGAGAAATATCAGATTCCGTGAATATTCAGGTTTAATATTTAAGCTTGTGTAAAACAATGCAGATAGTGCTAGAGAATACTACAGGGTTCTGTTAGAAATACTTAGCTGTTCTACAGCAATGACGATTCTGCGAAGCGACAAGGTTACGGGGGCATCGACCAATTTCTCTCCGTTCTACTGAAAGGTCTCCTCGTATGACAACTGATCCGCATGGTTCCCAGAATTTTCCTGAACCGCATTCCATCCCGGCAGCGCCTACAAACGCGAAGCTGCCGCAGTTTATGATCGTGCGAAATTATTCCTCGCAACGCCGTGTTTCAGCGCGGCGATCGTCTTTGGCTCGATTAAGCATTGGCATT
This sequence comes from Leptolyngbya sp. AS-A5, assembly GCF_039962495.1. NCBI lineage: Bacteria > Bacillati > Cyanobacteriota > Cyanophyceae > Leptolyngbyales > Leptolyngbyaceae > Leptolyngbya > Leptolyngbya sp. AS-A5. The sequence continues at coordinate 426,063 of NZ_JAMPLL010000003.1, read as the reverse complement.
ACCAGTAGCTGGCTTGTCGGTAATATTGCGCTCCCGGCTTATGCTGCTACTTTCATCAACAATTCAGGTATTCAATTTGAACAAGACACAACCCTCGAGTCTAACTTTGTCGAATCTCACGGGGCGTATCAATCCACCTTCGGCGTAATTAACCTGGACACAAAAGAGAAAACGCCGTTGCTAACTGAAACCCAGCCCTCTGACGGGTCTGAAACAATCTTCAAGCCTTCCTCTTTCCGCAGCCACCTTGGAACGGCTACCGACTTCAAGGGCACGCCTGGCAATGCAGTTCCGAAGCCCGTGGCGCAGTACAAATTTAGAGCAAACCAGCGATACGTGCTGTATCTAGAATCTACTTACAAAGGTCGTCCGACTGGCGTAGTTTACTCAAACAATGTCCTGAATCCTAATCGCGAGCAGCAGGTGCAATTTGCTGGGGGAGTGAATGATTTGTGTACGAGTGGAATCACGATCGGCTGGGACGATACTGGCTCAAGGCTGGTGCGAAACCGCCAGCAGGAAGACCGGGATTTTGATGACTTTGTGGTGCAGATGAAGAATACAACCTGCGGAATTGGCAGCGATCAGATCACGCCGCAGCCAGAGCCACCGCCATCCGTGGTTGCTGAGTTACCGCCTGCTCCTTCTTCGGGAGGAGTCAGCCCGCTCTGGGCAACACCGCTCTTGCTGCTTCCCCTTGTTTTTGGTTCCGATCGAGGTGGGTCTAACCCAGACACTCCATCAGGCTGCTCAGGCGGAAATTGTAAGCCTATCCCAGAACCGCTGACGATTTTGGGATCAGGAAGCGCGATCGCAATGGCAGCATTGATGGAGCGACGCAGAAAACGCAAGCGTAAGTAGGAATACTGGCGCGGCGCATTGCGCCGCGCCAGTTGCTTAAGATTCAGGCGGATAGTTGTTTTGCCACCATTGCACCCATTCAACCCAAGCTTGTTCGAGTTCTGGTTCAGAACTCGTCGTTGAAGTGGAGGTTATGGGCGTTGACATTCTCACCCAAAGACAGCGCAAATCTCGCAGCGGAACCTGTCCTAGAAACCAAGGCAGCGCCCGGCGAGCCAGCACATCGAAACGATTCTGGGCGTTGCGGAGCTGACCATTTGTGATGGTTGTTTCTCGCGTTGCTGGAATGCAGCCCGTGATGAAAAATTGCTTCGATCTCTGATAAACTGCATGCGTCCCAACGCTGGATTGAGCGGGCGTAAGCGGAATGCGCTCCATCTCAACCGTACTGTCTTTAACAATATCCGAGACTGAGGAGTAGTTGCGAAGATAGCGCATTTCGATATTGATCGGCTGACCGTTGCGGAGATAGCGGTAATGCCGTCCTGAAACGGTCAAATCATCCACGCTGGTCGCGAGAGAAGGCGTGTAGAGCTTTTGTTGCCCGATCGGGCTAGCTTGCGCGAATTGCCAGCGAGACAGAGGAATAGAAGCGGGAAATGTGTAGCTCGGTGGCACCGGTTTTTGTGCAGGGGTGAGCACCAACTTGAGCAATACCAAGCCGCTGCTTACGAGCGCTGCGCTTAACCAAAAATTACGAGTTTTCACCCAGTTCAAGCTTGCACCTCCTCTTCTTCTTCAGCCCGATCGACTTGCTCTAACAGCACGTAGCACAGTAAGCCAAACAGCGAAACAGAAATCAATGAAAAAATCAGCGATCCGGTTCCAAGATGCCAGTAGTCGAATGCGTCTCGATTGTTTTGCGCGACTAAGACTGCCATCAGCGCAACTCGAATGCTGTTGACCACAAAAGCGATCAGCACAGCCGCAATCGACACAATCAGCGATCGCATCCAGCCGATCGGAAACACCAGCACAAACAGAATACCGAGCGATAAGTGTTGCCAAATCAACTGAAGTCCAGAGCAGCCGGGATAAACTTCAACGCTCCCGGTCGGTAAATGCAGCAACACTCCTTCTTGAAGGACGCGAAAGCCTGCATACCAGAGCAAACTACCGCTAAATTCTGCGGTGAGCGGAGAGATATCGAACTGCGACAGAATGGTGGTCGTGGGGATAGCCATTAAACCCAGAGTCAAGAGTTCGCGCCAATAACAATTGAGCGTGAAGCCAGAAGCAAGTAGCGCGACGCTGATTCCAGACATCAGCGGCAGAAACCGCATAAATGAGTCGTACTCATTGACAGTAAGGCTTCTAAGTAATATCCAGGCAATGCAGGCAAGCCCGATCGCGCTAGCGATGGGAGTGCTCTTGAAGTTGAGTTCCTGCCGTCTGCGCCAAATCATAAACCAAGCGGCTGCCCAACAGACGATCGAAGCTTCCAAAAATTGCCCCTGATGACCGGTTCTCCAGATCAGTTGGAAATGGATGGTCGTCAAGGCAACTGCGATCGCTAGCAGTAAGTAACGGGTGTTGAAAAACCCTTTCATGGGGTACGACTTTATTAAAGACTGCAAAATCAAAAAAGCTAGGGCTTACGATACTTAGTCTTGCGGATAATTTCTAGTCGCTCAGGATAGATTGCCTAAGTAGATGAATCGTTAAGGGAGAATTTTAAAGCAATGTAATACCCATTCAAACAACAAATGTGGCGGATCACCGATTTGTTGCATTCGCGATCGTAGCGACGCAATTCATCGCGTCGCTGGATATAGGAGCACAATACCAGCGATAAAATTAGCCCCATCAGCCCGTATTTCTCATCCCCGCAGCAATACCGTTGATGGTTAACAACGCGCCGCGTAGGAGTTCACCTTTGCTGTAGCGCGATCGCACCACTCCTGAAGCTGCCAGCGTTTTATGCTGCCGCAGTCGCTTCAGCAGAGACACTTGCAGAAATCCCAGAGGAACGATCGTGCCATTGCGTAACTGCACCGATCGCTGAAGCTCTGGATCGCCGTCTAATAGGCGATTGTGTCCGGTAATCGTTAGCACTAGCTCACGAGTGAGGAGATACTCGTTGCGAATCTGCTCGAACACGGGAGCAAAGCGCTCTCGATCTTCAGGCTGCGTCAGTTCATCAACATAGTGACCCGCAATTTGCAGATCGACTTTAGAAAGCGTCATTTCTACTCTGGAAATCGCCATCTTGAAGAAGGGCCATTTGTAGTAGAAGTGCCGTAGAAGCTGCATATGTTTTTCTGGAGCTTCATCCAGGAAACCTTGCAGCGCCGTACCCACACCGTACCAAGATGGCAGCAGAAATCGGCTTTGCGTCCAGCTAAATACCCAAGGAATTGCCCGCAGGCTAGCGAGATCTTTCTTGCCACCCCGACGCGCTGGACGAGAGCTAATTTGAAGCTGACTGATTTCCTCGATCGGCGTGACTTGATGGAAGAAATCAATAAAGTCCGGTTGTTCGTAGATTAGAGCGCGGTAGTGAGAGCGCGATCGTGCCGCTAACTCTTCCATCACCTGCTGCCACGGCGCAATTTCATCAAACTTATTGTGTAATAGACTGCCTTGAATCACGGCAGTCGTTACCGTTTCTAAGTTGTAAATCGCGAGCTCAGGCAGCGAATACTTCGATGCCAGCACTTCACCTTGTTCGGTAATTTTGATCCGACCATTCACACTATGTCCGGGCTGCGCCAAAATTGCTTCGTAAGCCGGGCCGCCCCCACGTCCCACCGAACCCCCGCGACCGTGGAAGATCCGCAGCACGACCCCATGCTCATCTGCAATACTTTGCAGCGCTTGCTGCGCTTTGTGAATCTCCCAATTGCTGCTGAGAAATCCGGAGTCTTTGTTGCTGTCAGAATAGCCCAGCATCACTTCTTGCAGTGCAGTTTTAACTCCGATCGACTCAAATCCACCCGCTAACAACGCCTTATAAAACGGTAAGTCAAACACGCCCTGCATGATATTAGGCGCTTTTTGCAAGTCCTCGACCGTTTCAAACAGCGGCACAACTTGAATTGCCCCGACTCCGGTAACGGGATCGTAAAGCCCCGCTTCTTTGGCAAACAGCAGCGCTTCCAGCAAGTCACTGACATCGTGACTCATGCTGATGATGTAGGTATGGCAAATATCGATCCCAAATTCCTGCTGTAGCTTGCGAACCATGCGGAAGGTTTCGATCGTTTCGCGAGTGCGATCGGAAAAAGGCATCTCGGTCGGAATCAACGGTCTGCGCGTCTGTAGCTCAGTGATCAGCCATTGGCAGCGTTCCGCCTCGGTCATGTCGTTGTAGGCTTTGGGCAGAACTTGCAGGTACTCCACAATTTCATTCATCGTTTCTGAATGACGCGGGCTTTCCTGCCGAATGTCTAAATGCGCCAAATTAAATCCGAAAATTTCGACTTGGCAGATCAAATGATCGAGATCGCGACAGCTTAATCCGGTTGCAGATAAATTGCCTTGAATCAGGCGCAGTTCAGCCAAGAAATCGTCGCCCGATCGATAAAATGTGGCTTCATCATATTCGGGAATTTCCTGCTGAAGTCCGTCGCCGTTTGAAAGGATATGATTGCGATCGAGCGTATTTTCAAGTCGCTTGCAAATATAAGCAAGCTTGAGGCGATATGGTTCTTGGCGAAAGCGGATGGATAAACGATCGTACACATCCGGCATTCGCTGTTGATCTTGTTCTAATGATTCGAGCAAATCCGGTAGCACATCGCTCCAATGCAGCGACAGACTCAGCAAGTCACTCAGCGACTGAATTGATTGAACATAGCGCTCCAGCACCATACGTCTTTGATAACAGGCAGTTTGCCAAGTGACTTGCGGTGTAACCGAGGGATTGCCATCGCGATCGGCTCCCACCCAAGAGCCAAACTGGCAGAAATTGCGGCGCGGCATCTGCATTTTGGGGAACGAGCCGTGAACCGCCTCTTCTAATCGCTGATACAGATGCGGAATCGCGTCGAAAATCACTTCTCGGAAGTAATGCAGCGCGTGATCCACTTCATCTAAAACCGTGGGCTTAAACTGATGCAGTTCATCGGTGCGCCACCACAGGCGGATTTCTTCGGTGAGCTGATCGCGCAGGGCATCGGCTTCCCAAGACGAAGAAAGACCGACCGCTTTCAAGCTGTCTTCGACGCTATCGAGTTGCCGCAGGATCTTGGCGATGCGGCGCTGTTTATCGCGAATCGTGTGGCGCACAATCTCAGTCGGGTGCGCGGTAAAGACCAGCCACACATCGAGCTGATTAATCAAACGCTGAATCTGCTGCGGTGGGACATTTAACTGCTTTAAGCGCGGAAACAACCAGTGAAACGTGCCAATTTCACGCCGAGAAGCCGATTCGTGCAGACTTCTTTCTAGAAAGTCGGCTTCGGGTCGTCCGGCATCTTCCTCGGTGGCATACGCCTGCCGTTCATGTTTCGGATCGGGCTGAGCATGTCCCTCACGCGCCATGCGATATTGCAACTGCTGATCGCGCTGTTCGTAGTGTTGCTCAACGATATTGATCAACTGAAAGTAGAGCGCGAAAGCACGAGCCGCCCGAATCGCCTCATTTAAATCGAGCTTTTCCACGACCTGCAGCACTTCAGACCCGGTAAAGGTCGTCGCTTGTCCCTCTGGAGAACACATCTGCCGCAGTTGATTCAACAGATCGACCAGTTCTTGCCCGCACTCTTGGCGCAACACCGCTTCCCAAAGGTCTTCAACAATCTTGAGCCGATGACGCAGAAATAAATCAGACATCAGCGTGGTGACATCTTCAGAGGTCGCTGTGGTGATGCTGGCTGAAAATTCGTCAGAAGAGGGTCGGGTCGAACTCATACAGTATTCCAGAGGGGTTCAACAATTTTAGGAGAGAAGGGTAAGCTTGGGGAGACGATCGCTCACGAATTTGGCGGGAAATCCAAATGGGGAAGTCGATCGCCCCGAAATAGTTCTTCGCTCATCGTGCCGAGTTCTTGAAGGGTTTGCGCGATCGCGTGTCCTCCAATCAAAGCGACCAAAACGGGAATCGTTGCAACACTTAAGGCGACATCAGGATCAACAAAAGAATCAATAAAGCCGAAAATGTGATCGAAGTCAGAGTTCATTAGATTGTAGATTCCAACGCGAAGTAAACCAGTGTCTAGAGTAACAGTCTAAACGGTGCATCATTTCTCCAGGTGTTTCTAAAGCGATAAAGTCTCGAATTCAGCCGCATCGTGGATCTGAAAAGCTAGCCAGCAACGCGCGGACGGAGCCGCAGCACTTTAGAGTTATCGAGTAGAGTCTGAAAAAATTGCGTCCATCGCACAGTTTGTGCTTACCATAGCTAAAAAAAGTGTATCAAAATCAAAAGTTAAGCTTAAATGCTGCAAGGTCGGATCGAGGGCAAAAAACTTAGACCCTGAATCAGAACTCGCTTGATTCAGGGTGTGCCGCTGAGTGTTGAACATCATACAGGGAAGCAGAATTCGGATGGGGAATCGATCGCCGTATACAGTCTCTTCGTCACCCAGAGCCGTTGGATCACGGTTGCCGTTGCTGCCGTGGCTCTACCGTGTGATCGGCATTCCTAAGATTCAGCTACAAGTGCGGCTCCGCGGAAATAATCTCTATATCCTAGCGGAAGGGCGCAACTGTCCGGATCGATCGCTGATGTTTGAACACCTGGTTCGGGCACTGGCAAAAACCGAGATCGAAACGCTTCTACCGCCTTCGCAGCCGAAAGTTTATCAGGTGATTCTTTACGGTCGTCGCGCTGGAGAACCGCGCCCAGAGTGGGCAGAGGTGATCCACGTTGCCCAGATCGATCGCTATTTAGAGGATCTACAAGGCGCGAAAACCGAGAGTGAAACGACGGTCGCAATCGAGCTTGCCAATTTGGGCATGGCAAAGCGCGGCAGACCGGATGCGATCGCGCGTTATTTGAGCGAAGCATTAGCTGCGTTAGGCGTTGCGGTGCGTGCCAGCGTCAAATCGGCAGCGCTGCCCGAAGAACCCGAACTGCCTCAAATGGCAAATCTAGCCTCGGTCTTGAGCAGTACGGCTTCACTGACACCGCAAGCGCTGCTGAATCGTCTGTGGGTCGTCTGCGAATCGGTCTACAGTCCCGACACATCGCTGCTGAGTGAAACGATCGCCCAAAAGCTGCGGGACTTAGAACTGGATGGATTTCGCGATGCGATCGTCTTTAGCCGCGTTCGGGGAGAAGCGGAGCCAGAATGGGTGCTGCGGGTCGATCTGACTCCACCCCAGGAAATGCTGAAGGACTGGGCACGTTGGGGCGATGTCGAAGCGCTGACGCGCTTGATGAATAGTGCCGTGCGGGATCAAGGGGTAGACCTATCTGCCACCTTGATGGACAAGACGCTGCACGTGACGGCTCAACGCCTGAATGCCCCCGAAAAAGAGCGAATTTTCGCCGCGATCGCACCGCTGATCGACACGATCGCGCCGCAAGGCATTCGAGCGATGGCAGTTTACGGACTGAGCAGCACGCCCAATCCGGTGCCGCACTTGTCGATTCCCGATGCGCCGGTTTGGGTGCAGTGGATGGATTTACCCGCCGCAGAGCATCCCGCTTTGTCTGAATCGACGCGCCTCCTTGCTCAAGAGGGCGACTTGAGCGCGATCGCGTTTTTGCTGACTCGCTTGCTCAATCCGCATCTCGATACGCAGTTAGCCACAGGCGGAATTCGGCTGCAAATCCGACAGAAAGAAGATTTGCTGCACATTATGACCGATGCACCCATTTGCCCGTCTCAGAGTCAAGTGGGCGCAAAAGTCGTGAAATTTATTCGGGCATTAAAGCTGCCGGATGTGCAAGGCGTGCGAGTTTATGGGCGACGATCGGGACAAAAGCGCCCCCTGTGGAGCTACGGCGCTGATTTTGCCTCTCGCGATCTCAATAGCACTCGTCGGACACGATCGACCCCCGAAGCAACTCCAGAATTTGCGACTTCGGATGCGTATGTGGGCGATCTGCTAACCAGAGAACCCGGAGCGCTCACGGTTCCAGAGTATGAAGATGTCGAGCCAACGCTCTGGGAGCAAGTGGCTGAAGCAATTCAGGGGGGAATGGCGCGGACTCGACTGTTTACGATCGAATCCGAAACCGCACCAAATACCGCTCGCGCTGCCCATACGTCTGCTCCGAATGACGCAAGAGTGGCGATCGTCTGGGCAGTCTTAGGGATTTTGCTGACGGTTCAAGCGGATTGGCTGCTGGGGCAATGGGTCAAACCGCTGATTGCCACGAAACCGACTCCGATCGCTTCGCCTGCTCCTTTGCCACCAGAGCAACTGACGTTACCGCAATTGTCTCTGCAAAAATCCGCAGGATTTGATACCCTTGGTTCCGGCTTTACGCGATCGACCCAGACGTTACTGACACCCGGATCAGGCTCAACAGCGCTTTTAGCCTCGCCGTTGAAGCCGAAAGCCGCGATCGATACCTCGCGATCGCCGTATCCTACGTTTAACGCTCCACAAATCGACGAAAAGTTCGTGTTGTATCGGCAGTACGTCGCGCAGTATGGTGCGCCCGATGTGCTGATTGTTGGAAGTTCAAGAGCAATGCGCGGGGTTGATCCAGTTGCACTAGAACAGGCTCTTGCAACTCAGGGCTATTCTGGAATGCGAGTGTTTAACTTTGGCATCAATGGCGCAACGATTCAGGTTGTAGATCTAGTTGTACGGCGATTGTTGGCATCGGAAAAACAGCCAAAACTGATTTTGTTTGCCGATGGGTTACGGGCATTTAACGAGGGGCGACCCGATGCGACGCATAGCGCGATCATGTCCTCTCCGGGCTATCGCAAGCTGCCCGAAGTTGCGATCAATGCGGCTCCCAGTCCCACGCAAGCCTTCACAAAGCCCCTAGAGACGATCGTTCGCACTCCTACCACGGTTGCCGATCGCTATCAATCTTTTAACGACCAGCTTTTACAGCAAACGGGTCAGCTTTCGACGATTTGGAATCAACGCGATAAGCTGCAAACCCTGATTAAGCGCAGTTTATCGTTTAGTTTTAGCCCGATCGCGACCTCAGAAGCTGATCCAGAATCGACGATCGTTCAAGATGGACAAGGCTTGATCGATATCAATGGCTTTTTGCCGATTTCTTTGCGCTTTAATCCAGTCACGTACTATCAAAAATATGCCAGAGTTCCGGGAGAAAGCGATGCGGACTACGCCAATTTCAACTTAGACGGCGCACAAACTCAGGCATTGCGATCGCTAGCGCAGTACACCAAGTCACAGGACATTCCTTTGGTTGTGATTAATTTGCCGCTGACTGAGAACTATCTCGATTCCTATCGACGTGAGCGAGAACAGCAGTTTCAGCAATATCTGATGCGAATGTCTGGGGAACTTGGCTTTACGTATCGCGATCTGCTTGAGAATTGGAAGAATACACCTGACTTTTTCTCTGATCCAAGCCACCTCAATCGTTACGGTGCTCATGCTGTTTCGACGCATCTTGCGAAAGATCCGCTCATTCCCTGGAGGAAACGCTAGGCATGAGCGGAAAGTTCTGACTTTGTTTAGCGCTTCTGGCGTGAGGCAAGCGCTAAAAAGCCGTCGAACTGAACTTGATCGCCAGTAATCGTACTCGCACCGCTAATGCTGCGAATGCTGGCTAATGTATCTTGCACTTGCGTTAAAAATGGATTTCCTGCCATCGATCGACCCATGAACGCGGGTAACACTCCATTGTTCACAAACGCCATGAATGCGCCTTGATTCACATAGAAATAGCCCAAATTCGCATTGGGAAAGGGCGCGATCGCAGCCTGGAAATTCGCGCTTTGGGTGAGATTCCGTTGTGGCTTCGGGTTAAATTCACTCATAGAACCGCCCCCAAACAGCATGATTAGCGTGTTGTCATCTGTCCAACCGTGACTAAATAAGTTCAACGATCGACCGTTAGCAACGGCTCCATAGTTAGCGAAGGGCTGTCCAGCAATCTCGCCTTGCTGTACCAAGGGCTTGCCGAGTCGGGGTGTGATAAATGTATTGAATTTTTTCAGGGCTGCTTCAGCCGCCGGACGATCGCTCGTTTGCATCATCATCCCCATGGCAATATCCAAGTTGGGAGACATCGCTGGAATGAAGCCTTTGCTCGTCGGGTAAGCAAATAGAACATATTCACCGTTCATCCAGGGGAGAACATCACGATCGTCTACCCCAATAAAACTTTGCAGCGTTTGTCGCACTTGGTCTAGGCTTTTTCTCCAAGTGGGTTGAGTGTCTAGCGCGGTTGTCAGAACACGCCAGTAAACGGCTAGATTTTGACTGTTTGACATCATGTAATTGACTTCGGGCAGTCGCTCTAGAATCTGATTGCGCGTGATGAGCGAGGATCGCAAGTCTTCTGGAACAGCTTGTTTAAGGTTGACGGCAAGTTGCAGGCGCATTCCAGTTGGTTCTGCCCAGACATACCCCTCAGCAGTGTCGTAAAACTGCGAGAGTGGATCAATCTGATTGGGATCGAAGGCTGGCGGTACGGGGCTATTTGGATTGATTTTGCGAAGCTCTTCGAGTTGGGCTTGACTGATTTGAGTGATCGCTTTGATGGCTTCGGTGTACTTGCCATATAGGGTCGCGATCGCCCGGCTCGATTTCGGATTGCTGATCAAACGTTGAAATTTAGGATTGTCTGCCAACTTGCCTTGAGCATCAAGCATTTCCTGGATGGCTGCGGCAGAATCTGAACTGACGAAATAACCGGGAAGCACTGCGATCGCGAGTTTTGGAACTTGGAAAAATTGAGGCTCTGTTGCTTCGGGTTTTTTTGTGGCTTTCGCTGGAACAGGTTCAGGTGGCTTTTCCAGCTCAAATTCTAAAATGGTTGCGCCTTTGTACTGAATCTCTTTTGGTGCTTTGGTGCGAGCAGCCTTGATGCGATCGACATACCCATTTAATGCAGCTTGATCTTTCACCGATGAAACCATCAGAACGCTCTTTGCTGACAGTAACGCCACGCCAAACTGATCCCCCAACCACGGCTGGACATCCTTAGCGAAACTCATTCCTGCTTCAGCCGGATAAAAGATTCCTCCCGGAAACGCTAGATCAGTTGGAAACAGATTGAACTGGCTCAATTGTTGCCAGCGATCGTCCTGGGTATTAATCATCACAACGCCCAATGTTTCTACTGGTAGAATCCCAGCAATCGAGGTCGATTGTGTGACCGGCGCAGAAGCCGGCGCAGGTTGAGCAAACACTTTCGACGGCGCGATCGGTAGCTCCGGCGCAGCAACCAGATTGAGAGCAGCAAGCATCGTAAACAAAGAACGTTTTAGCAACATAATCGGTGGGATTAACGTAATAATTAAAATCCTGCCTGAGAGGCTAGGATCACTAAGATCGTTGAGTAATCTTTACATTAGGGTTCCCAAACACCCGACCTCATCGTGCTGCGAACACTGGGAGAAACCATTTTGACGACTCTTGAGACATTTGAAATTGAAACCGCAGAAACGCTGGTCAGATTAGCAGTCTTGCTAATTTTTGTGGTCGCTGTTGCGTTCTTTGTGGCAGCAGAACTGGCGATCGTGTCTGCCTCAAAAGGCGAAATCGACTCGCTCGCCCGTCAAAGCGATCGCCCTGGAACTCAAAAAGCCGCTCAACTGGTTCAGAAGGCGCAAAACAATCTCGGACAATATCTCTCTGTAACGCAAACTGGAACGACGGCTGGAAGCCTCTTACTCGGATGGTTAGGAGAAGGCGCAACCGTTCATTGGATTGAACCTTGGATCAGTCTGCTGCCGATTGGACATCTTTCTGTGATGATTACAACGCATACGATCGCAACCACGATCGCGTTTCTGATTGTGACTTACGTTGAAATCGTATTAGGTGAACTGGTACCAAAAGTATTGGCGGCTCATGCTCCAGAAAAAACTGCGCTGTTGCTAATTCGTCCGCTTCAGATTTGCTCTTATTTATTTTTTCCAGCCTTGGTCATTCTCAATGCAACGGTACGATTGTTAACCGGACGGATTACCAATCGCGATCGCATTACCGAAGATGAATTTATTCGTAAAGATGAGTATTCTGTGCTGTTAGCTGGAACGGCTGATCTCACAATCGTCAATCAACAATTGCATCTCAGCCTGCCTGCGAGTGATGCCTATCGAACGGTGGCAGGGTTTATGATTCATCACTTAAATCGAGTTCCGGCAACGGGAGATCGACTCCAGTGGGGTGAATTGGAGTTTGAAGCCACCCGCGTGGTAGAAAATCAAATAGAAACGCTTTTATTGCGTCAGGTGACTCGCCCCCTAGAAGGCGTACCCGAAAAAACACTAGCTGCTAGTTCTTATGAGTGAAACAATCAATTCTGGTGTCGTGTTTTACGATCGCACCCCTTGGGGACGCATCACGGTGTCAGATACCGATCGTCTCAATTTTCTTCACAATCAAAGCACCAACACCTTCAAGCTCAGAAAACCGGGCGAGGGCTGTGATACGGTTTTTCTCACCTCGACGGCAAGAACGATCGATCTCGTAACCGCTTACATTCTCGAAGATTCCGTTTTACTGCTGGTTTCACCGGGAATGAGCGAGAAAATTATGGCGTTCCTCGATCGCTATATCTTCTTCGCAGACAAGGTGAAGCTCACTGATGTGACTGAACAAACCGCAGCGCTTAGCCTGCTGGGTGCAAAAAGTCATGACATCGTAAAAGCACTGGGCGCAGAGGATTTAATCAATCAGCCTTACGGAACGCATTGCCTCGTTGATCAGATTCGGATTGCCGTCGGTAGCGGTTTGGCAACCGAGGGCTATACCTTAATCTGTGATCGTGGTATCAACCTGAAGCAAAAACTAATTGACCTTGGCGTAACCGAAATCGATGATTCTGCCTGGAACACGCTCCGGATCGAACAAGGTCGCCCGCTGCCTGGAACTGAACTCACCGAGGATTACAATCCGCTTGAAGCGGGACTTTGGCACACGATTTCTTTTAACAAAGGCTGTTATATCGGACAAGAAACGATCGCCCGTCTCGACACCTACAACGGCGTGAAACAACAGCTTTGGGGAGTGAAGCTCAATCAACCGGTAGAACCGGGAACCCCCGTCAGGATTGAGGATGAAAAAGTGGGAATTGTTACAAGCGTTACAGGGTCGATCGGGCTTGCGTACATCCGCACAAAAGCAGGCGGTGCAGGCTTAAACGTCGATTTAGGTGAAATTATTGACGTTCCCTATTTGACTCGTGAGAAGCAGGCTTAACTGCTCCTCACTCAGTCGAGATCACGCTTTCTTATTAACCCGAATTGCCACAACGCTACTTGCGAAGTTGTAAGTCGGCCCATCAAGCTCGATCAGCGTTCCCACTTTGACTTTTTCGCCACCCAGCACAGGCGTTCCATCTACAACTGGAACTTCATTTGCCAGCGTCAGCAGCATATCGGTCGTCAACGCCAGCTCCGGACGAGGATCAGGGAATACCTTCAGCGTACCGTCAGGCTGTGGAGTGGCAACGGTACGCGGTAAAAACCGAATCTGCTTCAAGGTTGCCGTTCCTGAAGGCTGCTTTCGCACCAGAATATTCGTCGTCTCGCCAGGCTTGACAAAACTCTTCGGATCACTGGCACCTAATCCGCGCACCATTACATCCACCTCGACAGGCTGACGTGCCCCTTGCGCCACTGACCCCGATGCCCCTGGAAAAATAAAGATTCCGAACACCACCAGCAGCAGAACGATCGCCGCACCCACATCCAGGATGCTGACTTTACCAAAGAGCCGACCTTGGGAATCCACAATAGCCATAATAATGCTTAGTCTAGATGTCGTCTGCGTTGCCCCTGCTTAAAATCAAACACAGTCAACGCCAGTCAAGATTAGCACGACTCCGTGAAGCGATCGAGCAAAATTCTAGTTCTCCCGCAACTAAATTTGATCGAATTGCGTCTTGACCAAAATGTTGACCAAAGCGCCTCACGCATTTTTCTACCGCTCTATGATTACAAAAACTTTGCGTCGCCGTTGGCTGTATCCAGTCTTATCGATCGCCATGGCTACCGGAATTTTCTTCGGTCAGCCGCTGATTGCTCAAGCTATCTCCTGGGGAGATTTGCTCCGGGGGGGAGTCCAGATTTTTCAAGGCGTACAGCTTTCCCGCCTCAGCGATAACCAAGAAGCCGAACTCGGTCGCCAAATTAATGACGAACTTACCCGCTCTCAAGTCCGAATTGTGAGCGACCGCGCCTTAACTGCCTATGTCAATGAAATTGGTCAAAGGCTCGCAGCCAGTAGCGATCGGCCCAATATCCGCTATACGTTCCAAGTCGTCGATCAAAACAGCATTAATGCGTTTGCCACCATGGGCGGTTATGTCTACGTGCACCGAGGGCTATTAAACGCGGCAGACAATGAAGCTCAACTCGCCAGCGTCATCAGTCATGAAATTGGACATATTACCGGAAAACACGCTCTAAACCAAATGCGTCAGGCGGCTGTTCAACAGGGATTACTCGCAGCCGGGGGACTCGATCGCAGCACAGCCGTGAATCTCGGTGTTCAGCTTGCTCTACGCTTACCCAATAGCCGCCGCGATGAGTACGATGCGGATGCACGCGGATTACGCACCTTTAGCCGTGCGGGATATGCTCAATCCGAAATGGTCGCCTTTATGCGAAAACTGCTTAGATCAGCTTCGCCTCCCACCTTTCTTGCCAACCACCCTGCGACTTCCGATCGCATTACCCGTCTGCAACAACTGATTAGTGCTAGCCCCAGTCCCGGACGTGCGGGAACGGATGCTGCCAGCTATCGATCGCGCCTCCGCTAAAACCAAAGAACTCGGAGCGATAGAACGCTTCGAGTTTCATTGAATCTAAACTTATAGCCTTAATGCCTGTTGTCGCCCGCGTTTTCGAGGTTCAACAGGCATCACAATTTCATCCAACATTAAAGTCCGTACCTGATTCGTATAGACGTTAACCTGATACACTCGCTGAGCATCAATCTCTAGGGCTGTTAGCCACCCGCTTTTTGGATGGTATGCGCCGGTGTCGATGTCGATCCAACCTTGTCCACAGGCAACTGCGCCCGGTACAACTCCCTGAAACGTAAACGTGATCGTGTGCCCAGTAATAATCGTTTTGTTAGGGAAATAGGGCTGCCTTGAACTGTGGAACTCATCCCGAATCCAGCAAAACTCTGAATACCCCTGCTGCTCGATCGGGAGATCAGGATTAACGCCCGCATGAACCAACCAAACATCTCCTAGGTCTAAATAAGGCGGCAAGGTGCGAATCCATTTGACGTGTTCAGCGAGCAGCGCCATTGTGTTATAGCTCGAAACCGTCGCCCGCCCCCCGCTTTGTAACCATGCTTGAAGCGCAGGCGCATAGACTTGTCCATTCGGAAAAGCTTCGAGCAGCAAATGCTCATGATTACCCAGCAGAGATTGATATGGACTATTTTTAATAAACTCGACCACCTCGCAGCTTTGAGGGCCCCGATCGATTAAATCTCCTAGAAAATAGACCTGATCTTGCGATCCAGGTGCGATCGTGTCGAGCAAGTTCATCATCCCTTCGTAGTGACCATGCACATCTCCAATCACAATTCGACGTGCGGGTTGCTGACTCATGCGATCGTCCTTCGGAAACACTTAAGACTAGAAATTAGACACTGAAATACGAGAACAGTGGCTTGAGTATATGCCACAATTATGAGCCGTCCACCCCAGAGATGAACGATACTCATAAAATCCTCATGTTTTCTAGGATGCTATCCTCTTGCCTCTATGTTGCATCAGAGTTGCATCAGAAATTTGTTGATCGTAAAGTCGGTGCCCAAGCGGATGAGAAAGCACGGCAATATTGGGAAGGAACGTCCTAGCCTTTTTATCTCCCCAGCGCTTTGAGAAATTGCTGAAAGCCGGCAAATAGTCCAGGCTTTGTGGCTTGTCCCAAGACTCCTGCAAAGATTTCGTCCAGTCTTTCGGAGTCTGGCCGCTCTTGCTCTTCAGCAATCAGTTGATACTCGCCGTCGGGAGCATACCAGACTTGCCAAGGAGATGGGTAACAGCGCAAAATTGCCGATTGATCATCGAGCGGGCGCAAATAATAGCAAGGCTCGATCGTATCTAAAAATCGCAGTCTCAATTGTCGTCCCGCATATCCAATCCCGATCATTGCCACATCTTCGAGTCTGGGATTGAGCAAGATCACCGGACGTTCGCCTGCAGCATTACAAATCTGCTCGACGGGATTCACTTCTACCGAACTCGGCGCAACGAAAACATAGAGTTCGTCTTCAGGCTCGACTTGTTCCTCAACTGGAGTAGTTTGACGCGAACCTGCCACATCTAAGCTACGAATTTTAAACGGAACGTCTTGCCAATCTCGCTTTGCCAGCGCTGCAAATCCAGCATCCGTGAAAAATAGCTTTAATCCTTCACCTCGATCGCGAAAAATTGAAATAAATTTCTCTGCGATCGGCATCGCTTTTAGTTCTGGAAACACAAGCTCAACTTGTAAGCGGGTGTATCCTGCTGCAAGTGCAGCTTGAGTCGCGCTTTGGGCTTGAGCGATCGCGTCATCTAAGGTATCTGGCAGTCCAGTCATATCAGGTTGTCTTAAAACAGCAGTATTCCAGCAAGGCTTATCGTACAATGCCTTTATTCTAGAGGAACGACGGCTCATGCTGACTTCGACACGGGAATTGCTGGAAACAGCGCGACGGAATATTTACGCGATCGGCGCGTTCAACGTCTACAACCTCGAAGGAGTCAAGGCAGTGATCAGCGCTGCCGAAGTGAGCCGCAGCCCCGCAATGCTACAACTGCATCCCAGCGCGCTGAAATACGGCAATTCTCCGCTGGTGGCGATGTGCCTGGAAGCAGCAGTGGCGGCGACGGTTCCGATTTCTGTTCATCTTGATCACAGCACTTCGGTTAAAGATATCGATCTCGTTTTACAAGAAGGTGTGCGGTCGATTATGGCGGATGGTTCCCCAATGCCGTATGAGAAAAATCTGGAATTCACCCGCGACATGACCCGATTGGCGCACTCCTACAGCGCGATCGTCGAAGCCGAAATCGGACGAATCAGTGGCACCGAAGATGGATTAACGATCGCCGAAAAAGAAGCGAAAATGACCGGCCCACAGCAAGCGGTTGAGTTTGTACAAGCGACAAACGTTGACGCGCTGGCGGTGACGATCGGCAATGTTCACGGCGAGTATAAAAGCCCCCCTCGTCTAGATTTTCCCCGGTTGGAGCGCATTCGCAATTTATTAGACATCCCGCTGGTTCTGCATGGCGCATCGGGCTTACCTGCGGAAATGATTGCCCAATCGATTCAACTCGGTGTCTGTAAGTTCAATGTCAATACCGAAGTGAGACAGGCTTATATGCAGGCATTAAAAGATGAAATTTGCGGTCAGGGCGACAAGGATTTATTAGAGGTGACTGGAGAAGCGATCGCGGCAATGCAAGAGGTGATCATTGATAAATTAGAGCTTTTCGGCTCTGTTGGCAAAGCTCACTTGCATGAAACGCCTTACGCTACCGTTTTAGCCGCTGCTGCACACCAAAACTAGCCTGTAGCAAAATGAGCAGAGGCGATCTAACCGCTTTTTGGATCTATTGGATCTAATCGCTTCTTGAATGACTGACAATCAGCGCAATTAACTGATCAACGATGCGATCGCGGGACAAATCAATCCAAGTTTCACCATGCAGCATTTTTTGCAAAATTACCCAAGATACCAGCGAGCCAAAGAAGATTTGGGCGATCGCTTCCGGGTCGTCAATCTTTAATTCTGGATGATGCCGGAGGTATTCACAAAGTAGTTTCTTACCGCGTTGTGCCACCGTTTCAACAAATAGCGTTGCTAGCTCTGGAAATCGCTCTGATTCACCAATGACAATCCGCAGGAGCGAGACATACTGACTGTTATCCACCACTTGCGTAAAGTAGATTTCTGCTAATTTCCGCAGCAGCGTTTCAGGGTCAATCTGGTGCGGATCAAGTTGAAATACCACCTCGAATCGGGTGAGCGTTTCGCCTTCAATTAATGACCGGAACAAACCTTCCTTGTCCTGGAAGTGACTATAAATAGTTTGCTTAGAAACACCTGCTTCAGCAGCAATGCGATCCATACTGGTTCCTGCATAGCCCGATCGCAAAAACACAGCCATTGCACCTTTGAGAATCTGATTCCGTTTTGCAGATTGGCGTTCACTCGTCACTGGCATTGGTTAACTTTTTCAACGGATAATCGTTTAATCATACTAGACCGTCTAGTATGATGTGTATTCTGCAAATAGAACTTTGCACTCAGAATCTTGCCTTGTCTTATGACTCAGATACTTCCCCAGCCAGCGAATCAAGCTCCGAGTGCGCCGACGACAAAGCCCTCTCGACGATCGAAGAAAATGCTGATCCTTCCGGGGTTGATTGCGATCGCAGGGATTGGCTTTGCAACCTGGCGATTGATGCCGCAACCTGAAGCGACGACTTTGCCGCTGAGTGGACGGATTGAGGCAGACGAAACTGAGATTGGGGCAAAAACGGCGGGGCGCGTGACGGCGGTGAACTTCCGCGAAGGCGATGAGGTGCAGAAAAATCAGGTGGTGGCACAGCTCACCGATGAGGAAGTGAATGAGCAATTAAGCGCCACCGCCGCGCAAGTGGCAGCAGCACGGCAGGAAGAGCAACAAGCTCGATTAGACATTGCTGTGGCAGAAAGCAAAATTCAAGAAGCGCAATTAAATCTGCAACAGTCCCAAGGCGATGCGCGGGGACGAATTAATCAGGCATCTTCGACTGTAGCAGCAGCGCGAGCGCAGTTAGCGCAAGCAAACGCCAATGTCAAACAGGCACAAGCCCAGTTGAAAGAAGCCCGATCGAGAGCGAGCCTTGCCGTTAAAGATCGCGATCGTTTTGCTCAGTTAGTCACGCAAGGAGCGATCAACAAACAACAGTTTGACCAAGCCCAAACGAATGTTGAAACAGCTCAGGCTGCGGTAGATACGGCACTGGCAACCATACAAGCGCGTCAAGAAGCAGTGACGGCTGCAAGCGAACAATTGAGCGCGGCTCAAGGTGGATTTACTCAAACCCAAAGCACCGGATTAAATCCCGACATTCGTAGCGCTCAGCTAGCTGGACTCGAACAACAACGCGACCAATCGCGATCGCGATTAATCGCAGCCCAAGCGAAAGTGAGAAATGCGTTAGCCAATCAGCAGCAAATTCAAAGACGATTAGATTCGTTTGTCGTGAGAAGTCCGATTCATGGCGTTGTGACCGCTCGACCTATTGAACCTGGGGCTGTTGTGGCTACCGGAAAAACATTGTTGACCGTAATTGACTTGAATACGGTTTATCTGCGCGGCTACATTCCGCAAGGTGACATCGGTAAAGTGCGGGTGGGTCAACGCGCTCAGGTGTTTCTTGACTCGAACCCGAAGCAGCCATTGAGCGCGAGAGTTGCCGCGATCGATCCAAAAGCTTCTTTCACACCAGAGAACATTTATTTCCGCGACGATCGGGTCAAGCAAGTATTTGGGGTGAAGATTACGATCGATGATCCGAGGGGATATGCCAAGCCCGGAATGCCTGCGGATGGGGAAATTATGCTTAAGGAGTAGACATGACTTCAGCCCTTGAACTCACTCCAAATGCTTCTTACAGCGCAACAGATTCGATCATTCGAGTGCATCAGTTGCATAAACATTACGGGCGGATTGCTGCGGTTCGTGGAATTGATTTTAGTGTAGCTCCCGGTGAGTTATTTGGCTTGATTGGCCCTGATGGAGCAGGCAAAACAACGACCTTTCACATCCTTAGTGGCATTATGGAAGCGACAGCCGGGGAAGTTCAAGTTCTGGGCTTGCCTGCACGGGATGCTCGATTGCAGATTGGTTATCTCACCCAGCAATTTTCGTTGTACTTAGATTTGAGCATCAATGAGAACTTACAGTATGTTGCAGGGTTGCGAGAAGTCCCGGAGCCATTATTTCAAGAGCGACGCGCTAAGTATCTCAAGTTGATGAGCTTGGATCAATTTGGCGATCGTCTGGCTGGACAGTTATCCGGTGGCATGAAACAAAAGCTTGCACTCTGTGGCGCACTGGTTTCACAGCCGAAAGTTTTATTGTTAGATGAACCGACAACCGGAGTTGATCCAGTCTCGCGGCGGGAGTTTTGGGATGTGTTAGCGGCATTAACCGCAGAAGGCGTGACGATTGTGGTTGCAACGCCCTATCTCGATGAAGCAGAACGCTGTAATCGGGTGGCATTGATGTATGACGGAATAATTCAACAAATTGGAACGCCGGCTCAACTGCGCCACGGTTTAGGCTTACATCGTATCGAAGTTCATACGCCCCAGCTTGAAATCGCTGAACAAGCCCTAAGCGAGAGTGCTGCCATTACAGATGTGCAGACATTTGGCGATCGTTTAGATGTGTTAGCGGCTGATCCGGATGCCGGAGAACGAGAAATTCGATCTAGGTTTCGCGATCAGCATCTCAGCTTAACTTCACTACGAGCCGCAGAGCCAACGTTAGAGAATGTCTTTGTGACTAGACTCAGACAGCAAGGATCAGCCCCACAGATTTTAGAGTTTCCGCGTGGGCGATCGAGCCGCAAGTCCTCGGAAGACGTTGCTATCTATGCTCGGAATCTAAATCGAGTGTTCGGAATATTCCAAGCGGTTAAAAATGTCGATGTGGAAGTTCGCTACGGTGAAATTTTCGGCTTGCTTGGAGCAAATGGAGCCGGAAAAACCACAACCATCAAAATGCTTTGTGGATTGTTACCCGCAAGTTCTGGAGAGATTGCATTGGGTGGAGAACGCGGCAATCTTCGCAGTAGCGATCTCAGAAAGCGAATTGGCTACATGAGTCAGAAATTCACGCTGTACGATGACTTATCGATCGTGCAGAACCTGCAATTTTATAGCGGTGTGTATGGCGTTCCACGCAAGCTGCGCCGCGAGAAGATTGATTGGGTGTTAGCGACTTGCGGACTTGAAGGACAGGAAAATATGCTTACGGGACAGCTACCTGGAGGCTGGAAACAGCGCGTTGCCTTCGGAGCTTCTGTGTTGCACGAACCCGATATCCTATTCCTGGATGAACCCACCTCCGGCGTTGATCCATTAGCACGGCGGCAATTCTGGCGATTGATCAATGACTTTGCTCGAAATGGAACTGCAATTCTAGTCACAACACACTATCTCGAAGAAGCAGAACAATGTAATCGCATGAGCTTTATGGTGGCAGGTGAAACTGTCTTAGAAGGTTCACCGAGTCAAATCAAAGCGGCACAGCCCGGACAGTTAATCGAAGTTGTGCTGAATCAAACTCAAGCCGCATCGAACTTGCTGAAACAACAGATGGAGAGTTGGCGCGTGTCTATTTTTGCCGATCGCTTGCACGTGGTCATTGATCATCCCGAAGAAATCGAACAGCTACGATCGCGCCTCATCGCCGCCAACCTATCCCCTATCTCGCTACTCCCCATCCCCTACTCACTCGAAGATGCCTTTATCGGAGTCGTTCAACGCGCCCAACTATGAAACGCATTCTTGCTCAATGTAAAAAAGAACTGGCTCAGTTTCGCCGCGATCGTCTCACTCTAGCGCTGGCGTTCATTTTGCCAACGATGACCCTGTTTATCTTTGGGTTTGCGATTCGACTTGAAGCCAAGAACATTGTGTTGATAGTACAAGACTTCGATCGCAGCAACTTAAGCCAAGCCTACACAGAGCGACTGTATGCGACCAATCAATTCGTTCCGGTGCAGTGGAGCGGGCTTGATCCGGTTCGAGATGGCATCGATCGAGGACTTGCTAAAGCTGCGGTGATTATTCCGTCAAAGTTTAGTAGTGATGTTCAAGCAGGGCGAACCAGTACCGTACAAGTGCTGATTGATGGAACCGATGTGAACAATGCGCGAGTGATTAAAAACAGTATTCAAGCCTTTACTAAGGTGTTTATTCAAGATCAGAACTTGGCGCAGTCACAGCCGAAGATTCTTCCTCGGATTCGACTGTGGTTTAATCCGGGTCGGCAAGAGTCGCTTTACATTGTTCCCGGTGTCTTTGGGGTGATTCTGGCAATCTATCCCAGTCTACTCGCTGCTCTGGCAATGTCCCGTGAGAAAGAACAAGGCACAATCTTGCAAACCTATGCTTCTAGCATCAGTGCGGCTGAATTATTGCTAGGAAAATGTCTAGCTTATTTTATCGTTGGCATCGGTCAGGCGTTGTTTGTAATTGGCTTGGGGTGCGCGGTTTGGCGACTTGGATTTGCGGGTGATCCGACCCCTTTGTTTGTTGGAGGTGCAATCTTTCTGATTGCTAGTGTGATGTTTGGATTGTTTATCGGAGTCAGAGCGAACAATCGATCGGTGGCAGTGCAAGGTGTAGCAACAGCAGGATTTTTACTCGCGTTATTGTTGTCAGGATTTATTTACCCACTGCATAACATTCCTTTTCCGCTATCGCTGGTGACCAACATTGTTCCGGCTCGGTACTTTATTGAAATTTCTCGTGATGCCTTTGTTCGAGGAACAGGTTGGTCTGGTGTTTGGCTCGCTCCCTTGCTGCTCGCAGTGCTTGCTTTTGTCTTGTTTAGTCTTTCCCGCCGCATTCTCGGCCGGATGCAACTTCCTGGGTAATTGATATGAATCTCTTTCGACGTTTCTTAGAAAGCCGTTTCTTTGTGCTTGCAGTCAAGGAAATTAGTCAGATTCTGCGGAATAAACAACTGATCTTCTTGCTGGTGTTCCCACCAACCATACAACTGCTAATTTTCGGATTTGCACTGAGTCCGAATGTGGAGCATATCAAACTCGGCGTGATGGATTACTCGAACACACCGATGAGCCGCGAACTTACCGCAGCAATGACGGCGAACGGGGTCTTTGATGTGAAGTCAAGGACGATCGACGAAACCGACCTAAGCAATCAAGTGAGACGCGGCGATGTCACGGCAGGGTTAGTGATTCCGACGGATTTTAATCGATCGCTGTGGAGCGATCGACCGGCTGAAGTTCAAGTCCTGATTGATGCGGTCGATGCCAACACTGCAGGAATCGCCAGTGGCTACGCTACTCAGATCATCAATCAGTTTGGGCGGCAATTTACGCCTGAAGCTGTGCCTCCGATTCAAACTGAAGCCACGATTCTCTACAATCCGGGTCTTGTTTCCAGTTGGTTTATCGTTCCGGGTGTGATTGGGTTAGTGTTGAATTTAGGCAGTTCGCTTGTGTCTACGTCTGCTGTAGTGCGCGAGAAAGATACGGGAACCTTGGAGCAGCTCCTGATGACCCCGGCGGCAGACTGGGAAATTATCTTAGCGAAAGTGGTTCCGTTGTTTGTTCTGCTGCTGGGTGAAGTGATGTTAGCGCTCTCGGTAGCGCACTTTATCTTTCAAGTGCCATTTCGAGGCAGTCTGCCGCTGTTCCTGTTTTTCTCTGGGCTGTATGCTTGTGTAGGAATTGGAGTTGGCTTTCTGCTAGCAACGATTTCACGTACGCAACAACAAGCCATTCTCACCTCGTTTTTTATCAATCTGCCTTTGATTCAGCTTTCAGGTGCGATCGCACCCGTTGAAAGTATGCCGAAGTTCTTCCAAATCCTGTCGCTTGCGAATCCGTTGCGGCACTATATCAAAATTGCGCGGGGGGTTTTGTTAAAGGGCAATGGGCTAGACGTGTTGTATCCAGAAGCGATCGCGCTATTTTGTTTCGCGATCGCGCTTTTGTATATCAGCACCAGTAAATTTCGTAGCCAGTTGAACTAGCTTGAAAAGCATTTTAGAAGCGCGATCGCGCTTTAGATTAAGGATTAAGCGATCGCTCAAACATTCAAGCTTGCGCTTTGCCCAAATACTTCTCTAAGTAGGGTGAAAACACCTCATAAATTAGCGTAAACGGCTTGCCATGATGCCAGAACAAATAATGTCGTCCCCACAACGGAGTCGAATAGCCAAATGCCGCTTCTAATGCAGGCGATCGACCGTAATGTAAGCCTTTAATTTCGCGATACAACTCCAGGCGCGATCGCGATAAATTCGCCCAAACGGGCTGCGACTTATTCTGCAAATACTCGTCAACATGGCTCAATTCCCACCAAGAAGCAGCATAGCCTAAACGCTGACCTGAAGCAGTTTTCAGCCAAATCTGCCGCCGCAAGCGTTCAGTCGGGATTTGCGCGATCGCAGGGGGCGCATTATCGGTAGAGAAACCGATCGGAGACATATCCAGCACATCGACTTCGGTTCGCTCTCCAGTGAGAAGCTGCAAATGCCGAGTCGGAGAACCATCGCCCAGCAGCATCATTTGCCAAGCGGGAGAGAGTTTGCTGTGCGGTAAACCCTGCTGAATTTCGAGTTCGCTGGCTTCCCAGATCGGATCGAGACAATGCCAGGTGGTCGGCAGAATCGCGCTGTCGGTGGGTCGAATGATCGCAGTCACGCTGTTTACATAAGTTAACTTTCTTTTATGATAACGCTGCCTGCACGTTCGCGCAGTACAAACATCGATTCAGGCGCTCGGATTATGGCGCAGGTGGATCAGCTGAGTTTTGGTATTACAACTTTCCAGCCTTGGCACGAAATATCGAGTTATCGCGATCGACATGATGGATTCGGGGAGTGGATTGATTTGCGTTATCCGATTTTTGCGCTACCGGGGCGCAAAGAGCCATTGATTCAGATGGCGCGGACAAATTTGAATTTACTAGGTGTGTGGGAATCGGTCTATCAGTCGCTTATGCAAAATCTTGCAAACATTACAGCACCCACATTAGTCATCTGGGGCAAGCAAGCTCGGATTATTCCGATCGCTCATGCTCACATTGCCGTGCAGAATTTGCTGAATGCAAAATTTCTCGTGGTGACCCGATTAATCGGGTCACCACGGTCACGGATGTAACGAATCAGGGATCTGCCTCATTAAACTGGGCTAATTCGACTTGTACCGTGTCATCTCAAAGCGTGTCATCTTGAGGGATGAGGGAACGTTGAGCAACACACATCATCACCAGTGCCCCTTCTGCCGAATTAGGATTAACCCCACTCAGCCACTGTGCCAAACGAATGTTCCAAGAAGAGCGTCCCCACCTACCTTGAAGTACATCCGCTCCAGCAGTACGGTTGTGTGGAAAGAGCTTGACACTAAATCCCATAGGCTCCAAGGTGCTGTAGAAAAACTCAGGTGTCACGCCATCACCTGGACTATGATGAACTTCGGTCGCCACCATCCACTTTTGTTCCTCGCTCGTGGCATGCCCACCGCGCTTTAGCAGGCGATACAATGGTAGGCGAACATTCCACAGCCAGTGCGCGATCCTATTGTTGCTCCACATCGTTTTTTGTAGATCGTGATCAGTGATTAACAATCCACCCGGACGCACGATTCGAGCAGCCTCACGTAACACTTGCCGCATATCATCACAGTGATGCAGCGTTCCATTAATTACAACAATATCGGCAAATTCGGAGATAAAGGGAAGGCGTTGAGCATCAGCAAGCACGGGTGTATATCCTAGCTCAGCGGCGATCTTAAGTCCCCCATGAGCAACATCGACCCCAATCAGATGATTTGGCACTCCACAATGATCGCGTAATGCAGCAAACACATTACCCGGACCGCATCCAATGTCTACGATAATCTTATCCTGCCAAGAACCCGTTATCGTAGACCAGCGTTCTTGAAACTCGCGATCGCGATGTACCGCGTCTAAATAGTTCTTTGCCCATTCAGGATGTCCAAAATAGTAAGCATTTGCTTCAATGCCAGGGGAAGGATGATCAATTGGGAATGATAAGACTTCATCTTTCCGAGTTGCAAGAGATTGTTGTTCAACCGAGATGAAGGGTTCGAGCGCTGTATGGTTCCGAGTCAACATATCTGAGTTTTCTTGTCAAAGATGGGACAGGAGATCGGCTGAAAGCAAGGTTCTTTCGGTAAAGGTTGCCTTGCTGCGATCGCGCGATAGGCAGGAATGAGCTGCTGCGCGATCGCTTGCCAAGAATAGCGGGATTGAGCAAGATGCTGTCCGTTTTTGCCAAGTTTTTCGCGCAGGTAAGGCTTCATTAATAGTTGTTCAATTGCCAAAGCTAAAGATTCAACGGTTTCTTCTACCACCAGCCCCGCATCGGCTGCTTCGATTTCTGGTGCAATTTGAATCCCGGGTGTGATCACCACTGGTAATCGAGCATTCAGAGCTTCTGCAACCGCAATTCCGAAGTTCTCAGAAAACGATGGCAACACAAACAAATCTGCACCCTGCAATAAACAGTCTTTTAGCTTCCCTAATACTAATCCTGGAAATGTGATTCGATCGCTTAAATTTAGCGATTGAGCGATCGTGTGGAGCTTCTTCACATAGGCTGGATCACCGTCACCTGCGAGAATGGCATGAAACGATAAGCCTTGACTTGCTAGATGATGTAACGATTGTAGGAGCAGTTCAGGACGCTTTTTCGGATGTAGACGCGACAAGAATAGAACGATCGGCGTTGCATCGGAAATTTGGTACTTTTCGTGAATCAGCGATCGAGCATCTTCAATTTCAATCAGTGGGCTAACGCCAAGCGGTAAGGTAAGCGTTGGCGTGTCTACACCAAAGTTGCGGACATCTTCGACTTCAGATGGCGCAGTGCAGTGAATTGCGGCGGCTCGATCGAGATTGCGACGTTCGATAAGGGCGGCGTAAACTTGCTTTTTCACTAGGCGTTGTGAGAGTGCCCAAGGAGTAAGCTGTCCCATCGTGCGAACGGTATAGGGAACGCGATGCCAACGCGCGATCGCCGCCGCACAGGTTGGAGCATAGCAAAATAAGTAGTGATTATCTAAAACATCATAGTTCTGGGCATTCTGCCATAACCATCGCGTTGCAGCCGGAGAAAAGAGAAACTCTTTGAGTGCTGGACGTTTGAAGGGCATAAACCAAACTGGAACAGTCGCACCATCTTCTCGAAATTGATAGTTCACTCGCTGGGTGAGTGGAACATCTAGCTCAGTTGCGCCATCGTGATTGGTAGTCAGAATCTCAGCGTCCACCCCCAATTGCTGCAATGCCCACACCAAATTCATTGCAACCTGTGGTGGCCCTCCCATGCTAGGACTTAGCGAGGGAATCACGTGCAGAATTTTCATTTCGTTTAACCGGGTTTAGAATTTATTTACAAGCAAGCATCGTCAATCTGATTACCGAATTAGTCCGCTTTTGCGGGCGACAATTAGCCCAATCACAGGTAGTATGGCAGTTGTGAGCCAAAGCATACTTCGCATTGTAATTGAGCCAGCAAAAAAACCAAGAGCGTAAACGACCATTGCATAGTCAGACTGTCGCTGCAATACCAGTCGATTCCACCAGTTTGCCAGCGCTCCCAAGAACAGAGAAGTTGCGATCACTCCCCAGTAGCCCGCCATCATGTAAGCTTCGCCAATGTATGTAGTCGCAAGCGTATAGCCTTCTACACCCGCAATTTCTTCGATGCTTACACTCAATCCTTCGGGTTTACTTGGCAGGAATACTCTGGGAATCGGTTTGATGATTGACCAAACTAGGATCTCACTACCAAGATAGTTGTGTGCTGAAGGAATTGCATCCGCAACAATACCGAGAGAAGCTAAATTGTAGTCAACTGAGAGCGTTTGTCGAACCGTATCACTGGCGTAAACTCGATTTTCAAGATAGTTCCGCAATCCAATGGTTCTAAATTCCAGCATATGGTACGAGCCATAGGCCGCAACCCAGAATGTCAACGCCACTGGAACAATCGTGTTGATAAAGGTATAGCGAGGCAAGGTTAGCAAGTAGCCCACAATGAAGGTGGCAAGATACGCTACAAAGACATTGCGAGTTCCCCCTGCAAAACCTTGAAACATCGTTAATGCAAACACTGCCACCAATAGGCTCTGTTGGTACAGAGGGATCAGATGACGACGATTGCACAATACGCCAAATAGGGGTGGAATCGCATAGCGCAGCAAGCCTAGCTCGCTGATCAAGCTACTTGCGCCTCCTAGGCTAGATCGCGTCCAAGGCTCGCTAAATCGCGCCCCCATCATCGCATTGATCATTTTAATGATGTCGAAATGGACGGACTGAAGCATATAAAGATAGCCCAGTCCCGTTGATATCATGACGACTCGAAAGAGCGTATTGGTCGAGACATCTTCAAAGTTAAGCCAGGGAGACTGCATGGCTTGCGGTTTGATCAGATGACGACCTATTGCAAAAGCGGCAAAGGCAACGAGAACGATCGCGATCGCATTGCGAGTTTGAGCAACGTCTAACAGCGTATTGAACTCTTCTTGGGGAAAGAGGAATTCAGCCAGAATCAGATAGTAGAGCGAAATTAAGCAAAGCAAATCGGTGCGAAAGAGATTTCGTAGTCCTCTTCTGCTGTCGAGATAGATGCTGGTCGTCAGTCCGATCGCAACTGGAATTGCAGCAGCTCTCGCAATTAATGCAGGCTGATCCGATGGGGACTGCATTTCTATGAATCCAAGCGCCACCCCACTGAGAATTGCTAAGGTTGCTGCACCAGAAGCAGAGGGAGGAAAATGCTCGACCTCGGAGTAGATGTCTTCTGAAAAATCGTGGGAGAGTGACATAGAACTCAAGCAGGAATTTGAGCAAGGGTGGGTTGCGGACGTTGGGGAATGACCTGCTCTAAGATCTGAACCAGTTCTGCGGCTTTGACATTCCAAGTGAGGTGATGCTGAATCAGATGTTGGGCTTGCTGTCCCATTTTGAGTCGTTTGTCATCCTCGCTGAGCATTCGATCGAGCGCGATCACAGTTTCGTCAATGTTCTTCGGAGGGACGGAATAGCCGTGAACTTCCTGAGTGATGACATCATTAATGCCACCATCGTTGCAGCAAATGATTGGCTTTCCGACTGCCATCGCTTCAAGGTAGACCGTAGCGAAGGGTTCATCCCATCCCACTAAGGCAAAACAATCTGCCCAAACCATTTCTTGCAGCACTTCGACATGGGGCTTTCTCCCGACCAGTTGGACTTGAGCGGTGACATCATAGCGATCTGCGGCTTGTTGCACTTTCTCTGCATCCGGGCCGCTTCCAATAATTCGCAGTACCGCATCTGGATGTTTACCAGCGATGCGACAGAACGCTTCGATTAACAATGGCACGCCTTTTCGTTCGGCAAACAGTGCACAAGCGAGAATTACTTTTTTGCCTTGAAGTGAGATCGGGCGGGGTGTGTTTAAGGCTTGCTCACTCGGTAGATTGACGCCGTTGTAATTGATGCAAACTCGGCTCTTAGGAAATAATCTACGTAAGTCTTGCTGCATCGGTTTAGAAGCGGCAAGAAGAAGTGAAGCGCAATTGACAACCGTTTGCATTGCAGCTTTGCGGTGCGGATGGAGGCCTGCGTCTCGAACTTCGTCGAAGTCTTGATCAAAGGTCACGATCGGCGGACGAATGGCTTCGGGAAGTTGAGCCGCAATCCAACCGTTCGGTAGCGTTTGGTGGCACAGCATCACATCGGGCTGAAAGTCTTGCACTAAACGGCAAAGATTCTGCTGAATCGACTTCCAGGCAAGTTGCAGATAAGGTTCGGGATTACGATGTGCCCAGGCTTTGAATGGAGGCACTGGATAGTAGAGCCACCGGGGATAGCTGACACGAACTGAATTTGACCAAGTGAATGTGTCGGGACAGTTGGCATAGGCTTTTGCTCCGGGGGTGAGCGCGATCGCGCTTGGGAGCCAGGAGGTTGGGGAAACAACGAACAGTTCGATGTTCTGCCGTGCGAGGGCTTCGGCCTGAGAAAGCGCCCAGGTTCCCATCAAGGGATTATCTGGTCTGGGGAAGTAGGAGGCAAGTAGGAGAACACGCAGACGGGGAATGGTCATGCTGAGGCGGCGGTAGTTGGGAGACGGTAGAAACGGTGGTGCTAAATAAGATGTACATCGCTTCGTCCTGAGAAGAGCGATAGGTTCTATGTATATTTAGCAACACCGAAATTAGAAATCAGGACAAATTAGTCGATCGCGTTCTCTTTTTTGCGCTTGCGGCAGGCAACGTCGCTTAACAGACGAAACAAATTTCATAAAAGTTGTGACTCCGCAATATCATTGAGTTTGATTGGTAGGAGTCCCCTGAAGATTGACGAAGTTCCTACACTTCTCAGGCTTAATTTGCAACCTGAGAAACTGTAGTGTGGAATGAAGGAGAGTTTCGGCAGGTCAATCGCGAAAAAGATTCTTGCTTGAATTCTAGGCTGAACTGCTGCGTGCGTTGTTTAACCTTGAACTCCCTGAGTTGTCTAAATACTACCGCAGCTAGGAAAGTGTAGCACCAGC
Organism: Leptolyngbya sp. AS-A5; assembly: GCF_039962495.1. NCBI lineage: Bacteria > Bacillati > Cyanobacteriota > Cyanophyceae > Leptolyngbyales > Leptolyngbyaceae > Leptolyngbya > Leptolyngbya sp. AS-A5. The sequence continues at coordinate 395,852 of NZ_JAMPLL010000003.1, read as the reverse complement.
CTTTAAGCAATCTTCATAGATTTACTTTGTGTAACAAATTTTATGCTGCTTGGATACCTGCACACTTAGAAGCACCTCACACCAACATTTCGCGCCTGCTTCTGGGGTCAGTGTTGTCGCCTTGATCTGGGAAGCTTGACTCGCTTGCTGTATCGCTTTGGAATCCTGAGTATAAAAAGACAAGGCCTGATAAAGCGCGATCGCGTCACCCGCAGGCACGATCGCACCATTGACCCCAGGCTCGACTAAATCAACTGCCGCCCCAACCGCATCGGAACAAATAATTGGCAATCCCGCCCCTACTGCTTGATTCACCACCACGCCCCAACCGTCATAGCGACTCGGCAACACAAACAAATCTGCTCGCTTAAAAAACTGCGGTAAATATTCGGGATCGTGAAAGCCCGCATAGTTTATTTGTTGTTGAGTTTCGGGCGAGAGTGATCGCATCATCTCAGGCAGCTCCGCTTCGCGCCCAACGAGCAACAATCGCGCTTGAGTGCCCGATTGAATTAATTGATCGAAAGCTTGCAGCAACAGATCAACTCCTTTGCGCTCGATCATTTGACCACAAAATAGAATCGTGATCGGATTGCGGGGACGCTCGATCGAGCTTTGGAACTCGGATAGATTGCAGTAGTAAGGAATGTTAAAAATGGGATGCTTGGGAAAGCGCTGTTGATAGTCTTCTTGAGCGCGAGAACCAATTGCCGCGATCGCAGCACATCGATTCAATGCGGCTGAAAAGACTTTCTGTAATTGCCCTTTGATGCCGCTAGACTCTCCGACCATCTTTTCACCCCAGAAAATACAGGGAACTCGATCGGCATAAAACCGGAGTATCAGTTGCGACATCAGATTTTGATAGCCATTGAGCACAACAACATCCACATGCTTCAAAGCGGGAAGATGCCAATTGAGATGGAATCGCGACAATCCCCAAGTTAAATGGAATCCTGGAAGCACAGTTTCGTAAGCTTGAATTGGCTTCTCAGTCCAGGGAGAATCTGCACAACCGGATTCAAGATAGTACACCTGTAAATCAATTTCTGGACAGCGAGACAAAGCGTAAAACAGATCTCGCTGATAGGGAGAAGGCACGATCGAATAAATGACAACTTTAAGCGGGCGCATACGTCAAGAAACAGCCAGAGACACTAAAGATTGCAGCCGATCGCTCAGTTGCTCTAAATCGAGAGCAGAGCGCGATCGACTTCCTTGGGAAAGTTCGATTAGCTGCTGCGGCTGATCGAGGAAGGATTGAAGGACTTGGGCGATCGCAGATCCTGAAACTTCAGGCAACACCTTGCCATTGATGCCATCGCTCACCACTTCTCCGCAGAACTTTGACACAATCAACGGGAGCCTCCAGGCTTGGGCTTCGAGTTGTGTCAGTCCAAATCCGTCTGACAGGGTGGGAAACAGAAACACATCCGCCTGCTGATAATATTGAGCAGTCATACTTCGAGGAACGCCATTGAGCCAGCGAATCTTCAGATGCTCGGTTGAGGGCGGCTCGATTTCGGAGGATCCTACAATCCAAAATTCGATCGGTCGATCGCGCAATTGTGCCGCTGCTTCTAAGACGGCTGCAATCCCTTTGCGTAAGATCACTCTTCCAAGAAACAACACTCGCAAGGGACGCTCTGAAGAAAACTGCGCTGGATAAGTCCGCTGAAAGGTTTGAGCCTCAATCGGAGGACGATACACCAATGGAACGACTCTTAATTTATCTGCCTGGATGCCTGCTTGAATTAGAGCTTGCCGCGACCATTCTGAATTCACAAGAATACAATCTGCGATCGCACATTCTTCTCGCCAACTCTCCCAATATGAAGGCGGTACCGGACTCCAACTCGGAGAGAGTGTTGGATATCGCTGCTGTTCCGCTTTCACGATTTGTTCTTCAACAATTCCGGGATCAATCTGCCCTAAAACTGTGTACCAACCCTGTGATCTCGCATATTTCAGCAAGTCTAAAGCGGCATAGCTATAAGTGAAAAAGATCGGACATCCTTGAGGTGGATGATTGCGAAGCTGTTGTAAAACTTGATGCTGAAACCAATGATTTCGAGCAATCATGTCATTCCAAAGCGTTGTTTTCTTCAGCTTTTGCCTCAATTCAAACTGAATCAGCGAAGCCGTCATCGCCTCAACCGTTGCATCGGCTAAATCGGGATGAAAGCGATCTCGCAAACTTCGCAGTTGTGGAATTGGAATAGATTGAATCATTGATCGTGGAGTCACCCAAGCATCAGTAATCAATCCCGCTAACTGCCCGGATTGATGTAGGGCACGAGGAATGGCGTAGTGCTCACGCGCACCTAGTTGGCAACACATCCAAGAACTCATGTCGCTTCAAAAGTTTCCTTGCGAATAAAAATGCAGTCATACTGCAGGACATGCCCTTTCTGAGAGTCTACATGGACAGGCGACATCGAAATCAACTCAAACCCCAAACCACGAATGTAATCAAGCATTTCTGGAAAGAGCTTTTCCCCGCTGTAGAACGATCGCATCGAGAGTTCGACTTCTAGCATCTGAATGTTTTGGCCCTGAAGCATCCCTTTGCCTCCCCGCAAAACATTCTCCTCAAAGCCCTGTGTGTCTACCTTCAGAAATATTTGGTGCTGATTTAGCTCCAACTCATCGCTCAGAGAATCTAATCGACGAACCTGGATTTTCGCCTGAGTGTTGCCCTTCCAGTAATTGGTATCCGCGATTCCAGTTGCCGTTAGGATCGAACTGACCTGCGAAAAGGCAGAGACATTAATCTTTGTATATCCGTCAAAGTCTCCCAGCGCCTCATTTCTAGCAGTCCAACTTGAATGGGATTGGCACTGCTTTGTCAAGGTTTGAAACACCTGCTGCACAGGCTCAAAGGAGATGATTTTGCCCTGATAGCCCAATCGCCTAAGCAAAGCGCCAAATTGCCCTTCATTTGCCCCAACATCCAGCACCAAAGAGATATTCTGTTCTTTCAAGAACTTCACCCGTCGGACTTCATGCGATCGCAAAAAGTTGTAAGCATTCACCTCATAACCAAAACTACAGAGTAGATTTCTCGCAAGTTCTTTCATCTCTAATGCCCTTTGGTAGAATTTAAGCAAGACTGAGGTCCTTTTTTCAACAACATCCAAGCCTGAATTAGACCTGCAATCACACCCGGAATCACCGTTACTTGCCGCCAAGGACGCTGTAAATTCGACTTCATCAAGATTGTTTTTCTCAAAACATGGTTGTAGAGCAAGTGCCCAAACATATCAGGTGTGCTGTGCCGCAGCAGAAATAACCAAAATCCAGTTGAAGTTCGGCTGTAGCTAACCTGATTTTTCGGATCGCTCATTCTCAATCCGCCCATTGGCACTTTCAGATGAATTAACCAAGTATTGGGATCATAAACACTGTGATACCCCTGCTGATGTAAGCGTAAAATCAGATCATAATCATCGCCGTAAGAGTTACCGCGAAAGTTCTCATCAAAGCCGTTGACTGCGAGAAAAGTTTCTTTGCGAATCGAGCCGTTGCAGGTCGAGAATGTACAAATAGAGGTACGAATCTCGCTATTGCGATCAAACCAAAGTGCTTGTCGAAGTGGAGAAAGCTGTTTGAGGGACTCTAGTTTCTCAGAATCAGCCTGTGTGTTGGCGGTTGGGTCGGGTAACGCTTCTAATCTGCACTCGCGACCAATCACGACATGAATTGATGGATCAGAAAAGTTCGCAATGTGTCGTGCAATAAAGTCTCGCTCTGGTATCTCGACATCATCATCGATAAAAATTAAGATATCGCCAGTGGTATATTTCACGGCTGTATTTCTAGCAGTGACGACTTCAGGCTTCTCCTGTGTTAGCCAGAGCACTCTCGGATCTTTGCGAATCTCTGCTAAGTCAGTCTGATACGATTCTGCCCAAACTGGATTCTGATCAACAACGATAATTTCAAACTCTGGATACTCCTGCTTCTGCACTGCTCGAACTGTATTAATCAGCGGTTGGAAACGTCGATACGAAGGGATGATAACGGAAGCTTTCATGAGTTTAATAGATGACTTGTGTGAGACAGCAGATCTAAGGCGAACCACTCATCAACCGGAGCCTGACGAAGCTGGAGGTAGGATCTGAGCGTTTGTGAAGAGACGGGATGACGATCCTGTTGATACTGTTGTAGCAGTCGAGGAATTGCGAAAATTCCTTGAACAATTCCAGCCCAGCGCCCATGGCGAACGAGCCAAATAATTCGATTGAGACATTGTGCTAATGCAAATCCCCAATACTTTGAGGGATATCGCAAGTAAGCGAGTAATGCTCGATTGCTAATGCTAGCAGCGGTAATTTTAGGATGGAGATGATGATCTAGAATCGTGTCATGAAACACTCTCAGCCACGAGCTTCGGAGAATCCGCCATCTTAAATCATGCAATCGTAGCGACAGATCGACTTCTTCCATGTCATAAGCTACTGGAAGCTGTACATATCCAGTGGTTTGGAGGAACACAGATTTACGGTAGGCACATCCACAACCCACAAAATCCGCCGTCCACTGGGCAACAGGTTCATCTGCTGCAATCGCTTCGTTGCGATGATAAATTGCTGCTCCAATCACCGCAGCATCAGGAAAGCGATCGAACAATTGCAGCAAGCGACCGAAGTAATCCGCATCGATCGGATAAGAATCATCATCGAAGCTGGCAACAATTTCATGTTTTGCTTCGGCGATCGCGCGATTGCGTCCGCCACCCGGACCCACTTGGCTTGGACTACGAATGATTTTAATGTTAGGGAGATGTGCGATCGCAGGTTCCGTAACCGCATCATCTCCATCAATGTGAACAATGATTTCACTTGGTCGAGGCTGACACGCTGAAATTTTTTCCAGTGCCTCGATTAGCTGATCCACGCGATTGTAGGTTGGGATCACCACAGTGACCGAACAAGACTCTAGGTTTAGCACTGTTCTATTAAGGTTGAGGGTTGCCGATGTCGAATCACTTTAGCTGGAACACCAACCGCGATCGCATTGGCTGGAATATCTTTGGTCACGACGCTTCCCGCACCGATTACGGCTCCATTCCCGATCATGACTCCTTTGAGAATGGTGGCATTTGCGCCGATCCAAACGCGATCGCCAATATAAGTCGGTTGAGAGATTAGAGGTTGTGCCAGTGGTGGCAGAGCCGTCTCAATGCCGTGATCATGATCAGTGATGTAGCAACCGGGGCCGATCGCGCAATCTTGACCGATCACGATCGACAATGACGCATCCAACATCGTATTGCGATTGATGTAAGTTCTTGCGCCGATCAAAATTTTGCAATGATCTACAGAATCCCCGCTACACAGGAGCGTAACACCCCGATCAATCGAGCAGCCTGCCGCGAGTTGAATCTCTCGAAAATTGCGAGGAATATCAACTTCGCGCATCCAAACATAGCCGTGAAATTTAACTCCCAACAACTGATAGTAAGCGTTGAGCCAGCGACTATGTAGCCCCATTAATATCCGTAGTATCATGACAGATTCACCTGATAAATATAATCATAAGATCGTGTTGCTCGTGATGTAAGAATCCGCCTGATCGCGCTCAGTTAAAGCAGCGAAAGGTATAAAGTTTCGACCTGTTTTGCAACATTTGACCACTCCAGTTCTAAAGCGCGTTGACGAGCAGATTTAGCCATTTCAGCCCACTTGGCGGGGCGATTCGCTAGCATTGAGATGGCTTCAGCAAATGCTTCAGGCTGGTTCTCAACAAATATCGCACAAGCCTCACTTGCATATTCCTCAATTCCACCAATTTTTGCTGTGATCGTTGGCAATCCACAAGCCAATCCTTCCAGCAAGGCATTGTTGGCAGTTGCGTTTTCAACTGCGACAATCTGACAAGAAGCAGATTGATAAACCTCAAGCAATTGACCATCACTGAGATTGCTCATGAATTGAACGTTCTTCAGATCTGCAAAATAATGGCTGTTTGCTCTGGAGCTGACAACTTTAATGCAAATCTCCGAGTTCTTCTCTAAACGTTGAAATACTTCTCTTAGAAGCGGAAAATTGCGGCGGTAGTTACCAACAGATAGCACGGTAAACGGTTGCTGAGACTGCTCAGACTGCTTCGGCGTAAAAAAGTTAGTGTTAACTCCAAGCGGGATACAGTGGATTCGCTCAGGCTTGACTCCGCAGGTTTCAAAAAATTGTCGCTGTGTTTCGCTTACGATTACGATCGCTGAAAGATTTTTCAATCGTTCTGGACTATAAAAAATATTTGGTAAATCATCAGAGCAAGCATGAAATGTACAACATAGCGGATTGAGAGCGGCATTATTCAAGTGGTCTAAATAGCCTAAATCGCGTTCTCCCCATAAGATGTGAATGGGTGAGTATTTTCGGCTTCGGCTCCTCCGCCAAGCTAAAAACTCAAGTCGAGCAGAACTCAGTTGATACCAGCTAGAGACCGCGAAGGTTCTGAGCAGTCGGCTCAAAATTCGGGTGTGAATCTGGGTGGTTGAGCGATGGGATGTAAAGAGCTTCTCGCAGGTGGGCAGATAGTTTGCGAGCATTTCATAGCTGGAAATAGAGCCATGAATGCTAGCATTCGATGACAAGAGCAATGGTTTAACTTGAGATGACAGGGTTTGCATATTTACACTTCTTTCTATGGGTTCATTAACCGGGTTGTAACGTTGATTCAGAAATTTTGGCGAATCCATGAGCGTTGAAACTGCCGCTTGCTATTTGCAATCTTCTCTGCGGCAGAAAACCCCAAAAATTGATATGACAAACGATACAGTAGAGGAGCAGCATTGCCAGACGGCAGGAATCGAGCTTCGCTCCGCTGGATCTGAGAAATAATTTGAAGTGCCCAAGTTGGATCAGAGAGCCAAATTATCCGAGCGCACTCAAACCGAGCCTGATTAATTGCAGTCTGACGTGGCTCTGTCAATTGAGCGATCGCTTTCAAATGCTGCTCAACTTGGTCTTTTATCACGAGGCGATATCGCTGGGTTCTAAGTTTATCCCGCTTACAGACGGTTTCTTCGCTCCACTGTCGATAAACCGATCCCGCAGGCTCAAAGTATTTGAACTTTTTGTCTGCCATCAGAAGTCTTAGGTAAAGCTCATGTTCTTGACAACAGGGTTGATCCACTTTCCAGCCGCCCACATCGAGTAAGGCTTGCTTTCGCCAGAGTGGGCTGCCTGTTTGGGGAAGATACCAGCGAGCAAGCAAAATCCAGGGGTCATGAGGTTCAGGAATCACTTCAACTTCGCGATGAGATGTATCATCTTGCCAATACTCATAGATTGAAGGGCTGTAAAGAATATCAGCCTGCGGAACTTGAGCGAGATGGTTCACTTGCTGCTCAATTTTCTGAGGAAGGAGGTAGTCATCTGCATCAAGATATTGCAGCCAGTTTCCGGTACTCAGTTCAAGTAGACGATTTCGGGCTGCGTTTCCGCCTCGATTCGGTTGTGTTTCCCATCGAATGCGATCTCCATAACTCCGAATGATCTCTAAACTGCGATCGCTCGAACCATCATCGACCACAATCACTTCGGTATGCGGATAGGTTTGGTTGAGAGCGCTCTCGATAGCTTGAGTAATCCAGCGATCGGCGTTGTAGCAGGGAATGAGAATACTAACCTTGGGAAGCATCGTTGAAATCTCGACAGTAAAAACTGAATGGTTCACCATATTCAGTTCGTTGAGCGAAAGGACGATCGCTAGCTTTCAGAGTTGTCTTATACGAACACAAGCTCGTGCCAAGTTCAAATTCCTAAAGCAATCAATCCTGGAAACAGATTTAGTAGAGCTTTCTACTAATAGAAAACAGCTTATTCAATTGATGAAAGCGCAGATTCGTAGACCTGCTGAGTTTTTTGTCCGATCGTGTCCCAATCGAGTTGATCGCACGCAGTTCTAACGCGCCGGCTCAAATCTTCTAGGTTGACCTGGGTACTATTTTTGAGGGCTTGGAGCAAGCCTTCCTGATGCTGTGGTGGGTACAGTAAATCACCTGCTGTATCTAAGGTTTCAGCAATACTATGAAGGCGCGGCGCAACACTTGGTTTATCGTAAGACATTGCTAGGATTAAGCTACCTGATGTCAGAACTCGCTCAAATGGCAGAACAACAATATCCGCAGCACTAAAATAAGTCGGAATATCATTATTCTTGATGAATTTAGAATGAATGATGACATTGTTAAGTTTGGCAGCTTTCTCAATGAGACTACAGCCATATTGCTCATCTAGCGCCTTTCCAGCAATTAACAATGTGTCTTGAGCAACGTGGTGCCATGCCTGAAGCAGCCGTTCAATTCCCTTGTAGGGGCGTAACATCCCTAGAAATAAATAGATTCGTCCCTCAATCGGCAATCCTAACTGATGGCGAGCTTTCGTTTTATCGATCGCTTCCCCGTACACCCCTCGATAGTGGCCATGCGCGATCGTTACGAGTTTGGTTGGGCAAATATGATAAGTCTGTGCGATTTCAGGAACGATCTGAGCATGATGAACGATCGCACGATCGACAAGCTTCATTAAGCCTTGCTGTGTCCATCGTTCTAATCTAGGGAACCTCGCATCATGCGCGATCGTGTTGTGAATTGTCCAAACGATCCGCACTCCTGCGAGTCGAACGAGTAAGATATCTAGCAAAAATTTGATGCAGTACAAGAATTTTACCAGCCAGGTTTCTCCTTTGAGATAAGGACTGAGCCAATGAAGATGCAGAACATCAATCCGTACAGAGCTACCCTGAATTGCTCTAAATATAGGAAACACTCTGCGATAGCCAAGTGGGAATTCAACCCCAAGATTATTTTTTTCTAGCGCTTGTGATAGCAAGGATTGATAGGGATTGTCCGCCCGATAATCTGGCATCATTAACACATGCAGCGATTTCTGCTGGGTTGCGCTTTGTCCTAGTGACTTTGATTGAATCGTGGTACTCATGGCTGCAACGCTTTGAAGAATCCCTGCTGTACTAATTGACATATGCCTTCGCCATACATGAGATGCCGAATTTTGCCAACATAGTGGCGACTAGGCGCACTATTGTTGGTTCCTTCTAAATGCACATCGTAAGCAGACGGCAGCAACTCCACACCAAAACGTGAGCTACAGAGCGCATACAGGGTTTGCTCGATTCGCCAAAAATGTCCGATGATATCCGGTAGCGCTAGAAATTCTTCGATCCAATCGAGATTGAGTGACGCTTTATGGATTAATCCTAGACCTGAATTAAATCGATCGATTAACTCAAATCCGCACTGTTGCCGCACTACGTCTGCATTAGTCGTGTAGGCGTTGGCAACATCCCCATTCACGGTATTGAAGCGATAGTTTGGGTCTTCGATCCGGGTTAACAGTTCTGTCGGTTCTTCAAAAAATAAGACATCGCTATCGAGCAGCAACATGCGATCGCTTTCTAAGTACGCAGCAAAGTCGAAGACTTTAGGCGAGAGCTGATTGGCCTTGCGAAACTGTAGACAACGGGGATGATTCTCTAATAACTTCAAAACTTCCTCATCTGCTGATATGCGATGAATGAGGCGAGCATCTGGAAAGTGTTGCTGTAAAGTCGAAATTCCCTCCGAGGTTAACGTCCCATCGTCGTGGATGCAAAGTGCATATTTCCGCTGAGAATACTGATAAAAAGACTTGAGCGCCCAAACTAAATTTAGCCAATCTGAGCTAGAAGTTAAAACATGGATTTCGCAAGTCAGATCTGTTGTTCCAGAAATCGGCTGAGTACTCAAAATGCGGTGTCGAACCACATCCCGGTAGTAAGCCGTAGGTAAGCCGTGCTGATACTTTTGTTGAAGTTGCAGAACCAAACCACCGATCGACATTTTCATTCACCTATAACAACACTGAGAGCACGATTGAATCTATGCCAAAAGTAATCGCCGAGCTGTGCCATACCAGGGACGGAACCCAGATAATGCAGCAGATAACCCAACCTGCGATGTGAGTTCTCTCCAGGCTAATTCGGGCTTGCCTTGGTTTTGATAAAACCCAGCTTTGCGAACGGCAAGCCACTTCTGCTGCTCTTGAATCTCGCACTTGACCGTTTGGCGATCGCGCTCGTCTAAACACTGAAGATATTGAAGAGCCATCCGCACTTCATCTTCTCGAAATCCATATGCAATTCCTTGCTTCAATGTTTTGCTCTGTGGATGCCATCGCCAACGACCTAAAATATCAGGGATCAATTGCGGCTCGATCCCGGTTTGGAAAACGACTCGCACATAGTATTCGATATCCATTCCATAGTCATAGCTTTCATCAAAATCCCCACATTGCTCAAGCAAATGTCGTCGCATAAAGCACACATTTGAACAAGGAAAGACGTACTGAATTTCACGCTGCCACGGCGTGAGATAATCTCGGCGGTTCAATGGGCGCTGTGGTACGACATACCCTTTGAGACCCGTTTCATCAAAAATCTCCGAAACCCCTCCTAACCAATTCACACCCGGGTTTCTGAAGCTTTCTGCAACTTTTTCTAGGCTACCAGGACACAGCAAATCGTCACTGTTTAGATAAGACCAAATCTCCCCGGTGCTTCTTCTTAACCCTTTTGTAATGGCGTGGGTTTGACCTCGATCGCGCTCACTCACCCAATACGCCAGATGGTTAGAATACCGTTTGAGAATCTCAACGCTTCCATCCGTGCTGCCGCCATCAATCACAATCAGCTCTAAGTTTGAATAGTGCTGCTCCAAGACTGAACGGAGTGTTTCCTCTAAATAATCAGCTTGATTGTAAGAAGGAATGGTAATACTAATTTTAGGTAACATAAACTGATGCTGATTTGGATGTCAATACTGCACAAATGAGGATGTGCTTAAGGTATACGCATTAGATTGAAAGTCCCATTGTGCAATCTGCCCAGTGTACTGCTCAAGTTTCAATGCTTTACGCATTAAATGGCGGACTCCCGTGTACGGCTTCCACCGCTGATATCGTTCTAGATCAGCCCAAATCTTCTGATAAGCTTGCTGGCGCTCATCTGGCCATTCTCCAATCACCTGATTCATTTCATCAAAGTAAGCAGTTAGATTGTCGCGATGGCGATTTGCCTGACGGGTAAAGAAGCCGCCCAAGAGGCAGGAAACAGAAACTAAGTCTGCGTGTTGTGCAAACCGAGTCCAGAGTTCAAAATCTGCTGCGTACTTCAAATCAGTTCGTAATGGCCCAGCCTTTTCCCACAGAGAACGCCGCCAGAAAAGGCTCTCCTGCTGAATCCAACCCAATCGATCTCCTCGAAATAAGCCGTTATGGATACACTGCCGTGGATAGGGTTGCAAAGAACCAACGTGCCGAATTACCCCATTCTGAATCTGAGTGGGGCGACCGATAATCCAGTCAATCTGTGGGAATTGCTGAAAGATCTCAGCCACAACATGCAACGTCCAAGGCAGATAGATATCATCGCTGTTGATCCACGCCATAATCTCGCCTGTTGACTTTGAAAAGCCTTTATTAATGGCAAAATACTGACCCGCGTCACTTTGATGTTCCCAGTAGGCGAGGTGGTCGGAATAGCGGCTGATGATATCAACGCTCCGATCGGTGCTGCCACCATCAATCACGATGTACTCGCAATTTGGATAGTTCTGGTCGATCACCGATCGGAGCGTTTTTTCAAGAGTAAACGCATAGTTGTAGTTTGGTGAAACGATTGAGATTTTCGGATACTTTTCCAGACAAGAACCAGAAATATTAGCGATGGGCCAACTACTCAGAAACGTTAAGCCTTTATCCTCGGTGATAGCATTCATCATACTGCTCATTAATGTGCAAAAGAAGGCGATTTTGTAGTCCTACTGAAACTCATCCACAACAAAATTATTTAGCGCAGCGGCGATCGGTTAATGATACTCTTGCTCTAAAAGTTGCTGGTTTAGCTTCTGTCGTTGCTCTCGACTCGCGTAATAGTGCTCCTTCCTGAGAACGCCGTCTTCTCTTACAAAAGCCATGTTTGCTTGCGCCATCGCATTATCTAGCATCCTGTAACCGAGATCGAAGATGTCATAAATCACAAATCCTCTCTCCTTCATAAACTGAAAGCAATCGAATGCAGTGGGTCCTCCCTGGAAGAAATCGAAAAAAGAGACTTCTAGAATAATCAAGTCTGTTTTCTGCAACAGCGCAGTGGCTCCTTGGAGAACATCCAGTTCTGATCCTTGAGTGTCAATTTTGATTAGATAGGGTGCTTCTAGCTTCTTCTCTAAAACGATTTCGTCGAGCGGCAGCGCCGGAACTGCTCTTTCATAGCCATTGACATCTGAATCCTCATCTTCTTTGTAGATTGATGATCCAACTAAGTCTGGATGGACATTGATTGTAATCTCACCGCGCTGAGCAGTAGCGGCAGCTAACACATACTCAGCATGTTCTAGATCCTGAATCCATTGTTCGAGGTAGGGAACATTCTCTTCCAAAGGTTCAATCAAAAGGTGGTGAGCTTGCGGGAAAGCGCGATATAGCTCAGGCGTACCTGTGGCAGCTCCAACATCAATCACGGTTTTCGGAGCAAGTCCGTTTTGAATTGCTTGATTTAAGCAACCATCAAAAGAAGTGCGATCGACGGTTAGACTCTGAACCTGAGCGCGGTGAATCTCAAGCCCTGCATGACGAAACGCTTTTTTTATCAACCGTTGTGGAAACTGTTTGAAATCAATCATGGTTAGGTTGTAGTCGTGGTTAGTACCGCGGAAGAGTTTAAGCTTGAACCGAGAAGCTGCTGGTAAAGCTGAATGTGCCGCTGTGCTTGAAGTGTAAGACTGTATTCCTCTAGAGCAACTGCGCGACAGGACTGGCTAAGCTTTTGTCTGACGGCATGATCCTCTAAAAGTGAAGCAATTCCTTGACTTAAATCGACCGCGTCTTCAGCAGCAGCTAAGTAACCTGTTATCCCTGGACGAACCAAGTCCGGTACGCCGCCGACGTTGAAGGAAATGGTGGGAGTACCACAGGCAATACTTTCCTGTAACACCAGGGGCGAGTTATCAGCGCGAGTTGGAAACACAAACAGGTCTGATGCAGAATAAACTACTGCTTTTAGGGGTTCATGCTCGATGTAACCCAACTGGAGAATCTGAAACTCCCTCAGTTCCTTTTCAAGCCCCACTTTTCGTCCACCCATCGCCAGCAGCACAATCTCAGATCGAAGAGACTGCGGAATATGCTGCAACGCTTTAATCAAAAGATCCATTCCTTTACGGCGATCGTTTAAGTCAGCGGCTGAGATCAGGAGTACACGTTTATTTGCAGGAATTCCAAGCAAATCTTTGCAGGTCGCCGCATTGAGCGGTTTAAAAAGATTCGTATCGAGTCCATGAGGAATGTAGTGAATCGGAAGATGATTGAACAGACTCGTTTGGGCAAGCTCTGTCATCCAACGACTAGGAGCAACAAACGCCAAGTTTGAGTGATGATAAACCCATTCCTTCAACTTCCACTCAAGATGGGTACTATCATAGCGAACAGCAGGTGCAGTTTTAGGATAAGGACACCGACCGCAGCCAGTTTGCCAGCGGGTGCAATCGTAGCTATAAGCACAATGACCCGTGAGCGCCCACATATCATGCAGCGTAAGGATCGCTGGCTTCTGCTGAGTTAAGGTTGGGATTGCTAGATAGTTAAAAAAGCCACTGTGAATAATATGAAGATGAAGCACATCTGCATCCTGATACGCTTCCAAATCTCTAATCTTGAAGCTACCCACTCGATGGATATCGTTTAAGCCAATGCGCTGAGTCCATCGCTGAATCTGTCTTTCTAACCGAGGGGATTGAGGAATTTCCAAGCTCTCAGAAGATTCTAGGGTTTTCATTTTGCAAAGAATCTGGCTTGCAATGCCTTGCTCCTGTAACCCCTGATGCAGGCGATACATCGCGATCGCCCCGCCGCCGCCTCGATGTAAATCGCTATAGTTAATCTGTAGTACTTTCACAAGTGGGAATCAAGTAGAGAATTGTAGAAGAGCAGATTAGAAGATCAGTTGTGGAATCACGAATGTTGCGGTTGCCTTTATCTAAGCAGATGCAGTTCTGGTCGCTTGAAATTCTTGACAAGCTAACGCCTTTCTTGTCTCGAATAGCGCTAGACCCTTCTTTCTACTGCCAAGGCGCAAGCTTGAGCCGTCAGCTAAATAACCATATTTTGAGTTTGCAAATCCCAGTAGCAGGCATACCGACCGTGTTGATTCATCAGTGCCCTGTGATTACCGCTTTCTACGATCTGTCCTTTCTCCAAGACAATAATTTGATCCGCTTCAGCGATCGTAGAGAGGCGATGAGCAATGACAATGACAGTTCGATCCTTTTGAAATCTAGCAAGAGCTTGCTGAATTAATCGCTCGGATTCGCTATCTAACGCGCTAGTTGCTTCATCCAAAATCAAAATCTCAGGCTGTTTCAAAACTGCTCTAGCTAATGCTAATCGTTGTCGTTGTCCACCTGACAGACGATAACCCCGTTCACCCACAATAGTGTCGTAACCCTCCGGCATTTCCACAATGAAGTGATGAGCCTGAGCTGCTTTAGCAGCCTCAATGACTGCTTCAGGCGTTGCCTCTGGTGCGCCATGCCGCAGATTATCCAAGATACTACTATTGAAAATAAAGGTATCTTGACTGACAACTCCAATTCGTTGTCGCCAAGCTGCCTGATTGTAGTACTCCAAAGGTTTGCCATTGACGATGATCTGCCCCAGATTTGGCTGATACAATCCGATTAATAGATCAACGATCGACGATTTACCCGCCCCCGATTGTCCTACCAGTGCCGTGACCTGATTTTTAGGAATCGTGAAGCTTAGATTTTGCAGCACAAAGTTTTCGTCATTCGTGTACGAAAGGCTAACCTGCTTGAAGTTAATATCAGTTTGCAGTAACTCGAAGTTTTCGCCTCCCATTGTTACGAACTGCTTATTACGTCTGTCTAAGATTGTACTGAGTCTTTGAAGATTTGCGCTGTTGTCAGCGAGTTGAGTGAAGGCTCCAGCAACTCCTCGTAGACGGATTGCTAATCGCTGTAAGGTTAACAAAAAGGTAAGGAGTAAGGGTAAGATGCTTTCGGGTGTACTGCTGATCACCATCGTAAGGCTGGCTAGAACTGCCAGTGCGATCACAGGTAGCACATCGAAAATCGGCTCTGGCAGATAAAAGACTTTGGCTCGTTTCTGGAGCTGTGTCTGCACGTTATGAAGCAACTGGAACGTTTCTGCGATCGCACGTTGCTGAGTACCGAACGTATGAAGCAATCTGAGCGCCTGAATGTTCTCTGTCATATGCTTAGACAACTCCACTTGAGCAGAGTTGAGCCGGAAAGCAGCAGATCGCAGTTGAGGAAGTAATCGTTGTTGTACTCCAATCACCACAAGTGCTAATAATACAGCGACTAGGGCAAGAGCAGGAGATAGCTGAATCAGAACCAAAGCATAAACGCTGGAGAATGTGAGGCTGACAATCAGCTCATTCACCGTCTGAATCTGGCGATTCACAGTCATTGCTGCGTCATTCACAAACATTACTAAGTCGCCCACTTTGTATTGGCTTGCACACGCAAAGCTGAACGACATAATTTGCTCGAAAATTCGTCCTGTGACTTGGGGTTGTGCTCTTGCTGATAGATAAGCTGTACTCAATTTATTAGTGTAGCCGCTGAGCGCGAGTAGAATTTGTAAGAGAACAGCGCATCCCAATAATGCGAGAAATTGTTGAGATTGAGTTAGAGAGAAAGCCGATAGCAATTGCTTTAGAAATTGGGGTTGTTGGCTCTGTTGTCCTTGAGAAAGGATAGAAACAGCCAGGTAGATGACGCCTAGAGTGCTTCCTTCTAGCACAGCACTAAGCAGATTTGCGACTAGATTAATCGCGAGTAAACCCCAATTCTGATAAGCGATCGCTGTAATCAAACGATAAGCGGGTAAATTGAGTGTTGTTCTGAGTTTTTGCAACCTGAAAGTCTCCTCTTACTGTAGGGCTTGAACTACTGTCTTGTGTTAGCGAACTGAGATAGCAAACAGAGCAATTTAAGCTTCTAATTTTTTGTCACACCTTCTCCGTCATTCGGCTTCTTTCAACGATGTTGAGAAGAAGTTACGCTGAAGAGACTGAGATCTACAGACCGTCAAAGCCCCTTTCCAAGAGAGAATTATTGAGTTGATTAAGCCATAAACTTCTATGTTTTATTTTACGGCTTGTTGATCTTGAATCAGGAGAATCCTAAAGCAAATCGCTAGTGGTCAATTAGACAGAACTTACAGAAAATTTGCAGTTTGCTTTGGACTCAGTAGATTATTTTATCCAAGAAATTGTTGAATTATTTAATTTAATCGTCATGATTCTGGTGCTTAAAACAAGAGCTATTTGGCTGGTTTTCGCTTCGCGATCGCCATCACAACGTAGTAGTAGATCGTGAACAAAATTGTTGAAAAAATTTGCCCTCCCCAAGGGCCATGCCAAAACTCAAATGCGGATCGTCCCCAGTAAGCTTCGGACATGGCAAGTAACATAATCCGTGGTACATTCGCGATAAAGGCTAAAACAATCCCGATCGCCATCATCAATGTGATTTTGATTGGACTTTGTTTAAGAAACAATCCCAGTACAAAACTGGCAACCGCTAAAATTGTTGCCATATCAAATCCACTACAGCCCCAATTTACATCGACCGTCTTTCCTGCCAGCGTGATCCAGGTTTCGTTCTGAACGGCAGCATGACCGATCGCGTTGAGTCCTCCAGTTCCGCTCCATGCCATAAAGTTTTCCAGCATTCTGGGGGGCGTGAACACTTGCCACAAGTTTTTTGCAACCGCAGTCGGCTGAGGGAATAGTCCAAGTCCAAGTAGGGCGATCGGCAATGGATAGCGACGAAAGAAAGGCAGTCCCCAACTGCTTAGCGCAATTCCAATTAGGATCAGGATGAAGATCAATCGTTGCGCCCATTCGGAGAAGAAGCCCAGCGGGGATAGAACAATTCCGCAGCCAATTATAATGTGTCCGAGTAAGCGATCGTCCTCAGAGGCCGCGAGAACCGTGATTTGCTTTCGTTGTTGCCAAAGACGATAGCTGCCGAGTCCGATCATGATTGCCATCAACACGCTTGCCGAACCGTGAAAGGATCGAACAATCAAATTAAACAACCAGACCGGAAAATAAGCCGCTCCAACCAGTAATCCTCCTGCAACGAGACGAGTATGTAGAGTCTTGATACTTGCTCGCCAGAGATGGTGCGCGATCGCTTTTAGTTTCACAGAGTTGATCGCGCTTGCTTTTTGCCAGTTCATGATGATTTCCCAAGCAAATCGGGACTAATGTTTGCGGCTCAGTTGCAGCCCGATTCGTCCTAAGCAGAGTAGTCCTAATCCCACCACCGCTAGGTTTCCGACGGTCGAAGCTCCTGTTTTAATTACGGTACGCTTCGCATTCTCTTTAACGGTTGAAGCTTGCCCAGTCAGTTGATTCGAGACTCGCTTAATGTCTTCTAAGCTGACATTTGCACCGAGCGAAGCTGGGTTTGCTTGAGCGTTGCGGAGTTGGGTTTGCAGTTGGGAAGCTTGGGAGTCGATCGTAGAAACCGCTTGCTGTTGTAAAGATAAAGTATCACTGATTGCAAGAAAGCAAGACAGTAAATAAACTATACCGATCGCTAAACAAAACGTCGAAAACTGTCTGAGCCGACGACGTGCGCCAATGCTGCCGAAGATTGTTAGGGCAACTCCCAGAATGAAGATCAAACTACGATCGCTAAATTGTTGCAGAAATCCAACGCGCCATTCGATGCTGCTGAGTTGAAGTGGAAGCAGCACGATGAGCATATCGATCGCGAAACCCACTAGACAGACGAGACCGACAACTTGAGCGATACCTTTACCCGTCGGAGCCGATGCAATTTTTTGAGGAGCCGAAGAAAGAGAAGCCATAACTTAAGAATAAAAGGGATGAGATGAGAAGTGTGAAGAGACGAATCCTGATGTAGGTTTAGGAACGCTTTACAAGACGAAGGTTCACTAAACGCACGGTATTGTGTCACTCTGAGAGGGACAGTTAGACAACACAGCCGACTCTCAGAGTGTGGGATTAGAAAGCGACTTAAGCCTTTACTTCTGCCGTTTCTACTTCGGTTACTGCTTCACCTTTGCGCTTGCGAAGAGCAGCAACACCGAATCCAATCAAGCTAGGTAATAGTGCAGGGGTCGGAACAGCAGTAATTGACCCTGAGAAACTTGCAAAACCTGGAGCGTTTGCATTCCCCTGCGACGTAATCGAACCAGTGCCCGCGCTCAAAAGTTGGCCTAAGACCAGGGGATCTCCGTTGACTCCTGTTCCGGTAGTGCGGAAGAACGAGCCTCTAAATTGCGCAATTTGAGACTGAGTGTTATAAGTTAACTGCTGCACTACAAAGGCAACGTTAGGATTTCCAGCGATGCCAGGAGCGTTGATCCCAGAAAGAAGGACATTGGCAGGGACAAAGTTAGGAACGGGTACTGTGCTCGCGAAGTTGCGGACTTGACCTGATCCACTAAGCAAGATGTCTAGAATACGGGGTGGGGGTGGAGATTGATTCGGAACTGTTTGGGTTCCCAGGAAACTCCCTGTGCTTGCAGTAGGACGTACGATTTGCCCTGTCATATTTCCTGGCGGGGGGTTATCGCTGAAGAAGTTTAGACGATTTTGAGCGTTGTTAAACTGAACACCTCCATTTGGGATGCTCGTGAAATTGAGGACACTGCCGTATTGCAAACCTGCCGCATGAGCAGGTTGGACTGCAACAGTAGCGGCAGTAAGGGTCGCGGCAGCGGTAGCTGCTCCTAAGAATGCCGATTTGAGTTTCATTGCTTTCTCTACTTCAATGATTAGATGTTCATTAACAAAGTGTCGAACAGAGCCAAGAGCTATCAAGACATAAGAAGCGGTGAAGCTGCTTCTATTCAGGTCAACGAAGGCAATGAATGAAAGCTCTTTACCTTCGACTCCAGGCAGAGAAACCAAGTCACTTGCCCTGATAGCGGGATGCACCAGCGGTAGAAGCAAAACACCTGATTCCCTGGGTGGAAATCACGAAGCGCTGCTGATTTCCTTGCCTGAATTCTAGTAAAAAGCTTATAGAGCCTTAGGTAAAACCTTGGAAACGCAGGGAAATCTCAATGAATCAGCAGAATCCGTAGCTTTACTCGCTTTTGCAACATTGCCACACTTCCCACCGACCGTATAACACTGAGAACTGCGATCGTAATTCCACTGACACACTTTACGCACCCTTCTGGAGTCGTTCCGGATAGATTGGATGTAGCGTAAAAGATTTAACCGACTTCTCCAGATATCAATCGAACGCAAACGGGACTCAATCAAGCTCTGCAAAACCCAGAGCGTTAGCAAACCATACCTAAGTGAAATCATTACAGTCCGGGGGCAAGAATTGAGGAAGCTAGGATAACCAACTATGTCGTTCAAATGCAGTTGTTTCTATGGTGCTGAAGTTGAGCTCTAGCATTAATTTGCTATTAATCAACTAGGCAAAAATGCAGCTTGAAACAATCGTTCTGGCTCCTACAAAAGCTAAACGTTGAAAACCCTGAAACTTCTTCTTGTTAACTCTTTGTCGAACACTATTTCTTTTAATTCAAATAGTCTCAACTCAAAGGACAGATGCAGTGAAGGCGAGAGCGATTTAGAGCGCTCGACCAAAACAACCCGGAAAACTCTACAAAAACAATGATTGATAATCAAATTCATTCCACTCAGCATAGAAATTCACTGCTGCTGATCGAAATCGAGCAATTATCTTATTGTTTGTAGGATTACCTGCGGCTGCTGGAGAATAATGTACAGAACTTTTGCGGTAATGATCCCATGCCGTAATCTTACACACGGTTTCTTTATATACAGCTTGCTTTTCATAAAAGGCTAATAAAGTCGCAACGACTTCACGCAGATTTACCCTGATTAGAAGACTTAGAGCAAATGAAAACAGGACTTTGACGCTGATAAAACTCAAATTAACTTTAACTTCACCAAAGCTTCTTAGTCTCTAAAATCGTGGCGCACGATTCGTCATAATCCGAGTTTTTTACGTAGGTAATCCTGATCCAGACCTCGGCATCTGTATAAAAGAGGGAGCGACTTGCTATTGTCCCTTCCCTATTTGTCCTTGTATAACGATGCGCCTCCTCACCCTGTTACAGCTTTCTACCGCCGCGACCTGTCCGCTTCTCCTGCTCTCGCTGCCCAAATTGGGTGCTCAGCCTGTAACACCCTCAGATTCACTTAAACCCGAAGAAAATAACGATTTTCAATCCTTTTTACGTTCTGCTGCGATCACTGCACCCACTCCAAGCGTTGCTCCTCCAAACGTTACCGCCCGAGCGACGATCGCAGCGCCTCAATTTAGTACAAAACTTAGTGTAAAACCCGTCACTGCTCCTCCAGCGGCCACCGTTAAATCTCAAGCGAAGCCTGTTACGAAGCCCGCTGCTCCTGCAATCCGGCCTAATTTCACTCAGCGACCCGATTTCTCCTGGGATCGAATCATCGAACGCTCTTTACCTGCCTCGCTGCTAAGCCGTCCCGCCTCACCCATTGCCGCCAAAAAAGCGATCGCCTCTCCAAATCAAGTCAAAGCTTCAAAACCAGGACCGAAACAAGCCCAAACTCCGCGTCAATTAAACACACCCTTAATCACCGCAATTCCACCTACACTCAATGATTCTTCCGCAGTAATACCCCCGATCGACACCCCTTATGTCTTAGGAACAGGCGACACAATTCAGCTTACCGTTGTCAATGTGCCAGAGTTCAGCGGACAACAGCAAGTTGGAACAGATGGATCAATCCTGCTTCCGGTTGTGGGTCGAGTCGGTATTGCTGGATTAAGTGTCCCAGAAGCCGAAGCAACGCTCGCCAATCGGCTCTCGCGAGAATTGCGCCGTCCCCGCATTCTGATCACTGTACTCAAATCTCGACCGCTCCGAGTTGGCATTGCTGGAGAGATTAAGCAACCCGGATTCTATACCATGTCAGCAGCAGATGCGATTCAAGCTCCCAGTATTGTGCAAGCGATTCAACAGGCTGGTGGAGTCACGCTTTCGGCAAATCTACAGCGGGTGGAAATTCGACGACGTGATCGCGTCAAAGGAACACAGAAAATCACGGTCAACCTCTCGGAAATTGCTCAAACCGGAGACCTCAGCCAAAACCTTTCACTGCGCGATGGTGACTCGATCTTTATTCCGACGGTCGATGCGATCGATTTAGCCGCGATCGGACAGCTCGCAGAGTCGAACCTCGCCACCACTGGACAAGCGATCAATGTTGCCTTAATCGGTGAAGTCACTCGACCCGGCGCTTACAAAATGGAAGGTGCGAAAGAGGGGGGCAGCCGTCCGACCCTCACCCAAGCGATTCAGCAAGCCGGTGGAATTACGGCTGACGCAGATTTACGCCAAGTCCAAGTGCGACGACTAACTCGCAGCGGTAAACCACAGTTGATCAGCTTGAACCTGTGGCAACTGCTTCGAGAGGGCGATCTGAGTCAAGACCTGCTGTTGCAGCCTGGAGATACCATTCGTCTGGTCAAAGCGCCAGACATGAGCGCAGAAGACCTGATTCAACAAGGAAACGCAAACGTTTCACCAGGTGCGATTCGCGTCAACGTCCTCGGTGAAGTGAAAGGAGCCGGAGCCGCGCAGCTCCCTCCGAACTCCACGCTGAATCAGGCTATCCTTGCCGCAGGTGGACTCGATCGCCGTGCTGCCAAAACGGTAGAACTCATTCGCCTCAATCCCAACGGAACGGTCACTCGGCGATCGATTCGCATCGATCTCAGTCGCGGCATTGATCCAGTGAACAATCCTGTCCTTCGGAACAACGATGTCATCGTCGTGGGTCGATCGGGCTTCACGAAGTTCTCTGATGGGCTTTCAGATGTTCTGTCACCGATTTTCCGTTTGCTCCCACTCCAACTCCTGTTCTGACATGATGCAATCTCCCCAGTCGAACTCGCTATCTACCATACGCAACGGCAGTACCCCAGCTAAACCCCTCTCGGTTTCTCCTCCCGGTAGCTCCCCCAACAAACCCGAAGAAAAAGATTTTCGGCAGCATCTTCAAATGGTGCGGCGGCGCTGGCTTGCGATGTCTACAGTCGGCATCGCTGCTTTTTCATTTTTTGTCTGGAGAACCTTAACGACTCAGCCGGTGTATGAAGGGGGCTTTCGACTGTTAGTTGAGCCGATTAATCAGCCGAATCGGAATATCTCTAGTCTTACGGGTGATCGACCTGCTTCTGAAAACTATGACTACGACACTCAAATCCAGGTGCTACAAAGTCCTGAACTTCTATTTAAAACGATCGAACGGTTAAAACCTCTACAACCTCAACTCAGCTATAGGGTGGTTCGGAGTGGATTGACCATCAAGCGTGTTCCTAGAACAAAGATTCTTGAAATTCGATATCAGAGCGGCAATTCAACCGAAATTCGTGCCGTTTTAGAACAGCTATTGAAAGATTATTTAGCTTACAGCGTCAACGAACGACAATCTGATCTCAACCAAGGATTGAAATTTGTTGAATCTCAAGTTGCGTCTGCTCAAGGTCGAGTTGATCAATTGCAGCGTCAACTTCAGGCGTTTCGTCAAAACTATCAGTTGATTGAACCAGACAGCGCGGGTGGACAGGTCACGGCGCAAGCCGACCAAATAAAACAGCGACGATCGACGCTAGAGCAGGAAATTAGGAGCGCGAGGGCATCAATTGATAGTTTGCGGGGTGAAACGGGCGCGATCGTGGCGTTGAACAATAGTCAGACGTATCAAGCCCTGATTCAGCAACTCCAAGGAATCGAATCGAAAATTGCTTTAGAATCAACTCGATTTGGTGATGAGAGTGCTGCAATTCAAGATCTCAAAGATAAACGAGGAAATTTACGGGGCTTGTTGCGCGAGGAAGCGAGAAAAGCGATCGGATTCAAAGCAGCGGAACTCCTGACTCAACTGCAAGGGCTAGAAATGCAGCAGCAAGCGCTTGTTCAATCCGAGCGAGCTTTGAGCCAGCAATTTCAGCAACTTCCAGTCTTATCGCGGCAGTATACGGATCTTCAGCGAGAACTTAAAATTGCCACGACAAGCTTAGAGCGATTCTTAGAGACTCGTGAGAAGCTACAAGTTGAAGCTTCTCAGAAAAAGCTGCCTTGGCAAGTGATGGAACCTCCACCCGCCCAAGCAGCCTTGGTATCTCCGAATGTGAGTCAGGATCTAACCACGGGTGCCGCGATCAGTGTGGCGCTCGCGATCGCGGCTGCCTTACTGTTAGAGAAAGTTGATGCCAGCTACCGCAACGTGGGCGATCTGAAGAAAGCTTCTGCTGTCCCCGTTCTCGGTCAGATTCCGCACGAGCCGATGATTCAAACCGAGCGCGAGTGGAAACTGTTGCCACAGCGGACTAAAAAATCGAAGAAAGGCAAGAAGAAGCGGATCAAACGTCTGGAAGACTCCACAGGAACAGTGCTTTCCCTGCCGATTACATCTTTTCACGAAGATGCTGATCCAGAGGATGTGTCTGAGTTCTCGGAAGCCTTTAGAATTTTGAGAGCCAATCTCCAGCAGCTAAATCCGGGCCATCCGGTGCGATCGCTGGTCGTGAGTTCTGCGGACGTGGGCGATGGCAAATCCACTGTTGCGCTGTATCTGGCACAAACGATCGCGGAAATGGGGCAGCGGGTGTTGCTGGTCGATGCTGATTTTCGTCGATCGCAGCTTCAGAAGAGATTACAGCTATCTGACGATCGGGGGCTAAGTCAAGTCTTGTTTGAAAATGTCGAAGTGCAAGATGTAATTCAGCAGCCGTTTGCGGATCTTCCGTTCTATGTGTTAGGCAAAGGCAGCAATGTTTCTGACCCGGTGCGAGTATTGACTTCGCCTCGAATGCCTGAGTTGAAGCTGAGCCTTACGCAATCCTTTGATTTTGTGGTCTATGATGCGCCGCCGCTGGATGATATTGCTGATGCGATGTTACTGACTCCGCACACGGATGGGTTGCTCTTAGTCGTTCGGCTTCAGAAAACGGAACGGGTGTTGGTCACGAAAACTCTGGATAATTTGGCTGTCTCTGGCATTCCCGCATTGGGGATTGTCGTGAATGATATTTAATTCAATGCTCTATTTTCTGTTCATTTGGGTTATTCTGCTGGTTGGATGTGCGAGCATTGGCATCGCTTTACTGGCTCGATTGAGTGCAACAAGCTTAGAAAGAAGTCACGATCATTGGATGATTTCACTCTGGCTTGGATTGATTACACTCGCTGTTTCATTTCTCGCTGCTTCATTGGTGATTCCCTTATCGCCTTGGGTGGGTGCGATCGTCTTTGGTAGCTTGATCGCACTCTCGCTGCGCTCTAAACTAACCCGCGCTGAACTCAGACATATAGCATCTAACCTTAACAAAGCAGTGATTCTCCGATTTTTTGGAGTTGCAATTGTGGTCGCTGCAATCACTAGCCAGCCTATTACCTGGGTGGATACTGGCTTTTATCATTACGGCATCATTCAGTGGCTCGCTCAATATGGAACAGTGCCAGGACTCGCTTTGCTCTATAGTCCTTTGGGCTTTACGTCTGCCTGGTTTGCCCTTGCTGCCCCTCTAAATCCAAGCTTTTTTGAAGCGCGTTTGAGTGCGGCTGCAAATGGGTTTGCTGCACTCATTTTTGTATTGCACGTTTGGAGTTGTTTAACCCAGATTCGTCAACGTCAAGGCACGATCGGGGATTGGTTTATTGTGATTACGGGATTGTTTTTACTGCCGTTGTTCTTGCTTTCAAAAACGCTACAGGCAATTTTAGTTTCCCCTTCTCCTGATCTACCCGTTGTCTTTTTGATCATTATTGCCGCTTGGTCGATGTTAATCGTTGGCGATCGGCGTTCGCGGCTCATTCCTTTAATACTTGCATCAGGAGCCGTCACCATCAAGCTGACAGCGCTGCCACTGTTGATGACGTCAAGTCTATTTTTTGTGATAGGAACGCGGCGAATTCAGCAATGGCTCATCGGAATGGCGATCGTGAGCGTAATTCTAGCTCCCTTGTTCGTTTCCAGTATCCTGACTTCTGGATGTCCTCTGTATCCTTCTACCACAATTTGTTTTGATTTACCCTGGTCTCCAAGTTCTAGTGCCCTACAGCAAGTCGCGAACAGTACGCATCGCTGGGTGTCTTGGTATGGAACTCAACCCGCAGAGCTGAACGAGTGGCTTGCCTTGATATGGGCTTGGCTGAATACTGCGAGGCGGAACCAAATTGTCGTTGCGCTGAGCGTGGTTTCTGTTTTATGTCTAGGTTACTTTGCAAAGCACCTGGCAACGTTTCCAGGTCAAGGACAGTTTTGGGCGATCGCAACCGGATTGTCAGGCATAGGATTCTTGACGCTAACCTCTCCATTGCTGCGGTTTCAACTTGCCTACATGATTCTGATTCCTGGCTTGTTAATGGCTCATTACTGTACAGCTATTTTTCGCAAACGAATTTCAGGTAAACCTGGGAGAAACAATCTTGTAGCAAAGAGGTTCTATCTACCCTTCAGCGTTCGCTTATTAACTCTGAGTTTGATGCTGGTTGTTGTCATTCAGACTCATGCGATCTCTCACATCGTCCTACCGCCCCGCTTGCCGAATGTCGGAGTTGTTCAAAAACAAGTGAATGATTTCGTCTATTTCTACCCCAGCAACGCTAAAAACCGAATGTGCTGGGCAGCACCCTTGCCTTGCAGCTCGATACCCCCAACAAATATCAGAATTCGCGATCGAGATCAAGGAATCAAAGGGGGACTGATTCGGCTTCAGTCGCAGTTTTGAGTGGCTCGAAGGACAGCATCCTGAGCAAAACACTTGGCTTCTTAATGATTCGTCTTTTAAAACAACAGTGATTTCCTCAGTAGACTTTTGTGTTTTTTGTAAAACTTTCCAAAATCTACCGGATATTACGTAAGTAATGGCGCAGAGGTGCTTAGTGGGAATTCTTTGACGGTAAAGTTTAGTTTTTTACATCAAAGCCGTTATGAACGATGTTTGTTTACTCCATCCTCGGTTTTAGTAGGAAAGTTTAATGATTACTGATTTGTTATCGGTAAAGGCACTGACCATACCAGAGCCAAAGCCAGCCTTAAGCCAGCATTTTGTGGTTCTGGGAGGTGGAATTGCAGGACTCGCAACCGCCTACGAACTTTCAAAACGAGGAATTCAAGTCACGGTGGTTGAAAAAGCGGAAGAAGTGGGCGGGCTTGCTCGAACACTAAATTATGACGGCTTTCGCTTTGATATTGGCGGACACCGATTTCATAGTAATAATTCCAGCGTGGTTCAGTGGCTGAAGGATTTGTTACAAACAGATTTGCAGGTTGTACCTCGGATTAGCCATATCTATCTAAACCAGCAGTTTGTCGATTATCCGATTCAATTTGCAAATGCGCTGGCTATCTTTCCACCCCTGAAAGCAGCGCAAATGGTGATGAGTTATCTGGGTGCCAAAATCAGCCCGACTCGGCAAGAGATTTCCTTCGAGGATTGGGTGATCAAACGGTATGGAAAAGCGCTCTACGAAGTTTTCTTCAAACCTTATACCGAGAAAGTCTGGGGGATGACTTGCGATCGCTTAGCCGCAACTTGGGCAGCACAGAGAATCCGCGTTCCTAGCCTCTGGAAGACGCTTCAGAATATGCTATTCCAGAAGCAAGGCGGGACTGCTCCGATTTCTCAGTTCTACTATCCCAGATCCGGCTTCGGCATGATCCCGAGCGCGCTCGAAGCAGAAATTATCAAGCGGGGCGGCATCGTTTACACCAGTACAGCATTGTCTGAGCTAGCCCCGACCTCTAATGGATTTGATGTAACGATTCAGCAGCAAGACGGCACGACTCGCACGATCGCAGCCGATCAAGTTGTTTCAACGCTGCCTTTGAATTATTTGCTGCAATCAATTCCAAAGCAGTGGGGCAGTCAAGAGATTCTCGACGCTTACGATCTGAAGTATCGAGAT
This sequence comes from Leptolyngbya sp. AS-A5, assembly GCF_039962495.1. NCBI lineage: Bacteria > Bacillati > Cyanobacteriota > Cyanophyceae > Leptolyngbyales > Leptolyngbyaceae > Leptolyngbya > Leptolyngbya sp. AS-A5. The sequence goes on along the minus strand of NZ_JAMPLL010000003.1, from coordinate 368,817 downwards.
ATGGTTTGCTTGTTTCTTGCACTCAAGAAGCCTCAAGTCAGCCAGGATAGTTGGACATATTTCCCGATGCAGGATCTAGTGTTTGGGCGCACTCACGAGCCTAAGAATTGGTCGAGCGAAATGGTGCCTAGCCCAGAGTTTACGTCACTGGCGGTCGAGATTTTTTCGAGTCGAGGAGAAGCAATTTGGCAACTACCCGATGCCGCGATCGCAGAAACCGTAGTTGAGCAAATGAGCCAAATTGGCTGGATTCAAAAAGCCGATGTGCATCAAAGCTGGGTCTTGAGGGTTCCCTATGCCTACCCGATCTATGAAGTAGGCTATGAAAACCGTCTAAAAGTTGTGAAAGACTATCTAGGTCAATGGCAGAATTTGCATCTGGTTGGCAGAACCGGATCATTTCACTACATGAATAGTGACGGTGTAATCGAAGATGTGTTCCGCTTAATTGAGCAACTGTTTCCTGAGCAAGCAGCAGCCGTTTCTCCGCTCGGCTCTCAAGTCGGGCGCTGGCTATAGACCTGACCGAATGTAAACCCTTTGTTCCCGACCCTTGCTGTGACTCAGCCTTTCCTATCAATTATTGTTCCGGTTCATAACGGCGCTTCTACTCTGGCAAGTTGCTTAGGCGCGATCGTCGCCTTTCGCGATCCTGCTTGGGAACTCATCGTGATCGACGACGCTTCGACTGATGCTTCCGGGTGGATTGCCCAAAAGCTTGGTGCCAGAGTGATCAAGGCTCCAAGTCAGCAAGGTCCAGCCGCTGCCCGTAATCTGGGCGCACAGATTGCACAGGGAGATTATCTGTGCTTTATTGATGCAGATTGCGAAGTGAACTCAACCACATTTTCGCAACTTGTCCGACTCTTGCTGGAAGAGCCAGAGTGGGATGCGGTCTTTGGTTCTTATGATGATGCGCCCAAAGCAACAAATTTTGTGGCGCAGTATAAGAATCTTTTCCACCACTATGTTCATCAAACTGCTAAAGAGGAGGCATCTACGTTTTGGGCAGGATGTGGAGCAGTCCAGAGATCGACCTTTCTGCGGTTGGGTGGATTTGATGTTGATCGATTTCCTCGTCCTAGTGTCGAGGACATTGATTTAGGCTATCGTTTGCGGCTCGCAGGATACCGAATTCATTTAGCAAAAGAAGTGCAAGTCAAACATCATAAAGCTTGGAGCTTTTGGGGGTTGCTGAGAACGGATGTCTGCGATCGTGGCATTCCTTGGACTCAACTCCTACTTCAGTATCGTTCAGGATTGATCAACGATCTGAACCTAAAACTTTCTCACCGCTTGAGTGTTGTCCTTGTTTATTTACTGTTGCTCTTTTGTTTTCTCAGTCTCTATCAACCGATGGCGATCCTGCTGATTGTGTTAGCAGTTGCTGGACTACTCATCTTGAACGCTGAGGTTTATCGATTTTTTTATCGAAAGCGCCGCTTCAACTTCATGCTTGTCGCTGTCCTAATGCACTGGTTCTACTACTTCTACAGTGGACTCTCGTTCGTTTTGGGAGCAGGGCTATACTGGCGGACTCGGTTCAAACCTAAGCAGCAGTTAAAAAAGCTCTTTCACCTGTCGTTCAATAACTCAACGCTATGAATCCTGCCTTTGATCCGCCGCTGATCTCGGTCATTATTCCTGCCTACAATGCTGAAACGTATATTGCAAAAACACTGAGTTCTGTTTTAACTCAGACCTATCAAAATCTTGAGGTAATCATCATTGATGATGGATCTCAAGATCGCACCGTAGAAATCATTCAACCCTTTGCCGAGGAAGATACACGAGTTACGATCGTGCAACAGTCTAATCGCGGCGTTGCAGCCGCCCGCAACAGAGGGATTCAGAAAGCGCGGGGACAGTTTATTGCACTACTCGATGCCGATGACTTCTGGTTTCCGGATAATCTGGAAAAACAGATGAACTGTATGATGTCAGCTCCACCGAAAACAGGATTTGTCTACTCTTGGTCGGTGGATATCGATGAGCATGACCAAATGACCGGGGATTTTAATGCCGCTCAAGTAACCGGAGATGTGTATCTGCTATTGCTTTGTCATAACTTCGTAGGAAATGCCAGTTCCACCTTAATTCGCAAAGAATGCTTTGATCGCGTTGGCGGATTTAATGAAAGCTTCAAATCAGTAAATGCTCAAGGCTGTGAAGACTGGGATCTGTATTTGCGGATTGCTGAAGCCTATTACTGTCAAGTCGTACCAGAATTTTTGATCAGCTATCGAAAAAGTAAGAATAGCATGTCTCGCGATTATTTCAAGATGGCGGCATCTCACGCACTGATGCTACAAGCGATTCGCCAAAACCATCCAGAGATCCCTCATCTCTTATATCAATTATCAATTAGTAGCTTTTACTTATATTTCGCGCGTCAAAGTATTGATAACCACGATCGAGGACAAGCTCACTTTTGGCTATCCGAAGCCTTGAATATCGATCGAGTCGCTTTGCTTTTCCGCCCAGATTATTACTGGCTTCTACTCAAGAGCGTTCTGCTACAGCAAACGACTTCAGTGCGCACCCTTCACAACGCTCCTTCTCGCCTCAGCATCACGCTCAAAGTCTTTGCCACAGCTTGCCTACATCAATTCTTACGGATTGTCGATCAAGGATTACGCGATCGATCTGTTTCCAAAGCCCCCAGTCGTTCTCTTCTCACTCGTTCTTGACCTATGGCAACCGCGATTCTTGATCTTGATTTGAACCATATTCCATCTACGATCGCCGTATCAGAGCATTACAGCAAGGCATTGATTTTAATTCGCCTGAATGGTCGGCCGATCGGACAAACAACATTACCTGTTGTCGCTGGACAAATTTCTGGAGTCAATCTGCGCGAACAGTTAATCTGCGCTGCAGGCGAACGATACTGGCAGCAATGGCTTCACGACTACCTAAATTGGAACACATCGAGGGAAACCGGGAAGCTTCCCACAGCCACTGTTGCTGTTTGTACCCGCGATCGTCCTGATGACCTACGCCGTTGTCTCGATGGGTTGATGCAACTCCCCGATGACGGACAAGAATTTCTAGTCATCGATAACTGTTCTTCAACCGATGCCACTCAACAACTCGTTCAGAACTATCAGCGCATTCGCTACATTCGAGAAGAGCGACCAGGACTAGATATTGCTCGAAATCGGGCATTGCGAGAGGCAAAGCACGAAGTCGTTGCGTTCACCGATGATGATGCAGTTCCAGATCCAAACTGGCTTCGCGCACTGCTACCCAATTTTAATGATCCATTGGTGCTATGTGTGACTGGTTTAACAATGCCATTAGAGCTAGAAACCGAGGCTCAAGAATGGTTTGAACAACATTGCCCATTTGGGAAAGGCTTCTGGCGCAAATCCTTTGATTTGACAAAACAAAATCCCTTGGCTGTGGGATGTATTGGGGCTGGAGCAAATATGGCGATACGGCGAAGTTCGCTTGAGCGGGTAGGTGCTTTTGACGAGGTGCTGGATGCTGGAACAAAGACCTGTTCCGGTGGAGATCACGAAATGTTTGCACGCATTCTGACAGCGGGATACCGCATCATCTATGATCCAACCGCTCTCAGTTGGCATCGTCACCGTCGAACTTGGGAAGCGTTGCGACAGACTTTCTATGGCTATGGTGTGGGAGTTTATGCCTCATTTACTCGTCATTTGCTCGCAGGAGAGCTAAGTGTTTTGCAACTTGCGTTGGGCTGGTTCTGGCGCGATCAGCTTCCCAACCTGAGAAAAGCCTTACTTCAGCAATCGGGCAGCGTTCCACTTGATCTCGTTCTCGCTGAGCTACAGGGATGTCTAGTCGGTCCTTGGGCTTATCTTTCTGCTCGTAGACAACTCATCACCCACCGCCAAACGCTATGACTCTCAATTCTCTACCCATCAGTGTGATTATTCCAACCCATAACCGTCTAGAGTCTTTGAAGCGGTTACTCAATGCGCTACAGAATCAAAGCTATCCATCCGAACATACGGAAGTGATTGTAGTCGCGGATGGATGTGAAGATGGCACAATCGATTTTTTGCGCGAATACCAATCTCCATTCCGCTTGCGCTACTTAGAGCAGCCTGGTCAAGGAGCGGCATCGGCGCGGAACCAAGGCGCGTCGATCGCATCCGGGAAAATCCTGCTGTTTTTAGATGATGATATTCAGCCTGCTCAGCAGTTAATTGAAGCGCACATCTATCAGCATCAACAATCCCAACAGGTCGTCATTGGCTACTTAGTTCCAAAATTGCAGACTGAGACAGCTTTCTTTCACATTCGTTTACGAATTTGGTGGGAAGAGAAGTTTCAGACGCTAGCTGAAGTCGGACATCGCTTCAGCTATGACGATCTACTCAGCGGCAATTTCTCGGTCGCGGCAGAGCTATTCCATCAAGTTGGAGGTTTTGATCCAACATTCAAATGTCGCGAGGATTATGAACTAGGTGTTCGATTAATAGAGTCGGGAGCACGCTTTACGTTTGCTCCCGAAGCGCTGGGATATCACTGCGATGAAGTCACTAATTTAACGCGCTCACTGCAACGAAAACGCAACGAAGCCTGGGCTGATGTGCAGTTTGGGCGATGTCATCCGGAGCTAATGTACAAGCTCCGACTCAGTTGCTATGTCACTCCCCAAACCCGACTTGACGCTGTGACGATTTGGCTGACCTTCCTGATTCCAGGTCTCACCGATCTGTTGATGTATGGTCTCAGAAGCTGTCTCGATGTATTAGAGGCATTGCGCCTATGGCACACTTGGCAACGCTTGAATGAGCGATTGCATGGATATTGGTACTTACGCGGCGCGATCGATCAACTAAAAACGCAGAACGCTTTATTTGCGCTGATGCAAAGCGGTTTCATCCGACCAGACGAACGCGATCCCGAAATCGAGCTAGATCTGCAACAAGGCTTAGAGGTTGCGGAAAAACAAATTGATGACATTCGCCCTGGGAGTCTTCGCATTCGCTACGGTAACTATCCTTTAGGTCGAATTCCGCCACAGGCAGGCGTAGAAAGGCTTCGAGGCGTTCATCTGCGCCCGCTATTAGGAACGCACTTCACCTTGCCATTATTTCAAGTGCTGACCTTGGATGAGGGCATGAGGCAGTAGCACATCAGCGATAAACATCATCAAAAGGAGCATGGCAATGTTGATCAATCCGCTTCATTATCTTAAGCAGTTGTCTGCTAAATCTGATTCAAAGCAGGCTAAAATTAATGATTTGAATGCTCAGCTAAGACGCTATCAACTAGGCTGGGAGCCAGGACACTTCTATTCCCCGATTCCATCTTTAGACGAGGTGAGAAGCCGAGAATACGAAATTTTTGGAGAAGTGCCTCGACAGCTAGCAGGAATTGATCTCAATGAGCAAGAGCAGCTTGATTGGTTCAAGCAACTCGTACCCTACTACGCACAGCAACCGTTCCAAGACACCAAGCAAAGCAATTTAAGGTACTTCTTCGATAACCCTAATTATTCTTATGGCGAAGCAATCCTGTTGTATTGCATGATTCGCCATCTTCAACCTCGAAAGATCATCGAGATTGGCTCAGGCTATTCTTCTTGTGTTTCTCTAGATACGAACGAGTTATTTTTCGATGGTGCGATTGCCTGTACCTTTATCGAGCCTTATCCTCAATTGCTGCTGTCATTGATGAAAGAATCCGATCAAGCACAGACTAAAGTTCTTTCTAGTCCGCTTCAGGAGATTGATCCTGCTGTATTTACATCGCTTGAGGCTGGAGACATTCTACTGATTGACTCTACCCATGTTTCTAAAGTAGGAAGCGATGTCAATTGCATCTTCTTTCAAATCCTGCCGCAGCTCAACTCTGGTGTTTACATTCATCTCCACGATATTTTCTATCCCTTTGAATATCCAAAGGAATGGATTTATCAAGGTCGGGCTTGGAACGAAAACTATTTGTTAAGAGCATTTTTGCAGTACAACGAGCGATTCAAAATTATCCTTTTCAACTCTTTTTTAGGATGTTTCTACCATGATCGATTACGGCGTGAAATGCCGCTGTGTGCGAAAAACCCGGGCACTAGCTTCTGGATGCGAAAACGATAGGACGAAGAGCGATGCCGACTAAAGTACTTGATTTAGAATTATCAGAACCCATTGCACCGATCTGGGCTGGGGAAGAATTTGATAGCTTTTGGATTTTTGTTCGCGATCGAGGTCAACTCGTAGGTCGAGTTCGGCTATCTGCGGATCAGTCCAACTTCCCTGTTCTTTCTAGCGATCGTATTCAACACGCGATTCTCGAACAGTTGGGACAAAACATTCTTCAGATGGCAACCCAGCAGCAACTTACGGAGCCAACTCCTCCGGTTCAAGAGCCGATCAGCGTTGTTGTTTGTACACGCAATCGAACGGGACAGCTGAAACGCTGTCTTCGCTCTCTGACAGCACTCGACTATCCCACTTACGAAGTGATCGTGGTCGATAATGCGCCCAGCGATGACTCGACTTATCAACTGGTCAAAGAGCTGCCTGTCCGATACGTGCGCGAGGATCGTCCTGGCTTAGATTGGGCAAGAAATCGGGGCCTTACTGAAGCACGGTATGGCATCGTTGCCTTTACCGATGATGACGTTCAGGTGGATCGTCATTGGCTAAGCGCGATCGCCACTGCCTTCACGAACCCAGAAGTCATGGCAGTAAGCGGCTATGTTGCGCCTGCTGAACTAGAGACTCTGCCACAATTTCTGTTTGAATTCGATTACGGCGGAATGGGGCATGGACTACACCGTCGCCTGATTCGGCGCGATCTGCTGAGCGATCGACAATTGTTATGGTCGAGCAGCTTTGGGATTGGGGCAAACATGGCGTTTCGCCGCGATCTGTTTACCAGGATTGCACCCTTTGACCCGGCTTTAGATGTAGGAACTCCCAGCGGGGGTGCGGGAGATGTGGAACTGTTCCACCGACTTGTGGCGCAGGGATACACGATGCTGTACGAACCGAATATGCTCGTGTGGCACACGCATCGGCGCTACTTCTCAGGACTCAAGCAGCAAATTTATGATAACGGTCGGAGCTTTGGCTGCTACTTGCTGACCTGTTTTCGAGAGGGCACAGTGAGCTGGCTGGCGATCGTTTATTTCTTTCTCTGGGATTGGCTCTGCAAATGGATTTTAGTTCGATTAGTGCGTCCTCCACGTAGGCTGCCCCGTGGGTTAGTCCTCACCGAATTAGCTGGAATGCTATCTAGTCCGTTTGCTTACCTAGCAACCCAAGCACGAGCGCGGCAAGTCGCCAGACTGTCTCAAGTTCCAGAAACCGCAGCTTCAACGATTCAGGTGGCATCATGACAACGCTTCATCGAACGTCGTTTCCCAGGCTACGGCAACGCATTGATGTTTTGCGTCAATTAGTAGATCGCGATATGAAATTACTGTACAAGCGATCGGCATTAGGGGTCGCTTGGACGCTGATTAGTCCTTTACTTCAGCTCATTGTATTTGCGTTTGTGTTTCAAGTGGTATTGCCGTCGGGTGTTCCCCGGTACGCTTCATTCACGTTTACCGGACTGTTAGTTTGGAACTGGTTTCAATCCTCATTGTTCCAAGCAACTGCTGTGATTATTAGCAACCGTTCACTCATTCGCCAGCCTGGTTTTCCAAGTGCAATCTTGCCTATCGTAACCACTACAACAGGACTAATTCATTTTCTGCTGGCGCTCCCTATTTTGTTGGGATTTTTGTTATTCGATGGAATTGAACTTAAACCTGTCGTGTTGTTGTTGCCAGTGCTACAGATGCTTCAGTTCGCGCTGATCGTTTGCTGTGCTTATTTTCTAGCAGCACTCAATGTGACTTTCCGGGATGTGCAGCACACGCTTGGTGTAGTGCTCATGCTCTTGTTTTATGTCACTCCGGTCTTTTATGACCTTAAGAATCTGCCGGCTCAGTATCAACTTTTCTACAACCTCAACCCAATGGTTCATCTGGTCAGGGCTTATCGAGCCATTCTCATGCAAGGCACCCTGCCCGATGTGCAATCTTTGCTGACTCTGGCGCTAATCGTCGGAATTAGCTTACCAGTGGGCTTGTTTGTGTTTCGGTGTCAGAGCGATCGCTTTGTGGAGGCACTCTAGATGCAGAAGTCCATTATTATTGTTCAGAACTTAGGCAAGCGCTTTAGCCGCTATCATGCCAATCGTCCAAGGACCTTAATGGAAGCAGTGCTATCTGGCTGGCGATGCACCCAGCCGATCGGACAATTTTGGGCACTACGAGATGTAAGCTTTACCGTTTCTCCGGGAGAAATGCTCGGAATTCTTGGCAGAAACGGAGCGGGCAAATCGACCCTGCTTCAGTTAATTGGCGGAGTCGGTCGTCCAAACCAAGGGCGTGTTCAAGTGAATGGACGAATTGGCGCGCTGCTCGACTTGGGAGCCGGATTAAACAGCGATTTAACCGGACGTGAAAACGTCTTGATCTGTGGAGTGGTTGCTGGGCTAACCCGCAAAGAGGTTGCCCGCCGGTTTGATGTGATCGTGGCGTTTGCTGAACTCGAAGACTTTATCGATAATCCAGTCCGCACCTACAGTAGCGGAATGCAAATGCGGCTAGCCTTTGCGATCGCAATTCACACTGATCCTGATGTGTTGCTGATCGACGAGTTTCTATCCGTAGGCGATCTGGCATTTCAGACGAAGTGTTTAGCTCGAATCCGTGAGCTCAAATCTCAAGGGTGCGCGATCGTCTACATCTCTCATAGTCCGGATCAGATTGAGAAATTATGCGATCGAGCATTGTGGCTCCAGCAAGGACGCATGGTGGCTTATGGTGAACCGGGAGTCGTTGCAGGACAATACTTAGCAGATATGCAGTCAGAAACTCGCAAGCGCACTCCTTCTCGTCCCGTTCAGTTCACCGAGGCAGGAACAGAACTGCGCGTCAACGAAAACCGTTTTGGGTCTTTGGAAGTTGAGATTACGGCGGTGCGATTGTTGCCTGATTCAGAAATTCGCAGTGGAGACTTGCTTCAAGTTGAAATCGAATATTGGACACCATGCCGGATCGAATCTCCGATTTTTAGCGTTTCAATTCACCACGAAGATAGTACACTCTGCTGCGATTTCAATACTAAATCTCAGCAACTTTCTATCCCTTACATTGAAGGTCAAGGAAAGTTGTCACTTTCTCTAGATCGATTGGACTTAAACCAAGGACAGTATTTTATCGATGTAGGAGTTTACGAAAAAGACTGGGCATATGCTTACGATTATCATTGGCAAGCCTACTCACTCCTCGTGCAAACCTCGCTCAAGGCTCAGGGAATTTTGCATCCTCCTGCTAATTGGAAGCTGCAAAGCATTCATTCTTCTCATACTCGTTCACCCGGTAAAGTCTTAAGATGAACGGCTCTAATACTTCTGTAATTATTCCTGCTCATAATGCAGCAGACACGATCGCTCACGCTCTAAAATCCTTACAGAATCAATCCTATTCCAACTGGGAAGCGATCGTCGTCGATGACGGATCAACCGACGAAACTTATACGATCGCTGCTCAGATTGCAGCCGAGGATTCGCGAATTCGAGTGGTACAGCAATCACAACGAGGCGTTAGTGCCGCTCGGAACACAGGCATTGATCTTGCTCGATCGCCTTGGCTTCTATGTCTAGATTCGGACGATTGGATTGCATCGGATTATCTCGCAGAAATGACTGCCGCGATCGAGCGTGATCCGACTTTAGATGCGGTTTGTTGCGGTTGGGCTCAAGTTACCCCAGAAGGAACTGAAGTCAACCGAAAGCAAGCGCTTGCATTAGACAACTTGTTTGAAATTTCGTCTGGACGCAGCCCTTTTATCATTCATGCCTGCCTCGTCCGTCGTGAAGTTGTTCTATCAGTCGGGGGATTTGATGCTTCACGGCAAACTTGTGAAGATTGGGATTTGTGGCAACGCATTGCTCGATCGACGGTACGCTTTGGCGCAGTGAACAAGGTCATGGCTTTCCATCGAATGAGGTCTAATTCGCTCTCTCGACAAAGAATGCAGATGTTCAAAGATGCAATGCAGATCATCGAGCAAGGACACCTTGCCGATCCGCGAGTGCCTTATCCTCAGCCCCGATTTCTCAAGGGTCAGCCCGCCGAACAATTACCGCTGAAGCAACTCTACTATCTGAGTTGGTTAACAGGAATGTTTCTGGAGCAAGGTGAGAATTCGAAGTCGTTACTCGCATCGATTTCAGCAGATTTGGGCATAGGTTTAGATGCGACTACAATTGCATCCTGTCTCGCGGAAGGGCTACTATCTTCGGCTTGCCAGCCACCAGAAAACAGTTTGAAGCTCTGGTTCCGCGTAGAAGATCTACTGCAAGATTTCTTATTTGCCCTTGAAGAACGAGTTCAGGTGCCCGGATTAGCGCGTCGAGTTAGGACTATTTTAGAGCGGTTTATTGCAGATCAGACTAAAATCACTGAACCTGTGACGATCGGAGCAACTCATGCTGTCCGAGTTGAGGTAACTCAACAGATTGCGAACATTATAGCTCCAAGTCATGCAGAGCGATTGTACGCTGTGATTGAACTCGAAGAAACCCGACTGGGAACGATCGAACTACCAATTTGCGATCGTCAAGTTGATCGCGCTGTATTAGTGGATGCGATCGCATCCCGATTTTTCTGGGCAATCTTAGGTCGCTTCTTCGAGAATACCTGCTATCGTCATATCCCTAAAGCGCAGCTCGATCGACAAACCTTCCATTTTTTCTGGGCAATCTTAGGCCGCTTCTTCAAGAATACCTGCTATCGTCATATCCCTGAAGCGCAGCTCGATCGACAAACCTTTCATGACCAAAACGGCTGGACAATCTTTCTCCGCGAACTTTGGAATCGCCCGAACTGGTCTAGTAGACAGCTTTATGATCCACTGCTTCAGGAAGCATCGACGAAGCGGATTCTCGTCACCGAGCCTTGTTACATACTGGAAGTCAGTGCAGAACTTCCAGAGATTGAAACAACCCATTCAGCACTAGAAATTGTGATAACGATCGGCGGCATGGCGATCGGAGCTTTTACGGTTCCAGTTGAGCAAAATTTGATTTCTGCTCAAGCCTTAAGATGTGCGGTGATGCTAGAGGCAGGCGTAGAACTTTGTATTGCGAGTGTTCGTGAGGCACTTGTGGGACGTTCTCTCACAGACGCTATCCCCTTGCAGCAGCGCTTGGCGGAAGCAGCCCAAAGCCGCAAAGCTGCTCAATCTTCTACCCAATTCTTCGCCTCCCAATCGTTTCCTGATTCTAGTCTGGTGATTAGTCATTACCCTGCTGCCATTGCAACCAGTGCTTCGCGACGTGCAAATTTGCCCACAGCAGTTGTCCCTTTGCTGCTGCAAAGCTCTACCGCAAGATTGGCTCCGTCAAATCCTGAGTTGATCGATCGAGTCATCTATGCTCCGGATTTGATTGCACGATCGCACTTTTCCCAGCCACTCAGAACTCCTCAGACTGATCAGAAAAATTTGTCAACCTCTAGCTCATTCAATGCTCGAAATCACTTTGAAACGCTATTTGCCACTCAACCTGATCCCTGGAAATATACCTCCGCATACGAGCAAATCAAGTACGAGCAAACCCTTTCTCTACTGCCGAAAGCTAGGTTTCCACGTGCCTTGGAATTAGCTTGTGCAGAGGGACACTTTACCGTACAGCTTGGGTTGCGTGTGCAAGACTTGCTCGCCGCTGACATCTCGCAGGTTGCGATCGATCGAGCCGCAGAGCGATGTACTGGCGCAAAGAACATTCGCTTTATGCGTCTTGATCTGAGCTGTGATCCGATTCCTGGAACCTTTCCTCTGATTATCTGTAGCGAGGTTTTGTACTATCTGAAAGATCGAGAAACGTTACGGTCATTTGCTTACAAGGTTGCTGAGGCATTAGAACCAGAAGGATATTTTCTTCATGCCCACGCGAATCTCGTGGTTGATGAACCCAATCGGGCTGGGTTTAGCTGGGATCATCCCTTTGGTGCCAAGGGCATTGGCGATGCGTTTGCTCAAGTCGAATTGCTTGATCTCGTAAAAGAAATTCACACCCCACTTTACCGGATTCAGCTTTTTCAGCGGCGTTCCCGCATTCAGCTTTTGCCGCGTCGGCTTCCCCAAATTGTTGAACTGCCGCAGCCGACTGCTCCACCCGAGCGGGTTGCTTCGTCGATTCTTTGGCAGGGCGGGCAGCCTTATCGAAACCCATCTACAATCGTAACCGAGCGCCTACCCATTTTGATGTATCACCGCATTGCTGCGGTAGGTTCAGCCAAACTCGATCGCTGGCGCATCACTCCTCAAGACTTTGCGGAGCAACTAAGCTATCTACACGATGCAGGTTACTACAGCATCACTTTGGAAGCGTGGCACCGTGCCACCCTAACCAACACGCCGTTACCAGGTCGGGCAATTCTGCTGACCTTTGACGATGGCTATGAAGATTTCTTAGAGGCATGGCCGCTACTGAAACAATACGGCTTCTCGGCGACGGTATTTCTCGCTGCCCAAGCGGTGGGTCGATCAAATCTGTGGGATCAAGCCTACTCGGAAGCAGTGCCATTATTGGGGTGGCAGCAGATCAGACAGCTTCAGGCAGAAGGAGTAGAATTTGGGTCGCATTCTTTCAGCCATCGTCCACTGACAGCGCTTTCTTCGACTGAGATTGTTGAGGAAGGATTGCGATCGCGTTCCATCTTAGAGCAGCAGTTAGGTAGACCGATCCGAGCGTTTGCTTATCCTTATGGCGATGTCGATCCAGTCGTTCAACATCTAATTGGAGCTTGTGGGTATACCTTTGGGTTATCTTGCAGCACTGAATTCGCTAGGTTTCAAGATTCCTTGATGGCGTTACCTCGAATTGAGATAGCGGGTTCAGACACTCTAAAAAGCTTTATCACAAAAATCTCTTCTATCACCCTCTAAAACAGTTTGAAGTAATGTTGTCATAAATGCAGAGCCATTCTGCCTTCACCCTCAACGATCGTTCATCGGGCTAACCGCGAGACTGTCGCAACTAACTCAGCCGGATTAATGGGTTTCGATAAGTGCTTTTGAAACCCAGCATTTAACACTTGACGTTCATTTGCTTCCCCCGCGTAAGCAGTTAGCGCGATCGCACGCACTTGAGAAGCCGGAGCAGGTAGCTGAGTGCGGATCGATTCAATCAGCATATACCCATCGACCTCTGGCATTCCGATATCGCTGACGAGCAAATCAGGTTGAATGTGCAAAATCGATCGCAGCACTTCGCTTGCCGAGGATAATGCCACGATTTCGGCACCGGCTTGCTCCAGCACAAAGGCAACAAAATCACGCGAATCAGGCTCATCGTCTACGATCACGATCTTTAACCCGCTCAGCGAAGCTTCATCATCTGTTAACCGTGCATCATCAGGGTTACTGTCTAACTGCATTGATTGCTTCAGGAGCGGCAACCGCACCATGAACGTAGCGCCTTGATCTTCACCTGCACTTTCGACCCTCACTGTCCCGCCGTGTAACTCGACCAATCGCCGCACGATCGCGAGTCCTAACCCTAATCCCCCGAACTTGCGCGTCGTCGCTCCGTCCTCTTGGCGAAAGTATTCAAACACATACGGTAGAAACTCTGGATGAATGCCTTTTCCGGTGTCTCGTACCTGCATCTGAGCGTGTGTTCCAAGCTGCTGTAACTCGATCTCGACTTGTCCCCCTTCCGGCGTGAACTTAATCGCGTTGGTTAGCAAGTTCCAGACCACTTGCTGAAGACGAGCCGAATCCCCCAGCACTTGCCCCACCTCTAAATCCAGATGTGTTTGAATCTGAATTGATTTGGCTTCTGCTGCTAGTCGCACAGTTTCCAGCGCTGCACGAATGATCACCGCGAGATCGATCGCTACCGGATTGAGCTGGAGTTTGCCTTGAAGAATCCGGGAAACATCGAGCAGGTCTTCAATCAGTTGAACTTGTAGTTGGGCGTTGCGCTCGATCGTTTCTAGCGCATGAGCCGTTCTTTCAGCATCTAAACGACCTTTGCGAAGCAGACTTGACCAGCCGAGAATCGGATTGAGCGGAGAACGTAATTCATGCGATAACACCGCCAAGAACTCGTCTTTGATGCGGTTGGCGGTTTCCGCTTGCTGCCGCGCCCCTTGCTCACTCGCTAGAAGCTGTTCACGTTCCGCTTCCGCTTGCTTTTGTTTGGTAATGTCGCGTGACACAACTAACAGTTGCGAAACCTGTCCGGCTGGACTTCGCACTGCAGAAACGATCACATCCCACCATCTTGGCTGACCTTTTCTGGTTGGGCAATAGCCGTTAAACTGTCCCACGCTGCCCGCTTGAGCTAACTCAATCGCAGTGCTTGCCTTTTGTTGGTCTTCGCCTTGCCAAAAGGTGAGCCAACTGGTACCGAGGACAGACTCAAGCTGATCTATTCCGAGAAGCTGCAAGCCGCCTTTATTTAAGTACAAGATTCGCCCATCTAAGTCTAGAACTTTGATGCAGTCATGAGTGCTCTCTAAAATTCGTTGCTTTAGCTCTTCACTCTCTCGCAGGTCTGCTTCGGCTTGTTTGCGTTCTGCTTCGCGGTGCTTCGCGGCGGTAATATCCGACAGGATGAGAACCGCACCGGTAAACTTTCCCTGCGAATTGAAGATCGGATCAACGGTTTTGGCAAGCCAGCGTGCCTCTGCCTGAAGTTCTGTGACTTGACGCTGATGTGTTTCTCTAGCCAGACGAAAGCAGGTACCGTCACCGATTCCCAGTTCTGCTTGTAGAAGTTCATAATGAAGACAGCCTACGATCTCTTCAGCAGGCTTACAAAAAAGCTGGCTCATCGCTCGATTACAGCGCAGAGATCTGCCTTCCGAGTCTAATAAACACACACTATCATTGATTGCATCAAACGTTGTTTGCCATTCTCGCGCCAGAGAAAAGGCTGTTTCTTCAGCGCGACGAGTTCGCAGCAGCGATCGCACCGTCGCTAACAGTTCGATCGATTCAACGGGCTGAACGAGGTAGCCATCGGCACCGCTATCGAGTCCTTCGGCTTTATCTTGACTTTTGACAAAACTGGCTGAGAGATGCAGCACCGGAATAAAGGCAGTTTCGGGATTTGACTTAATCTGGCGACAGACTTCAAAGCCGTTGAGGTCGGGCAACTTCACATCCAGAATTACAAGCGCGGGCTGATGCTCCTCGATCGCTTGGAGTCCTGCGGCTCCGGTTTCTGCCCCAATGACGATGTACCCCTCTTCTTGCAGAACTCGCGTCACGATGTAACGAGTCGTTTCGTTGTCGTCGATATGCAGAATCGTGACTCGTGACTCAACCATGAAATCTCCCTTAAGTATCTAGAACCAGTCTGGCTTTGATCAGTGCCTCTCGAAGTTGGGAAGATTCTGCTTGGGCAGTCGTTTCTTTGGAAACAATTGCGATCCCCTGCTTGCTTAAATTGCTCTGCGTTTCCGCATCCAATTGGACGGATGAATGGATGATAACAGGAATTAATTGAGCAGTGGGACTTTGCTGGAGTCGGTCGAGGACATCAAACCCTCTCATATCGGGCAGTTCCAGATCAAGCAGAATTGCGGCTGGCGATTCGAGCGTCGCCAAGGCAAGTCCTTCTTGTCCACTTGCAGCTTCTAAAACTTGCAGTGGTGTATCGGACAATAATTGCTTTATCACATAGCGATGAGAGGAATCATCGTCAATTAGGAGCAGTTTTTGAGGTATACCCGCATTAATTAACCGATTCAGTTTATTCAGCATCGGCAATTTGTCTACGGGCTTAATCAAAAATCCATCAGCTCCGAGCGCAAGTGCCTGTTTCTCGTTATCAACCACAGTCGCGACGATGACGGGAATCTTGCAGGTGGTACTATCGCCTTTAATTTCTTTGAGAAACGTCCAGCCGTTTTGCCCTTCGAGCAGGATATCCAGCACGATCGCAGCAGGTAGAATCTGCTGTAAAACGGATCTCGCTTGCTCTAGAGAACGGGCTGAAATTAGCTGATAGTGCGAGCCTTGCAGGTGTTTTTCATAAATAAACAGCGTTTCGGTATGGTCTTCGATCACCAGAATCGGCAGTCGAGCGGGTTGGAGCGGCGCGATCGTTTGCAGCGAAGAGGTGAGTTCGGTAGTGTGGGGATAAACGATCGGGATCGAGGCTGAAAAAGTTGAGCCTTTTCCCAGTTCGCTGATGACTGTAACACTACCGCCCAATAGCTCTGTTAACTTCCGAGTAAGCGGCAATCCGAGTCCTGTTCCTTTGGTTCGCTTTTGCAGATCAGACTCGATTTGCACGAAATCTTCAAAAACTCGCTCTTGGTCTTCAGGGGCAATCCCGATTCCGGTATCTGATACAGAAAAGGTAATCGTCTGACCCGTTCGCGCTGCCGTCACTCGCACTTCACCTCGATCGGTGAACTTGAGCGAATTCGAGACAAAATTTCTCAAAATTTGCGCGACTTTCCCTTCATCGCTATAGAGCGGCGGTAATCCGATCGGTTCTTCAAAAATCAGCACCACAGGGCTATTTTGCACCAGCAAGGGGCGCAACATTCCCCGCATCGTGCCGAACAAGTCGCTGACCTCAAATGCACTGGGATGGACTTCGACTTTTCCAGCTTCTACCTTTGCTAGATCCAGTAGATCGTTGACTAGAACAGATAATCCGTCTGCCGCCTTTTGGATAAAGGTCACTTGTTTTGCTTGCTCTGAGGTTAAGTCTCCGTCTAAGTGGTTGAGCAGTATCCGAGACAACGAGAGGATCGAATTTAACGGTGTCCGAAACTCATGACTCATATTCGAGAGAAAGCGGGTTTTGAGTTCGTTTGCCTGTTGTAGAGAGTCCGCCTTTTCATCGAGTTCGGCGTACAGAGCCAGCACGCCGCGATTGGTATCTTCTAGCTCCCGATTGAGTTGAATTAGTTCTTCTTCGCGCTGGCGCAGTTCTGCCATCGCTTGCAGCAGTTCCTGATTTTGGCGCTGGATCTCTTCGTAAGGATTCTGGGGCGATCGCTCGATCATATCATCCCGAATCTGCTGCAATTGCGCTTCAGTCAGCGGAGTCGCTCGCTTCGGCAGCGTTTTGCTCATGACGATCGTAGTTCCGGTGGGCTGCGATTCTATCTCAAAGCGCTCCATCAATCGGCGCGTACCCAGGATGCCAAGCCCCATCCCTGTTTGGGAGGTGTAGCGTCCTACCAACACTTCTGCGAGATGCGGAATGCCCTGACCCTGATCCCAAATCCGAATCAAAAAGGTCTGAGGATTTCCATCTAGATAGAATTCAACGGTTCCGCCCCCGGCATATTGAAACGCATTGCGGCTAATTTCTGAAACTGCCGTTGCCAGTCGTGTTTGATCTTGCGGATCAAATCCTAAGCGATCGGCAAGTTCGCGGGTTCGTTGCCGCGCCTGTACGACATCTTGTTCGTAGTGAACTCTGAGCGTGAATAAAACAACCCTCATCGTGCTTCTCTTGCCACCAGTACGGTCACGTCATCTCGATCGCGGTTAAAGTCTCGATACAATACCCCCGCGATCAGACTGGGATGTTTCTGGCGCAGCCCAGGATAACGATCGAGCCTCCACTGCGTCCCCAATCCGTCAGAGTGCATAATCAATAATCCGTTCGGATACCAGGGATGAGCAAACTCCTGAATTTTGCGGACTTCATGCCCAACGGTGCCATTGTGCGACACCAGATTGTAATGCTCGGTAAACGAAGAGATGCTGGTTGCAATGTTACCGATGCCCGCGTAGCGAACTGATTGCTGATCAAAATTAATTTCAGCGATCGCCAATACCGCTCCGCGTGTACTTCGCAAAGCTTGATGTGCCGCCTCGACGATTTCATGGGGCGATCGCTGATAATTTTCCTCTAGCATTCTGACGGCGGCTGAAGAGGCATTAGCCGCCGCACATCCATGCCCTAACCCATCTGCCATTAGCAATACGCTGCGATGCGGTTCGATTTGGTTTGCCCAAGCATCTCCAGAAACTTCCTCGCCGCGCTTCGGTAAACAGACTGCTCCGATTTCTAATAGGATCTTGGGTGGCTGGGAAAGCGGTTCTGACCAAAGCTGCGCGAGAATTGCGGTTCCAGAGCCAGGAGTCGAGTAAATTTCAAACAAATCAGAAAGACGACGAACCGCGCCTAATCCGTTGCCTGCGGTTCCAGCGGTCGAAAAGCCATCTTGTAAACACTGATCTACATCAATCATTCCAGACCCTTTATCCAGGGCTAAAACTTCAATGCCGATCGTAGGTTCTTGGATCGCCCGCAGCACAATTACGCCTCCCTGGGCGTGCTGTAGCAGATTACTCGCAACCTCAGTCACGACAATGCCAACCCTGCCCCGCTCGACTTCTTTAAACCCGAAACGAGTTGCCAAGTGCAGAGCCACCCGTCGCGCTTCTCCCATTTGACTGGACTCAGTGATTGCAATGGCGATCGATTTTCTCATGCCCTAATTCTGACGCATCCCCAATTAAATCTCCGTTATTTCCATCGAACGATCGTCACCCGCGTTCCTTGGCCGATCGCAGATTCAATCACAAACTCATTCGCCAATCGTTTAGCGCCACCCAATCCCATTCCTAATCCACTCCCCGTGGTGAATCCATCTTTGAGCGCTAGTTCAATATCCGGAATGCCCGAACCTTGATCTTCAAAAGTGAGCCGGAGTCCTCTGCGTCCTTCTGTCTCCAGCGTTTCTAGCTTCATCAGTCCGCCACCGCCATAATCTAGGGTGTTGCGGGCAAGTTCACTCGCGGCGGTGACAATTTTAGTTTGATCCACTAAGCCGAAACCGATCGCGATCGCAGACTGGCGCACAGCTTGTCGCACTAAAATCACGTCTGTAGAAGATGCAATCGGTACCGTTTCAGTCTTCTTCATCGTCGTGTACACTCCGTCCACGCTCGACGATTGGAGGATTGGCAAGTTTATTCGGTGACGATCGGAGCAGTGCCATGCCTTTTTCTATGTTTAGGGCAGTCCGAATTCCGGTTAGCGATAATCCCAACTCTACCAGAGTAATTGCCACGGCGGGCTGCATTCCAACCACGACGGTTTCAGCATCCAACACTCGCGACATTTTCGCAATGTTGCTTAAAACCCTGCCGATAAAAGAATCCACAATCTCCAAGGCAGAAATATCAATCAGAACCCCATGCGCCGAAGTTTCAGAGATACGGGTCGTTAAGTCATCCTGTAGCGTTAGGGCTAAACGATCGTGCATATCAACCTGGATTGTAACCAAGAGAAAGTTGCCCATTTGCAGGATAGAAATGCGTTCCATGCGATTTCTCCTATTTCGCCGAGGTGCGGACGATCGTCGCTCCCACTCGCGTCAGTGCCACTCGAAACGCATCGGCTAACGTGGCTTTTGTGATCACATTAGTTAAATCGATGCCGAGATACACGATCGTTTGAGCAATTTGAGGACGAATGCCGCTGATAATACAGTCTGCCCCCATTAATCGAGCCGCAGTCACGGTTTTAAGCAAGTGTTGAGCGGTGAGAGTATCGACGGTCGGAACCCCAGTAATATCGATAATCGCAACTTCTGATCCAGTCTCAACGATCGCTTGGAGCAGGGACTCCATCACCGTCTGAGTCCGAGCGCTATCGAGCGTCCCAATAACCGGCAGAGCGAGAATCCCGTCCCAAAGTTTTACAACGGGCGTAGAAAGCTCAAGCAACTCTTCCTGCTGGCGCTGAATCACTTTTTCCCGCGACTTTTGATACGCTTCCATCGCCAGTAATCCGAGTTGATCCAGCAAAGTGGTGGCTTGCCAAATTTCCTCACTTAATGCAGCCGAATCTGTGAGATGCTGACGCATTCGATCGAACAGAGGTTGCTTGAACGAAAACACAAACATCGCCGTTTCAGTTGGCGTGAAGCCTTTTTGCAAGCGCGATCGTGCCACGCTTTCCACCATTTCCCGCACGTCGCGCCACTCTGAAGCTTGAAGATTTGTCAGATTATTGTGCTGAACAGCGCTCCGAAGCACATTGAGAAATTCGCGGCATTCCTCTTGCATTTCTGCTTCTTTGATTAGCCCCCCGCGATTGTTCGCGATCGCCAGTTCTCGACTCCACTCTGCTAGCAAGTCTGTTTCATAGGCTTCGAGAATTTCCGGGATCGTACTGCGACTCGTCATATCCATGGGAGCATCTTCTCATAGTCCAAGCTTTAGTGTAGGACTGCTTCAGCCCATCGGGATGGAGTGAACCATTTTTCATAAGCTTTCAGTGTGATCCAGCTTGTACAAAGCCACAGGCGATTGAGTGAGGTCGAGACAGCTGAAATACAAGCCCTCAGACCGCAATCTATAAATTTAGAAAATTTAGACAACGGATAAAGTCTGCTCAGCAGCAACGATCACACCCCAACAATCAGGTTGATCAACACTTGGAAAGATAACCATCGCAGCAACCTTCCCTTCCCCGGTGGATGTAGTGTTGGCAATTACACCCTAAATTGAGCAATAAGACTACTTTGCTTGTTAAGCAAGATGCGTTGCGTAGACCTTTATGACAAACCTTGCCCCTCTGCATCAAACCGCGCATCTCGATCTGACCAAACTCTTTCAGCGAGGCGCGATCGCCAGTAGCGCGATCGTGTTTTGCATCGGTTTGAGTGTCCTTATGGGATGGCAACTGCACTTACCCTTACTGATGGGCAGCTTTGCCGATGACCTTGCCCCCATGAGCATCCAGAGCGCGATCGTGTTTATGATCGCAGCCCTGTCGCTGGGTTGCTTAAAATGGCGACATCGGCATCAAGCCACGCAACGGATTTCGCAAATATTGGCGATCGTCGTGATTGCTTTCGGGCTTTTGAGCTTAATCACAACTATCTCAGGCTGGCAGCTTGATCAACACTGGATAACGCCTTTGGTAGACTTCCAACTTGATAGCACCATTCGTCCAACGGCAATGAGCACCGGACTGAACTTTGTCTTCATTGGCAGTGCGCTATTGTCTTCGAGTCGAACCGATCGCACCTGGCAGCGTGTCGCTCAAGTGCTCACGTTGGCTGTCGCACTCATCGCAGTCAATGCACTCCTCAACAATGTGCATCCGATCGGCTTGCCCTCGCTGTATCCCGTCCCAAAAATGGCACTGGCAACCGCACTCACGTTTCTGATTCTGGGTGCAGGAATTCAGGCGCTGCATCTCGATGAAGCCGTGATGCGAGTGATCCAAATCAGCGAGGGATCGAGCGAAGGCATGGTGTGTCAACTGTTGCAAGCCGCGATCGCGCTTGCAATTCTCGAAGCGTTTGTCACACTCTGGGGACAACCCCAAACTCCAGAAGATACAATTTTCAATTTGTCGTTTCTGACGCTAAAAACGGCTGTCATCTTTACCTTGCTGATCGGCTGGAGTATTTCGCTTTTAACTCGCATTCAGCAAGATTATCAGCAAGCGGAAGCGGTCGTCGAAGACCGGGAAGTCTGGCTAGAAATGGCGCAGGAGGCGGCTCATTTAGGGTGCTGGGATTGGAATGTGCACCAGAATCTGCTGCAATGGTGCGATCAGCAAAGAAAACTCTTTGGTATTGCTGCGGAAGCGTTTAGTGGAACGCGTGAGACCTTCTTATTGCGGGTTCACCCAGATGATCGATCGCGAGTGCAGCACCATCTAAATCAAACGATCGAGGCGCAACAGAACTATTACGATGAGTTTCGGATTGTTTGGGCGGATCAGAGTGTGCATTGGATCGCCTCGAAAGGACGGTGTTTCTATAACGAAACCGGACAAGCCATTCGCATGAGTGGAGTCAGCTTTGAGATTACAGAATATCGCCAGATGCAGGAGGAGCGCGATCGATTACTCCAGCTTGAACAAGCCGCCCGCACCAAAGCTGAAGCCGCCAACCGTACCAAAGACGAATTCTTGACCATTTTGTCGCACGAGATCCGGACTCCGCTTAACTCTGTACTGGGCTGGATTCGCTTGTTTCAATCTCGATCGCTCAATCCTGAGATGGTGGCACGTGGCATGGATGCGCTCGAACGTAACGCAGAAGCACAAGCGCAAATCTTGGAGGATATGCTAGACATGGCGCGGGTCGTGCAAGGCAGACTCCAGTTGCAAATGTCACCAACCGATGTCAGCACTGTAATTACAGCCGTTATTGATACCATTCGTCCGGCGGCTCAAGCGAAACGCATTCATATTCACACCCAGCTTGATCCGACGGTCGATCGACTCGTCTGCGATCCCAATCGACTGCGCCAGATACTGTGGAATTTAATGTGCAACGCGGTGAAGTTTACACCGCCTGAAGGCAAGATAGAAGTGACCTTGATGCGAGTGGATCAGTTCATTCACATTCAGATTAGCGACAGTGGAAGAGGAATTGATCCAAGCTTTTTGCCGTATGTCTTCGATCGCTTTCGTCAAGAGGACAGTACGCTGACTCGAAGTTACGGCGGATTGGGGCTAGGGTTAGCATTAGTGCGCTATCTGGCTGAGCTACATGGAGGAACGGTTGAAGCAACAAGCCCAGGCATCAATCAGGGTGCGACCTTTACGCTGAAGTTGCCCTGCGGTTAGAGCAACATCGAAGCCACAGCTAATCTGATTAATACCGGGGCTTTCTCTTGAACTGTCGATGCTTTGCCAGCGCCTTGCGCTTCCGTTTCTCGATCGGTGTTTCAAAAAAGCGATGTTTTCTCATATCTGGAAAAATGCCCGCTTTAGAAACTTCGCGCTTGAATCGACGCAGGGTTGACTCAATTCCTTCATTCTCACCCGGAATAACTTGGGTCATCTAATGTCCTCGCGAATATTGTATAAATGCCGATAAAAAAGGCTACTCACGATTAAGTAGCCTCTTACCAGTCTTAACTTTGAGCACTCAGAGCGCTACTCACGCACAGCACAAGCACACTCTTTAAACTGGTTCAGCTCCAGGGTTTAGTAACGCCGAGAGAAACCGCCGCCTCTACCGCCTGAATCACCTCTTTCTTCACGAGGTTTAGCTTTATTGACCTTGAGATCGCGACCCATCCACTCAGCTCCGTCAAGAGCTTCGATCGCTGCCGCTTCCTCGTCATCGCTTGACATTTCGACAAAGCCGAATCCGCGTAAGCGTCCCGTTTCTCGATCGGTGGGGAGTTGAATTCGCTTGACTGTTCCGAACTCAGCAAAAATTTGTGCAAGATTGTCTTGCACGACTTCGTAGGACAGATTACCCACGTAAATTGACATAAAACATTGCTCCAAAATGGATGTAGAGAGATTTAGATTCGGAGCAACACTTAACGTAATGGAAAGGAATTACACAGCCGAAGAAAGTCTCTTGAATCTACAACATAGCACAATCTTGAGCAGCGATCGCAATAACTTGGGCATATCTCGAAAAGTTTGATTAAGCGTAACAAAAGGGAAATCAGTACAGTTCGTACTTCATCAACTGACACGGCAGCGCTCCGTTATACACCGGGAATCTTTGCGCCGATCTTAGTCCGATCGATTGAGAGAGTTCCTTATTTCCACTCAATACAAATGCTGTCCACCCTTTGAATTGCTGCTTCAGCACATCGCCTAAACGCTTGTAAAAGGCGCTCAAGTCACTATCTCGTCCCAGTCTTTCTCCATACGGGGGATTGCAGAATAACACTCCACTGTTTGCGGGAGCAGCAACTTCCGATAAGTCGAGTGTCGCGAAATAAACGTGATTTGAGACTCCACAGTGAGTTGCGTTGACGATCGCTTGCTCGATCACTGCGGGGTCACGATCGCTCCCCCAAATCGGTGCAGGAAGGTGCTCTCGCTGACTCGCTTCTGCGACTTGAATCAAGTCCTCTAATAAGGTCAAATCTGCATCCAACCAAGTTTCAAACCCAAACCGCTCCCGAAATAATCCCGGGGCAACATTTAATGCCTTTAAACTGGCTTCTAAGGGTAATGTCCCCGACCCGCAGAGGGGATCATAAAAAACCTGCTCCGGTTGCCAACCAGAGAGTTGAATTAGCGCTGCTGCCAATGATTCCTTGAGCGGTGCGGAGCCGACGGCTGGACGATAGCCTCGACGGTGTAAGCTCTCACCCGAGCTATCGAGGCTTACGGTGCAGTGATTTTGATCAAGATGCACATTAATCTGAAGATCCGGGGCTTGAAGTTCAACATTAGAGCGATCGCCCAATCTGTCTTGCTGCTGATCTACGATCGCGTTCTTAACTTGAAGGGCTGTGAAATGCGTGTGATTAAGCTGTTGAGTTTTACCCGTGGCATTCACGGCTAAGGTCATATCCGGAGTGAGATACAGCGACCAGTCGATCGATTGCACACCCTGATAGAGATCTTCTGCATCCTGGCAGGGAAATTCATGCAGCTTCATCAGGATGCGAAACGGTAGTCGCGCCCAAAGATTGACGCGATACAAGAGCGCCAAATCCCCTGTGAATGCGACTCCGCAAAATCCTGGCTCGATCGCGATCGCACCTAATTGCTCTAATTCTTGTGCTGCAAGCGTTTCTAGTCCTCGCGCGACAGTCGCAAAATACTGATTCATGAGTGAATGCAATCTAGAACCTGATTCAAGCTTAGCTGTAATTCGGGAAAGACTTTTGATGTGATCGCTTGCTCTCCCCGAAATTGCCTCACTTCGTACTCTCCAGCTTCATTCAATTGATACACCGAGAACGTTGGCTGTTTGGGTGAACCGATATATCGCTTTCCTCCAAGCCCTAAACAGTCACAGATCCAATACTCCTCAATTCCTAAAGCTTCGTAGTCCTCTAGCTTCAGAGCATAATCATCGCTCCAATTTGTACTGGTCACTTCAACAATTAGAACTGCCGATTCGCTACGGGTGATTGTTGATTCCTTTGCCCAACGAGGATCAGCCTGAATAGTCGATCGATTCAACACAATCACATCCGGTTCATATCCAGAGTTTTCCACTTTGACAACACACTCTCTGGGAATAAAGTAAGGTTGTTGCAGTCGTTCAATCTCCATGCCTAATTTGAGCGCGATATATCCGCTCACTTCTGAATGCTTACCGATCTGTTTGGGCATTTGAATAATTTCTCCATTGTGGAGTTCATAGCGATATTCAGAGTGTTCGGGATACCAAGCAATGAACTCATCAAACGTAATTTGTTTGGGAAGAGATTGAACCATCTAGATCACCTCACTGTGACTGTAATTGCGCGTCTAGTGCTTTGGCAATTCGATCGCGCGCCTCCTCTAAGTGTGCTTTGGTGTAGACTTCCTTCTCACTGACTCGACCGAGCGCACGATCGATAGACCGTCGAAGTTGTCTCAGTTCATACCGCGCAACCGTCCGAGCATCTTCGGGAACTGGCGCTTGTCGCAACAACATCGAAATCATTGCCTCCATGTATTGTCGTTGTAGGGCACGACGCAAGCCAGAGAGCTTGAGATTATCCTGTGGCTTAATCACATCGCCCCAAATGCTCGACTGGAGACTATCAAACAACTCAGGAATTGTTAATCCCTGTCCAGCTTGGGTTTTAAGCTCAGAATCTCGCAGACGAGCTAAGCGATCGTAATCCAACAGGGAATAGAGCGTGATGCTTTGCAGAAATAGAATGTTGTCGTGAATTGGATAGTCCAGATTGGGAGTCGGATTTGCGCCCCAATGTGCCCAACGCGACGGAGCTAGTTTGTTGAGGAAGTCTGGTGAGAAGCGGAAGGGTTCTTCGCTAAACACATACTTTTCGATCAAGGCTAAAGCTTGGCGTTGTTGATCGATCGGCACTGGCTCAAACGGCAATCTTCCTTTGGCATCCCCCGCCTTAAATCGATTAAAATACTGTCCTCCAATGTACTCGCTCAAGAAAGTCGAATACTGGAAGTAGTATTCAAACACCGCATTAAAAGCCACTCTGACTTCATTAAAGCCATCGCCCTCGAATGGATAGCGCTGATCAACGCGATTCCACATCTGGCGAGCATTGTTCAATTGCCACTGAGCGTAAGTCAGTAGATCACCGCTCATGTCGAACACATTGATTTTAGGGTCGAGATAAGTCAGGTCTTCATCCGTCGCGTAGGTCAGTTCGGGAGCAGGAGCGCGTTGAGCAATTTTATCTAACTCACGCTTTTCCGCGAGTGGAATAATTGCAGTGATCGGTTTGTATCCGTATTCGATCGCCCATTCGTCGTAGGGGCCAACTGTATGAGTGAAATAATCACCTTGCTTGGTTCCTTGGGGTGCAAGATTGACTGGAGCATATTCCATCACTGATCCAACCAAGCCCTTAGATCGAGTAATCGCAGTATTGTTTAGTTCTTCAGGTTTGAGCATTGAACTCGCGCGGAAGTTGTGCCGTAAACCGAGCGTATGTCCAACTTCATGAGCAATTAAGCTCCGCATAAATTCTTGAGCAAACGCTTTCATTTCGGGACTGCTTGGCAAAGTATTTTGCATCAGTGCCAGCGAAAGATTTCCAACTGCGTATTGTTTAGCCGTATCTACACCAAAGCAAAGGTCTTGGTAGTTGCCTAAGTGAGAACCAAATCGGAGCCGCGCTGTGTTTTTCTTTTCGTCAGCTTTGGCTTGTTTACGAAGCGAATGGGCTGCCATACCATAGTTACAAAGGTTGGCATTACCTGTGAGCTGTGCGGCAAAGGGAGCTGATCGCATCTGATTTTGTTCAACGATCGTGCGATAGTCCTCTTTCACCGCTCTGGTAAAGTCAGCAGAAACAATGATGTCTGCATCGAGAATTTCGCCTGTAAGTGGATTAACGCGAGAAGGCCCCATTGCAAAGATGGCATCGTTGGTATTGAACCAGCGAATGGTGTTGTATCGGACATCTGCCGGATCCCAATCCGCTTTATCTGGCATTTGTTTGACCTCGATCGCATCTTTGAAGCCAATTTTTTCAAAGGTACGATTCCACATCAAAACGCCATCTCGAACTGCATCACGGTACTCTAGCGGGACACTGTTTTCAATCCAGAAAACGATCGGCTTTTTGGGTTTAGAGAGCGGTGCAGAAGGGTCTTGTTTTTGTAAGTTCCAGCGATTGATGTAGCGAACAAACGGTCGTCTAGCGTTGTCGTTGGTGTAGTCTTTGTAAGCGGTGATGAAATAGCCAATGCGATCGTCTGCAAGTCTTGGACGGTAATCACTGTTCTCAGGCAGTTGAGACAAGCTATAGCGCACCTTTAGGGTAAATGCCCGACTATCTGGCAGGGTTTCGATATAGGTGGGAAGGCTTTCATCGTTGCCGCTACCGATAAAGCCAAACACTGTCTCAACTTCAATATTTTGTGGGAAAGCTTTTACTCTATCAAAGTACGAATTTTCTATATCTGGGCTGTAGTCGCCGCCCAGTGATTTTCCAAGAACGGGTAACAATCCCGGTAAGTCTGATAACAATAAGGGATTGAGTTCGACAAGAAAGCTCTTGCGCTCTGAATGAATACTACGGATTGGCAAAGTTTCTAGAATCGAATCACTGAACGATCGCTGGATCGATCGCTGAATCGGTAATCCCTGTTCTGAGCGGAAATAGATATTCGGGACAACAAATTGAATGGAGTCTTTGTTCCGTCGGAGTGTGAAGAGAAAGTCTCCGATCGGTAAACCACTATAGATTCCACGCTCCCCGACCCCGGATTCCAGCGTCATTGCCGCAAAGAAATTACGCTCTAGCTGATTCGGCATAATTTCTGCAAACAGTTTGCCGCTCTTTTCGTTGCGATATAGCGTAAAAAGTCCTTTGAGCGGTGTGGCATCTTTGATCACTTCATCGAAGGGGCGAAGTTGCGATCGATCCACTTCAGTTCTAGATCTTTGGGCTGATCGGGGGGATTCAGCGACTCCAGGTAACACCCAGCTGATGCTCACAGGCAACATCACCAGCATAAACCCCAATAGGAAAGCCAGGAATCGCGATACTCGTTTCATTCTATTGTTCTACTCAGTGAGATTGCGGGTAATCGGTACTATGAAGGCAGTGGATCGATACTAGCTTGCAGACAGAAGAGTGAATAAAATTTCAGACATTCTTAATTTGTGGGTCAAGTGTACACGCATTGTCTGAAGTTAGCGTGACATTTTGATTTCAAGCGCGATCGTAAACCAGCAGAATTGCCCAAATTGCCATTGCTCTAAGATAATGACTGGCGCGAAATGTTCCTGCTGCTGTGATCGCTTCGGGTGTCCTAAATTGCAGTCCGTGATTGTAGATTTGTTGTACCACTGATTCAGTAAGTGTCCAAGCTTGTGTTTTCATTTCCATTTGCATCAAAAACGCTGCCAATCCAAAGTTGATGCCTGTCCAAACTTCAAGAGGATGGGTTGCGTTTGGATTTTCGGGAGATCCATTGGGGCGAACTCCATTGGCTGCACCGATTTTAACGCCCATCTTTTCACTGAACTTCACAAAGCAAGCGTCATAAACGGTTTGCAGTGCGGATCGAGCGCAGTCGATCGGAACAATATCCGGTAAGTTCAACAACTTTGCATAGAACTGTCCACAGAGTTGATCCGCCATCACCACATCTGAGCCGCTACCACTATCTAAGCGGTAGTAAGTTCCATTCCAGAGCGTGTCTTGATAAACCTTGCGTGATTGTGTGAGCCAAGATTGATACAGTTCCACAGGTCGATCGAGAATATTTCCAATGGCGATCGCGCTTTCTAATGCTGCAATCCACAATCCACCACAATAAGCACTAACACCTTGTAATCGCCAGTCATCAAAGGTTTGATCCGGTGCGCCTGAGTTTTCAGGAATGCCATCCTCGTCGAGATCAAACTGTTTGAGATACTGCAAGGTTTCAACGATCGCATCCCAACATTCTTCTAGAAATTCCGTGTCAGTTGCGCCCGTTAATAGATAATCCCGATAAACCTGCAACACAAAATCTGAGCCAAGATCTTTCCATAAGTTGCAGTCTTGGTAAGCGGTATAGTTCGTTTTCTCCCAAACGTGCTCATTTGGTGCGCCTAAATCATGTGGCGTTGCACCTTTGACTTTGCGAAGTGCCATCGGGCTTTCGGCTCCGATCGTATAGTAGTAACCAATCACACGAGTTCGATCGTCTTGCTGCGGAATAGCGCGGGCAAACGATCGCATCACTGCTTTTTCTAACTCTGCCCACAGCATCAACAATCCAAACGAACCATACAATCGCACATCTAAGCTTTCATACCAGCGATAATCAATGCACTCTAGCACTGCAAATTGTCCGACTGGATCGCGCTCATCGGCTGCGCTCCACAATGTTCCGCCTTGAGTTAAATCGTAGAGTTCGTTAAAAAGTGCCATCTTGAACCAATCGGGTAGATCAGTGCGATCAAGAATCGGTTGTTGCCAAGCTTGAATCTTTTCTTGCCATGATCGATGATGCTTCAATGCCGTTCGAGCAATTGACCAAGCGTTCTGCCCACTGCGACCGAAAAAATCTGTGTAACGCCGAAAATACTCAACACCTTCAGCAAACTCTGTAATTGGAAGATCCCAGCTCAGAACAAAGGGAATTTGCAGCGTTTGACCGGGTTTTAAGGTAAATCGAACGGCGATCGCGCTACCAATTCGCTCACCCGTTGAAGGCGTTTCATCGTCTCGATCACTCAATGATCCATCCCGCGAAAAGCTCTCCCACAGTTCAGAACCATCTTCAGGATTCCATCGCGTGTGATAAAACACTTCCCACAAATAAGGATTGATCGATGTTGCGATCGCCCATTGTCCGTCGCCTTCTTTCGGTTGATCAACATTGCGAGACATGACGATCGCTAATTGATGTTCATTTCCCGTAAGTTGATTAAAGTTTCCAGCACTCTCGCCCAATCGTGGCTGATATTCATACACTGGACTTCCATCGTCTCTAAGACGAATTTCCGGCGATTTGAGCGCATTCGTAAACCAGCCGACCATATTCTCCCAGGTCAGCATAATGCTCAACGTAATCGGCTGATTTGTAGGATTGTGTGCTGCCCATTGAAACACAGCAACCGGATAGCTCGTTTCTTGATAGTTATTCGCAACGATCGGCGAGAATTGCTCGCAAGTTAACTGCGCTTGAAACACATTCTCATACTTAAACCAGCTACGCGGATACAGTGCTGCATAAGTTCCAGATTGTTCGGGATACGATCGCCAACTCTCCAAGGTCCGATCGGTCGTGAGTGCATAAGCTTGCGATTGTTCACCGATTTGCTCAAACACACTAAACTGACAAGCAGGCATCGAGTCAAACAAATGCTCTCCGCCATCAATGTGCCAGAGATTAAAATCGCCCCTTGACGATCGCCCAATACAACCCGCTCCAAATCCCCCCAACGGCGCACCATGCCAAGCCCCATCGTCTAAATTGCTTGGATAGCGCACGGTGTAGGGCTTTTCCCAACCCTGCCCGATCGAGCGCTGCCAAGCACAAGCGGGAATTCGAACGGAATTAGATTGAGTCATCGTTAAGTTTGGCGAGCGGCAATGCCCAATATACTACGATCGAACAACGTCGCCCGCCGAATCCTATGACCGAAATTCCTACCTTAGCCGATTTAGCCTTCATTCCCTACGTTGATGAGAATGGTCAACTGCCCGAACAATTTCAAGGGAAAGTCGGCATTTATGCCATTTTTGATCAATCTCAAACGCTAAAATTTATTGGCTTTTCGCGGGATGTTTTTCTCAGCTTAAGACAGCATCTAGTTCGATGCCTTTCTGAGTGCTACTGGATCAAAGTGCAGACCTTTGATCGACCCAACCGCACACTTCTCGAAACAATTCGCACGGCTTGGATTGAAGAGAATCATTTATCGATCGACAACGAAGCCAAATGGACAGAACCAATTCAGGTCAAATCCTTGATGACTGATGAAGAGCGATCAACCTACGAAAGCGCTCTCGATGAATTCACACAGGGAAAAGCGCTAAAGAACGTTGCTCGCCGCATCGAAGCTGGGATTATGGCTCAACTGAAAGCGCGAAATGTTCAAACAGAAATCCGATTCAATCCAAAGCTTAAGGAAGAAGGATTACTCGACCTGAAATAGCAGGAAAGATCTGGGTCTGCGTAAAGACGCGATTAGAAGCCTCGATAACCAAATGTGTTCGCGTCTTTACCCGCAGTCACCTCTCCTACTTCCGCTCCGGATGAGCAGAAATCTCTGGCGGTGGATTCCCCAGCATATTAATCGCTGCAATCAGTTGATACAGCTTGCCTAAATCCCGCTGATTAAAGTTCATCATCAGACGCGGTAAAGCATAAGTCTCATCTTTAGCCTCTTGCGGGAGCGGCTTCGTTTTCTCGATCCGACCTGTGACCAAAATCTCTTTGAAGCGATCGTTCAACTCATCCACCGCCGCATCACTCAGTTCCGTCTTCAATCGCAGCACTAGCTGGCTGCCAACGTAACGACTGGAGTGATACACCTGATAGAAATTAGAGATCGCCGCACAAGCCACATCAATATCATCGGTAATCGTGAACAGGCTCGGATCGTCCGGGCTAATCAAGCCACGCTTCAGCAACTGCTTATCAATGTACTCCGTCCAATCGTCCCAATAGTTGCCGCCCGGCTTATCCACCAGCACCAGTGGCACCGGAGCCGATTTCCCGGTCTGCGTCAGCGTCAAACATTCAAACGCTTCATCTTGAGTCCCAAACCCACCCGGAAACAGCGCTAACGCATCGCTTTCCTTTAGAAAGAACACTTTGCGCGTGAAAAAATACTTAAACGGAATCAGCTTTGGATCGCCTTGAATAAATTGATTTGCACCTTGCTCAAACGGCAACTGAATATTTAAGCCAAACGATTTTTCTGCTCCTGCGCCCTCATTGCCCGCTTCCATAATGCCACCGCCCGCACCCGTGATCACCATGTATCCCTGCTGCGTCACACATTGAGCAAACTCTTTTGCAAGCTGATACTCCTCAGTATTCGGCTTAATTCGAGCAGAACCAAAAATCGCAATCTTCCGCACATGCCGATACGGATAGAACACAGTAAACGCCCGCTCCATATCTTGCAGCGACGCATTCAAAATCTTCCAGTCCAGCCGATCGATCTCATCACCCGACATTCGCGCAATCAGGTTCAGCGCTTGGGCAATTAACGCCCCGTGCTGCATATTCGGGAGATGATCGAGTAGGTCGTTAAGCGTCGATCGCAACGGCTCGACATTTAACATCGATGGAGACGGTTGGGACGGGTCAACAGGCATGAGCGATTCCTCACAAGGGCATTCTATTTTAACGAGATTGGGCAGAATGCGATGCCCTCATCACTACTGAAAACGCCCCAGAATTTTACTCCGGAGCGTTCTCAGCACTGTGACAAATGAGTTTAGCAAATGAGACGAATCCAGGGACGTAACCTTAAAGAAGATGCTTGTCAAGTGTGCTTGCAAGCGTCGTTTTCGGGACAGCACCGACGACCATATCCACCCGCTGACCGCCCTTGAAAATCATCAGCGTGGGAATGCTGCGAATTCCAAATCTGCTAGCAACTTGAGGATTTTCATCCGTGTTGAGTTTGACCACTTTGACTTTGCCTTCGTATTGCTCTGCAATCTCATCGACTACAGGTGCAACCATTCGACAGGGACCACACCAGGGTGCCCAGAAGTCTACCAGGACTGGGACCTCACTCTGAATCACTTCCTGGTCAAAAGAAGAATCGGTAACTTGTGCGGTTGCTGACATTCCTGAAAATCCTTGCCTTTGTTTCATTTGACGAAATTCTAACATAGCAAAAACGACAGGACGTATTCTCAGCCCAGACATAATTAGATACAAATCGGTGGCTCGTTCGGTTGAGAAATCTCTAAAACTTGAGAAATCTCTAGGAAAAATGGGGGAGTAGGAAGTTAGGAAAAACTGAAATGATTAGCTCTGCTTCCACTCCTCATTTCCCTACTTCTCGCTTTAAAAACAAGGAACCGCCTAAACCGAAGTCCAGGCGGAGTGTGGTGTGAGGAGTGAACGGAAACTTGCGTCTCCGCTTCCTCTATTCTAGACGACGGATTTGGATTTACCCGCCAATATTGCAAGTCGTGGCAAAACTCTTAGGCTTTTAATAAAAACTTTATTCTGCGGTCACGACTTCGTGTGCCAAGGGTATCGCGGCTTGTGAATTTAGAGGCTGCGATCGCGCCTTCGCGCTTATTTGCCCATTCCAAGCTGCTGGGCTTTCTGGTACACTTTGCCTTCGGTTAATAGGGATGGAGCAATCACGACATCGACCTGCTGCATCTCCTTAATATTCTTCGCGCCTAGCGTTCCCATACTGGTTTGCAGCGCTCCTAAAAGGTTGTGCGTTCCATCATCTAATTGAGCGGGACCGCGCAAGATTTGTTCCAGAGTTCCGGTCGTGCCCACGCGAATCCGGGTTCCTCTGGGAAGGACGGGGCTAGGCGTTGCCATTCCCCAGTGGAATCCGCGTCCCGGTGCTTCTTTGGCACGGGCAAACGGCGATCCAATCATCACCGCATCAGCACCACAAGCAATACATTTACAGATGTCGCCGCCTGTGATCAGCCCACCGTCAGCAATCACAGGAACATACCGCCCCGTTTCGCGCTTGAAATCGTCGCGAGCGGCAGCACAATCTGCAACGGCGGTCGCTTGAGGCACTCCGACACCCAAGACTCCACGAGATGTACAAGCGGCACCCGGCCCAATTCCAACGAGAATAGCGGCAGCTCCCGCTTTCATTAGATTCATCGTGACTTCGTAAGTGACGCAGTTTCCGAGAATTACGGGAATTGGCATTTCTTCGCAGAACTTCGCTAGATCCAAAGGAGCGATCGATTCCGGCGACAAGTGCGCGGTCGAAACCACGGTTGCCTGAATGAAGAACAAATCTGCTCCCGCTTTTGCGGCAATCTGTCCGAATCTGTCGGCACCCGCAGGAGTCGCACTCACCGCAGCGATTCCACCTTGGGATTTAATTTCTTGAATTCGCTTTTCGATTAATTCGGGCTTAATCGGTTGCGAATAAAGTTCTTGCATCAACGGCACAAATTCCGTTGTCCCAACTGAAGCGATGCGATCGAGAATCGGATTGGGGTCATCGTAGCGAGTTTGAATGCCTTCCAAGTTCAGAACGCCAAGTGCGCCTAACTGTGAAAGTTTGACCGCCATCTCGACATCGACGACTCCATCCATTGCCGACGCGATGATCGGAATTTCGCGATCGATGCCGCCGATCGTCCAGCCCGTCTCTGCCAGTTTCGGATCGAGTGTCCGCGCTCCAGGAGAAAGCGCAATTTCATCGAATCCATATGCTCTTCGAGCCGTTTTGCCCCTGCCGATTTGAATGTCCACGCCAATGTTCCCCAAGCACTAATTGGATAAGAGTATCAAATTTCAATCCTAGTTGTGTGAGAAAAACAAGGGACGATCGCCGTTCAATCTGCTGAACGTTCATGAATTGCAAAATCTTTAAACCGCCCGCCGAGACTTATAATTTTGAGAGATTGGATTTGTCTTGCCATGTTAGAAGAGGTTCAAGAAAACTGACGCGATCACGTCGAACGTTTAGAAGCCAACCTCGATCAATTCATTGATTTCGTGGCTCAAAACCAACGCGCTCAAGCGGTTCAACTTCAAATCCATTAAGAACAGCTTGCCGCTCATCAAGAGCGAATTAACAGGATTAGAGAATTGGCGCGACGGCTTGATGTTTGCTCGTTTCGATCAGGTGCAATTTGAGATTCATGGACTTCGACTTGAGACCCAACGAATGCTAGATGCTGATCTGAATCAAGAGCCACCGGACGAAGATACTGGTAATTAGATTGAATTTGAAAACTTGACCCATTCTTCCTATGTTTGAAACCGCACAGTTAATTGAAAAAACTCAATGGTTAGGCATTGCGACGATCGCGTTTGCCGTTCTGACGATCGTTGCGTTTCTGTTCAAATGGGGAATTCGCTTCCGACTCGTCGGCGTGACCGGATTTACCGCCGTTCTAACCGGAGGGGTGTTTGCGCTCAGTTTGGGACTGTACAACCGTCCCAGTATTCCTGGAAATGTTCATTACTCGCGGGTGTTTGATGCCGGAGCGGCTCAGGTCGTCATCGCTGTGCCTCCAACCATTACCGAATCTCAACTCGAAGCGACCCTCAAACAAGCTGCGATCGATATCTTCTCCTACGGTCGTCTTGGACAAGGATCAAATCAAATGACCATTCGGGCGCGAACCATTTTGCATCCCCAAAAGGGGATATCCCAACCTTTATATTTGGGTGAAATTCAGCGATCGCTCTCGATGCGCGAGGATGAAAACGCTACGATTAAGCTGTATCGCGAGAACTTGGCGCAGTTACCGCAGCCAACCGCATAAAGTTTGTTTCTCATTCCAAATATGTCTACTCAATCAAATTCCGTGGTTTCGTTGATGATTGCTCCTGCCCAAGTGGTACGCGGGTCAGGAGCGATCGAGCAAGTCGGAGATTGCATCGCTCGCTTGGGAACTCGTCCGCTCTTAGTTGGTGGAGAACGATCGCTTGATGTGGTTAAATCTCGACTGAAATCAGTGTTTAAGTCGCACTCGCTTCAGCCTGCAAAAGCGTCTTACGGCAACGACTGTAGCGAGATTACGCTGGCAAATTTGAAAAAGGCAGTTGCAGACCATCAAGCCGATTTGATCATCGGAGTCGGAGGCGGTAAAGCGCTCGATACGGCAAAGCTCCTAGCCTACCAGTGCCATTTGCCGATCGTCACGATCCCCACCTCAGCCGCCACTTGCGCCGCTTGGACAGCGTTATCGAACGTATATTCTGAACAGCACGCTTTTCTGTACGATGTCGGATTGCCGCGCTGTCCGGAGCTGCTGGTGTTGGATTACGATTTGGTTGCAACCGCGCCCCAGAGAACATTAGTTGCTGGCATCGGAGATGCGATCGCAAAATGGTACGAAGCCTCAGTCAGTAGCGGTCACTCTGACAAAACCTTACTGATTGCCGCCGTTCAACAAGCGCGAGTTTTGCGCGATATCCTATTTCAGAAATCCGAAGCCGCTTTGCAGAATCCTTTAGGAGCAGAGTGGCAGGAAGTCGTGGATGCTTCAGTGCTGATGGCGGGTGTAATTGGTGGAATTGGTGGAGCGCAATGTCGAACCGTTGCGGCTCACGCGGTTCACAACGGATTAACTCACCTGCTCGAAAGTCATCACGCTTTACACGGCGAAAAAGTTGCGTTCGGAATTTTGGTGCAGCTTAGACTTGAAGAAATGGTTCAAGGCAATCAGCTTGCCGCGACCTCCCGCCAACAGTTACTGAAGTTCTATGACCAAATTGGCTTGCCGAAGACGTTGGCTGATTTGGGACTGGGGAATGTGACGATCGCACAGCTTCAACGGGCGGCGGAGATTGCTTGTAATGACACTTCAGACATTCATCGCTTACCGTTCCCGGTTGTTCCGAGTCAGCTGATGGCAGCAATGGTATCAACCACAGCACCGACAATATCGGCCCGCACTGACCTGAGTGATTTATCTATGGTTGGATCTGCGGTAGAATAGCCAACTCAGTCATTATTCGTCGATCGCTTCACACTCA
Organism: Leptolyngbya sp. AS-A5; assembly: GCF_039962495.1. Taxonomy (NCBI): domain Bacteria; kingdom Bacillati; phylum Cyanobacteriota; class Cyanophyceae; order Leptolyngbyales; family Leptolyngbyaceae; genus Leptolyngbya; species Leptolyngbya sp. AS-A5. The sequence continues at coordinate 332,292 of NZ_JAMPLL010000003.1, read as the reverse complement.
TGAATTTGCCCTGGATTTCTCCTGCCAATCGCTTAACAAAGCTGCCTCAATATGTGTTTGCGCGTCTGGATGAGCTAAAAGCCAACGCCAGAGCGCAAGGAGTTGATCTAATCGATTTGGGTATGGGAAATCCAGACGGGGCGACTCCAAGCCCGATCGTGGAGGCGGCGAGCAATGCCATTAAAGATTCTAGAAATCACGGATATCCACCTTTTGAGGGCACAGCCAGCTTTCGCAAAGCCATTACCGATTGGTACCGACGGCGCTATGGAGTTGATCTCAATCCTGATGGTGAAGCCCTACCGCTATTGGGATCAAAAGAAGGACTGACGCATTTAGCCTTGGCATATCTCGATCCGGGTGATGTTGTTTTGGTTCCGAGTCCTTCCTATCCGCCCCATTTTCGAGGGCCTTTAATTGCGGGTGCAACGTTGTATCCACTAATGTTGAAAGCTGAGCAAAATTGGCTTATTGACCTCAGCGCCATTCCCGAAGAAGTGGCTCAGAAAGCGAAGATTTTGTATTTCAACTATCCGAGCAATCCCACAACTGCAACCGCTCCACGCGAGTTCTTTGAAGAAATTGTTGCCTTTGCGCGTCGGTATGAAATTTTGCTGGTACATGATCAAGCCTATGCAGAATTAGCGTTTGACGGATATCAGCCCACAAGTTTATTAGAAATTCCAGGCGCGAAAGAGATCGGAGTTGAGTTTCATACGCTGTCAAAAACGTACAACATGGCAGGCTGGCGCGTGGGGTTTGTTGTAGGAAATCGCCACGTGATTCAAGGATTGCGGACGCTGAAAACGAACCTTGATTACGGCATTTTTTCCGCCATTCAGAGCGCAGCAGAAACCGCTTTGAACTTGCCCGATCGCTACCTTATCGAAGTGCAGGAGCGCTATCGAACTCGCCGCGATTTCTTAATTAATGGACTTTCTGAATTAGGCTGGTCGATTCCGAAGCCCAACGCCACGATGTATCTTTGGGTTCCTTGTCCGCCGGGAATGGGTTCAACTGATTTTGCGCTGACCGTTCTGCAGAAAACGGGGGTTGTTGTCACTCCTGGAAATGCGTTTGGCGCAGGGGGGGAAGGCTATGTGCGAATTAGCTTAATTGCAGAGTGCGATCGCTTAGGTGAGGCCCTAAACCGATTAAAGCAAGCCAACATCCGTTTCGCTTAAAACAACTCAAACTTTCTCAGCAAAATCGCGATTGCAAGCTATTATATTGCGGCAGATTAATGCTGAGGAAATGACGATGAGCCGCCATCTACTGTCGATCGAGCCATTTGATATGAATGGGTTTCGCTTTCCGGGGTATATGGTGAGCAGCACTGCTCCGATCAATGTTGAAGATAAAGACGAAACGACTATCGATCGAGAGCCCAGCGAGGTTTTGAAGGAGATTGCGGATTACCTACAGCAGCATGAAGATGCTGAAATTTTGATTGCAATTCACGGTTATAACTCCAGCAAATCAGGAGCAAGATGGTGGTACGAAGAAATCCGCAGATACGTTAATCAAAACTTCGCAAACCATGTTTCACCAGGCTTGATGGTCATTGGTTATCGATGGTCTTCAGAAAACGTATTTCCGAATGAATCGGGTCAGAAATCTTCGAGCATTCTTAAGGTTTTGCAAGGAACGATTAAGGCATTCAAAGCTTTACCAAAACCCCTAGCGATCGCAGGTATTTTTGGAGTATTACTTGCGGTGATTGGCGGCATTTTTAATCTTGTCATTGCGCTATTCAATCTTGTCGATAGTCTTACTATTCTGATTGCTTCCTCTTTGGCACTAACACTCTCTTTATCGATTGTTGTGGTTATTTTGACAATCTTTATTCTGAGAATCTCAGGATATTTTCGAGATACTTATCGTGCAGCAAATTTCGGTGTCTCAGATTTAGTTGAGTTTATTCGGCAGCTAGATAATCAATTAGTAGGGCAATCGACAAATCGGCAAAAACGAGTCCGTCTTAGTTTCATTGGGCACAGTATGGGTGCTTTTGTAGTGACAAATACGGTGCGAATTTTGTCAGATGTATTCGATCGAGATTCGATCGGAAATCTACACATCAAAAATCAGAAAAAGCTTCCTTCTTCAGATATTGGTAATGCCTTCAGATTGAGCCGGTTAGTATTAGTTGCACCCGATATTTCTGCTGAAACGATCATCTCAGGACGAGGGAATCCGTTAAAGTCTTCGTTGCGTCGTTTTGATGAAGCTTATCTCTTCAGCAACGAAGGCGATATGGTGCTGAAAATTGCTTCAACTGCGGCAAATTACTTCAGTTTTCCAACAAGCACACGAGATGGAGGATATCGCTTAGGAAATGTGATTGTGAGAAGTCCGGGAAAATTTGGACTTGAGAAAAGCGGCATCGTGAATCTAGATAATTCTGGGCAATTGATTCCGTTATGTGGAATTGAATTTTTAGAGCGTTTGTATCTACGAGAAGGCATGCCACTGTCGAAGCGGCAAGAACAAATTGACTTGGAGAGCGATCGTTTTATTGCAGAATTATTTACTTATTTCGATTGCACAAACTATCAAGAAAACGGTAGAGGAATTGTTAGTCAAGCGCTTGGTAAATCCTTCCTAAATTTCAAAGATTATGTTGCTTTGATTCTCTCTGGAGCAGACGGACACGGTGGATTTTTATTTGCTAAAGATGCGAATTTTAGTCGTCGCTTAATTTACGGATTGAGCAGTATTGGACTTGAAAAGTTGCTCATGACGATTGATGCAAATCAGGGAGATCGCCAGGTTTTACTCAAGCTTTTTTCTCAACAATGCGGCGAAAAAGGCATTCAAGTTTTGCTTGCGAATGAGCGGTACGATCGTCTCGGTTTAGCTAGTGGAAAGCTGAGCGATCGAAAAGCATTCTAGTTCAGCCCTTATCTTCGGAGAACTCCTGCTTCGAGGTAGTCTTTAATTTTTAAGGACAATGCGATCGAATAGGCTCACATTAGCGATCGTTTTGACGATCGGAATTCTTTCAGTTTCAACGGCTGCAATTCTGATTCGACTTGCGACAACCGTTTCAGGTGTTTCAGACGTTGGGTTTAGTCTTGTTTTAGCAGCATCCCGCTTGTCGATCGCAGCGCTGGTTTTGGTTCCAACTTGGCGGTCTTTTCAGACCGCTTCACCAAGTGCGACCAAATTCGCGATCGGTGCAGGGATTTCGCTGGCGGTGCATTTTGCGACCTGGATTTCGTCGCTGTCTTATACGTCGATCGCAGCTTCGACAACGCTTGTAACAACGAATCCACTCTGGGTTGCTCTGCTTAGTTGGGCTTGGTTTCGAGAAAAGCCAACCCGTGCAACGTTTTGGGGAATTGGAATTGCCATGATTGGGGGCATCTTAATTGGATTTGATCAAACCAGTCGAGACGGTTCAAATCCACTGCTGGGAAATGGATTAGCGATCGTCGGCGCATGGGCAGCAAGTTTATATCTGTTATTAGGACGAGAAGCACAACGGCAAGGATTAAACGTAAAAAGTTACGTCACGATCGCCTATGGCGTTGCGGCGATCGTACTGTTTCCCTTGCCGTTCCTATTCGGCTCATCTTACATTGGCTATCCCGTTCTTACTTATGTTTACATTGCGTTGATGGCAGTGTTTCCACAACTGATTGGACATACCAGTTTCAATTGGTCAATGCGACATCTACCGCCAGCGATCGTGACGCTGATTATTTTGCTAGAGCCAGTTGGATCGACGATTTTTGCGATCGCACTATTTCAAGAAATTCCTGGAACGCAAGTGATTGCAGGAGCTTTGGTCTTATTAATCGGAGTCGCGATCGCAATTTTAGGAAATTCTGCAAAAGTATCCTGATTTACCCGAATCTCTGAGTAAAGGGGAATGGTAGATGCACCCTGATAATTACCCCTGGCTTCGGTCGGGGGTTTTTTGTTCCAGCGCTTCGATTGCCGCTTCGAGCGCGATCGCTACATGCGTCCAATGCGTTCCACCTTGGCAAAACACAACATAAGGTTCACGTAAAGGGCCATCGGCAGAAAATTCCGAAGTGCTGCCATCGATAAATGTCCCACCTGCCATCACCAACTCACTCTCATAGCCAGGCATTCCCGACGGAACCGGATCTAGATAAGAGCCGATCGGTGAATTCTGCTGAATCGATCGGCAAAACGCAATAATCTTTTCCGGCGAACCTAGCTTAATCGCTTGAATCACATCGCGCCTCGGAGCCATCGGAGCCGGATTTACCGGATAGCCCAACTTGTCAAACACATAAGCGGTCAGATGATTGCCTTTCATCGCTTCACCCACCATTTGAGGCGCAAGAAACAAGCCCTGAAATAACAAGCGATTTTGATCAAACGTCGCACCGCCGGAACTACCAATTCCCGGAGCAGTTAACCGACAAGCTGCCATTTCCACCAAATCGGATCGACCTGCAACGTATCCGCCCGTCGTGACGATCGTCCCCCCCATATTTTTAATCAAAGACCCCGCAATCAAGTCTGCTCCAACCGCCGTGGGTTCTCGATCTTCCACAAACTCTCCATAGCAGTTATCCACAAAGCAAACCGTATTCGGATTTTGTTCCTTGACGATGGCAACGATCTTCTCAATTTCGACGATCGACAAACTCGGTCGCCACGAATAGCCACACGATCGCTGAATCGAAACTAATTTTGTATTCGGTCGAATCGCCGTCCGGAGCGCGTGCCAGTCGATTAACCCGTCCGGTGTGAGTTCCAATTGCCGATACGAAACGCTAAGATCTTTGAGAGAGCCTTGCTGATGTCCCCGCAAGCCAATCACTTCTTCTAAGGTGTCGTAGGGCGCACCTGCAACGCAGAGCATTTCATCACCCGGACGTAGCACTCCGTAAAGCGCCGAGGCGATCGCATGAGTTCCAGACACAAACTGCACCCGAACGATCGCAGCCTCAGCCTGAACGATCTCCGCAAAGACACGATCGAGCACTTCTCGTCCTAGATCATCATGACCGTAGCCGGAGACACTGGCAAAATGATGAACTCCCACTCGATGATGGCGATAAGCAGCCAGCACCCTTTGTAAATTTTTCTTGACCTGAGAGTCAATACCAGAAAAAATTGCAGATAGCGCTTGTTCTGCTTCTTTTATCAAGATCGAGCCGTCCATCGTCTGCCTCGTTCATTAATATTTACAGTAGAGATTGCGCTAACCCGAATAACTCAGTCGGTTAGAGCGGGTTCTATTGTCGCGCAAATTAGTATCGTATTCCGTTTAGAGATTCTTTCATGACTATTGCAACTTCCGAAAAACTGAAAATAGACTATCCCACGCTAGGCTTCATGGTGGCGATTCACATCGGCGCACTGTTCGCCTTTTTGCCCGGAAACTTTAGCTGGAGCGCAGTCGGATTAGCAATCTTCCTTCACTGGCTGACCGGGGGCTTAGGAATTACCCTCGGCTGGCACCGTCTCATGAGTCACCGCAGCTTCCAAGTCCCAAAATGGCTCGAATACACCCTAGTTTTCTTTGGTTCATTGGCAATGCAGGGCGGGCCAATCTGGTGGATCGGGCTACATCGTCATCATCATCTTTATTCTGATCAGCCCAACGATCACCACGATTCGACTAAAGGCTTCTGGTGGAGCCATATGGAATGGATGCTGCGGGATGTTCCGGCTGAAAATGAAGTTCCTAAATTTACGAAAGATATTGCTGACGACAAGTTTTATCAGTTTTTAGAAAATTACTTTGCGCTGCTGCAAATTGCATTAGGCGTGTTACTATACGCGATTGGCGGTTGGTCGTTTGTGGTTTGGGGAATCTTTGTTCGCTTGGTGCTGGTTTACCACTGCACTTGGCTTGTCAACAGTGCAACCCATAAATTCGGCTACCGCACCTATGAATCCGGTGACAACTCCACGAACTGCTGGTGGGTAGCGCTTCTGGTTTATGGCGAAGGCTGGCACAATAATCACCATGCGTTTCAGTATTCCGCTCGTCACGGTCTGAAATGGTGGGAAATCGATATGACTTGGATGACGATTCGGCTACTGCAAGTTCTTGGTCTTGCAACCAAGGTGAAACTTGCAGAAGACAAAGCTTAGAGTCAGATTTCAATAAAAAATCCCGGACGATCGCGCTGTTTATCGTCCGGGATTTTTTATTAGAGAAGGGCTACTTCGCGCCCTCCGGAAACTTGGGAATTCGGCCCGAAAAGGTTAGCATGATGGGATTGTGGGTAGGAGCTTAGCGCATGAAATTACGGATCGGTGCAAGTCTTCAGAACGGAAAGTACCAACTCAATCAAGTTCTAGGGCGCGAGAGCTTAGGCGCAACTTATCTAGCAACGCAAACGCTCCTTCAGCAATCGGTCGTAATTAAAACGATCGACCCTAGCCTGCAAGTGATGCAAAGCTTCCCCCAACTCAAAACTCGATTCATCGAAGAAACTCGACTTCTCGCTCGTTCCCAGCACCCCAGTATTGTGCGAGTTCTCGACTTTTTCCAAGAAGATGGTCTACCGTTTCTGGTGATGGAATACATTCCGGGTCAGACTCTGCACGATCGCATTTCTACGTTTAATGCACCACATCTAACCGAAGCCGAAGCGATTCACTATCTGCGGCAAGTCGCCTCAGCGCTCAGCGTTGCTCATCGTAACGGACTGATTCACCGCAATATTCGACCCGAAACGATCGTGCGTCGTCAAGGCACTAATTTAGGCGTTCTCGTCGGCTTCGGGTTTGCTCACGACCTTGCACCCCCGGTTGATAAAAGCCCCTTTCTTCCTCCTGATGCTAATTGGAGCCAAGACAATCGATTCGCGATCGACCTCTACTCGCTGGCTGCAACTCTTTACTTTATCCTGACCGGACAATTCCCGAACGGCTCACCGTCGCTTGAACACCACTCTTGGAGTCCTGCAACCAAGCAAGCCATCTTTCGAGGACTAACCCGTGATCCCCAGTGGCAGCTTCAAACTGCGGATGAGTGGTTGCGCCTCCTTCCCAACACAACGCTCCCACTGATGGCAACGAACCCCACCAGCAATGGTGCGAACAGTGCAGCCAATAATATTGTTCAGAGTACTCCGACAACTGGCAATTCCACATCGTCTCAAAACGGTCGGGGACGCTCGATCGAGCCAGAAGTCACGCTGGCTTCATTCCCGGTACAGAACGGACGATCGGCGGCTCCTCCCACTAAAGCTCCTACCGCGCCACCCGCCCCAACCTTGACGGCACTTCCCACAACTGCCGTAGAAGCGACTCCGGCATCAGCAGTCCTCGTATCCCCGACCTCTCGCTTGCCAAAATCTTTAGTCCTAACGATGGTGACGGCTGGCGCGATCGGCGTAGGATTCGGATTAGCACTGCGAATTAGCGCGACCAAAGCACCTGGAACGGCTTTGCTACAGCCTGTACAGCCTTTTCCCGAAAAAGAATGGAAAGGCACCCTCAATCCAAATGACAAGGATGCCGCCGATCTTCCCCTTGAATCGAGCAGCACCAATTCTGACAAAACACTCTTAAAATCCGTTACCCCAGAAGTCGATCGCTCTATCTATACCCCCCCAAAAATAGAAACGCCGTCGCCTGAACCGATTCGCCCGCGCCGTCGTCCACTCACCGAGGAGATCGTACCCACCAATCCTGTGAAACCCAAGCCCTCAGTTGAACCGATCGAACCTGAGACCGGGCCAACCGAGCCTTTACCCGAAACGAGTACAACCCCCGAACCTGTAGTTCCGCCGGCAACCGCTCCGGCTCCCGTTGCGCCTGCACCTTTGAAACCCAGTTCTCGCGAAGTCACGCCGACTCCATCTACAACACCCTAACGGTCGATCGCGGAGATTCTCCCTCCGCCTGGGTTGTCCTCTCGACGGCTCACGCTATAATTCAGGCAGCGCTAGGAAAAATTTTATGAGTACTCCCTTAGTTCATGCTTTCTTTGTAGGTCGGGCAATCGCTGAAATTGCTTACGAGCGGCTTGAAGCAGGTCTTACCGATGCCTTGAGCGAGCTAGGAAAATTCGATGCCGAACAGCGAGAAAACCTGCGGCAGCTTGTCGATGAAGTGATGGCACGGGCAGAGCGTGAAGCCACGATCGCCACCCAAGCTCAAACGACGACCGCGATCGTTCCGTTAGACTTACAAACAAGCGGCGACCTGCAAGCGACGATCGACGATCTGCGGGCAGAAATCGCGGAATTGCGGTCTGAACTTCAGCGCTACCGGACGCGATCAACTCAGTAAGATTCGCGTTTGTAATAATAAAGTTGAGTTTAACATTCAGTGTTAGTTGAGAAATCGCGTGTCTGTTTCTTCCAATGACTCCAGCCCTTCGGCATTCTCGACGGAGCCAATCGAGTCTGAGCGCTCCGAAACCGTGACTGACCCCGACCTGCCTAGTGTTGAGAAGGTAACTTTCTTGCCTGAACCAGCCCCCCATGAGCCTGAGTTTGATGGAGCAGCCAAAAGCATCACGCGACGGCGCAAAGCTCCAGAAATTTTGCATTCCGATAAAGCGTATCGTTGGAACCGGGAGAAATACTCGCGGCAGCGCAGATTTATCGATATTTGGTCGTTCGTGCTGAAGTTGATGGGCGCACGCTGGCTGTACACGAAGCGCTGGAGCTACAAGGGCGGAATCAGCGACGCGAAAAAAGCGGCTCGACGCAAATCTCTTGCCATCTGGATCCGAGAAACCTTACTGGATTTAGGTCCGACCTTCATCAAAATTGGTCAGCTCTTCTCAACGCGGGCAGATCTGTTTGCGAGTGAGTTTGTCGAGGAACTGTCTAAACTGCAAGATCGTGTGCCTGCGTTCAGCTACGAACAGGTCGTTGCGATTATCGAACAGGATTTGGGCAAGTCGATCGAAGAACTCTATCGCAGCTTTGACCCGATTCCGCTTGCCGCTGCCAGCCTCGGTCAAGTACATCGCGCTCAACTGCACTCCGGCGAAGAAGTCGTTGTAAAAGTGCAGCGCCCTGCATTAAAGCAGTTGTTTGAAATCGACTTGCAAATCCTCAAGGGCATCACTCGCTATTTTCAGAATCATCCAGAGTGGGGCAAAGGACGCGATTGGATTGGCATTTACGAAGAATGCTGCAAAATCCTGTGGGAAGAAATCGACTACCTCAATGAAGGACGTAACGCCGATACATTTCGCCGAAATTTCCGGGGTCATGAGTGGGTTCATGTTCCGCGAGTCTACTGGCGCTATGCCTCTCCGCGTGTTCTGACCCTGGAATATATGCCCGGAATTAAGATCAGCCATTACGATGCGCTGGAGGCAGCAGGACTCGATCGCAAACTCCTCGCCCAACTGGGAGCCAGAGCCTACCTGCATCAACTTCTCGATGATGGCTTCTTTCATGCCGATCCGCATCCGGGAAATATTGCGGTGAGTCCCGATGGCGCACTAATTTTCTACGATTTCGGCATGATGGGACAAATCAAGCCCATTACTCGCGAACGATTGCTCGATACATTCTTTGGAGTTGCTCAAAAAGACGGCGATCGCGTGGTGAAGTCGCTGATCGATCTGGGTGCGCTGGCTCCGACTGATGATATCGGCCCGGTGCGGCGCTCGGTTCAGTTCATGCTGGATCACTTCATGGATAAACCGTTTGAGGAACAATCGGTCAACGCCATCAGCGACGATTTGTATGAAATTGCGTATGATCAACCCTTTCGATTTCCTGCAACGTTTACCTTCGTCATGCGGGCATTCTCAACCTTAGAAGGAGTCGGCAAAGGACTCGACCCGGAATTTAACTTTATGGAGGTTGCAAAACCATTTGCAATGCAGCTTATGAGCAATGGAAATTCCCCGGATGGTGGACTTTTGAACGAATTAAGTCGTCAAGCAGTACAAGTCAGTAGCACCGCATTCGGGCTACCGCGTCGAATTGAAGATACCCTCGACAAGCTAGAGCGCGGCGATTTGCGCGTCAGAGTTCGATCAACCGAAACCGATCGCATCTTGCGGCGCATCGGCGGCGTGAATATAGGGACAAACTACACACTATTAACTTGTGCGTTTACGATTTCCTCAACCATTTTATTGGTGAATCAACTTTATTGGGTTGCCGGAATTGTCGCGATCGCTGCGGTAGTTAGCGGAATCGCTCTGATTCGATTGATGATGAAGCTCGATCGGTTCGATCGAATGCCTTAAATGAATGGTGTGTTTGTGGGGCGAGGTGTGAATACTTAGACTCAGAGTAAATTTAACTTAGCTTCGACGCTTTTTACCCGATACGCTGAACACCATGAAACGCTTCTTTACTGCAGGGATGACTGATACCGGACTGATCCGATCTGTCAACCAAGACGCTTATTCTGTCGATCCAGATGAGCGATTTTTCATTGTCACTGATGGTATGGGTGGACACGCAGGCGGACAAGAAGCCAGTCGCATCGCGATAGAGACGATGCAAGCAGTTCTGACGCAGCAGTGGGAAACCGATCTCGATTCGGAAACGCTGTTGCAGCAAGCAGTCTTAGAGGCGAATCAAGCCATTCTCAAGGATCAGCGCCTCCACCCGGAACGAGCAGATATGGGAACTACGGCAGTTGCGGTGATTTTCCGGGATGACCAACCGCTTTATACCCATATTGGAGATTCGCGACTATATCGACTGCGAGGAGCTAAACTCGAACAAATCACCGAAGACCATACTTGGGTGGCAAGAGCAATGCGCCTCGGTGAAATTACGCCGGATCAAGCGCGAGTCCATCCCATGCGCCACGTCTTAGCCCGATGTTTAGGACGACCTGAATTAGAAACCGTAGAAGTACGATCGCTCTCCGTGCAGTCGGGCGATCGTTTGCTGCTCTGTAGCGACGGACTGACCGAAGAACTCTCTGATCAACTCATCGCGAACCATCTGAAATCAATTCGAGCCTGCGAAAAGGCAGCCACTGCGTTGATTAATGCAGCAAAAGATCGCGGCGGACGAGACAATATCACTGTGGTGATTGTCGCAATTCCGTAATCTGAATCTGCTTTATCACCATCACTCTAAAGTAAGATTCTGGCAATCTGTGTACGAAACCGTACAGACAAAAATTCACGCTGCCCGATACCGTAGCTCTTAGCGAATGTAAGCAGCGAGAGTATTTACTCTGCCTGGACTATGGCTCTTTCTCCTCAGCGGGTTCAACTGATTGGCTCAAAATCTTACATGGATACCTTTCCCCTACAAGCCCTGCGGATCCTGGTCGTAGATGATAATCAAGATTCGCGAGAAATGATGATCGCGGCACTTGAAGCAGAAGGAGCAGAAGTCATTGCGGCTGAGTCTGCCCAAGCCGCCTTGATCACCTTATCGACTTGGAAACCCAATCTTCTCATTAGCGACATTCGGATGCCCGATGCTGATGGATATAGCTTTCTAAAAGCGCTACGATCTCGATCGATTACTATCCCTGCGATCGCGGTGACTGCATTTGCCCGCGAAGACGATCGTCAAGAAGCCCTCGCCGCCGGATACCAATCGCACTTATCGAAGCCAATTGATCTCGAACTGCTCTACAGCACAATCGCCACGCTGATTCGGGAGTCTGGTGCTCAATGTCGCATTCGCGACCAAAAAGAATAGCTAAATCTCGGCTAGTTCCTCAACTCTGCCCATCTATAGAGAGGATAGAGAGATAGATACGATACGATAGCGGTCATATTCACTGAAGCAAAATTTTATAAACAACAGGCGTAAGACGCTAGCATTTTAGCCCGCTCTTTTGAGCTACCGTCCAGTCGTCTCTTGTTGCTCGATTTACCCATGACTAGAGATTTCACCGATTCTGTAGCTCCAGATGTTCAACGGGCAACCAGTCTACGGTGGCTCCTGCAAGCCATGTCTCCGCCCTGCAACCAACTCCTAACCGCACTTCCTTCAGGCGATTACGAGCGTCTGACTCTACTTCTAGAACCTGTTACCCTGTCCTTGGGCCAAGTTCTTTATGAACCGAATCAATCCATTGAGTACGCCTACTTTCCCACCACCGCTGTTATTTCCCACTTGAATGTGATGGAGGGCGGGCGAGAAGTCGAAACTGTCACGATCGGCAACGAAGGAATGATCGGCGTTCCGCTCATCCTGGGAACCGATCACATTCCGACGCGAGCGACCGTTCAAATTCCTGGTACAGCGCTTCGTGTTTCTGCAAAAGCCATTCAAGCTGAACTCAGTGCGAGCCGATCACTGCAATTTCTCTTGCTGCGCTACATTCAGACGCTGATGAATCAGATTGCACAAAATCTTGCCTGCACCCAATTGCATTCGAGCCAAGAACGCTGCTGCTACTCGTTGCTATTAACGCATGATCGCCTGGGAGAGTCAATCTTGCCGCTTACCCATGACTTACTTTCCCGAATGGTGGGAGTGCGGCGCGATCGCATCGGCGAAATTATTGACACGCTAGAGCGGGCTGGATTAATTCAACATCAGCGCGGTCGTTTGACCCTTTTGGATCGATCAGGCTTAGAATCTGCGGCGTGTGAATGCTACCAAATTTTACGATCGCAGTTTGACCAACCGTTTGAAGAGTTGTGATAAACCACCCTGATCCTATGTACGGTAAGGGACAGACAACGGTGACACAAGACTTATACCTTAGAAACCGCATTCGGATTGTGGTCTGAGTGGTTGTGTGTCGCGGGTCTGTTGGCTTTCATGCCTCAAAATCGTTCTCGTCCTACTCAAAATAAACTCTTACGCGCTCTGTCCCAAGAAGAGTACGAGCAACTGTCGCCGCATTTGGAGTTTGTCACACTGCCGTTCAAGCACGTCTTGTATGAGCCGCATCAGCCTGTCGATTATGTGTATTTCCTCAATCACGGTGTTGTTTCAATGGTGACGATTACCGAAGAGGGAGAAACGGTCGAAGCGGCGACGATCGGCAATGAGGGCATGGCGGGCATTCATGTTTTGCTGGGGGTGAATCACCTCTCGCTACAAGCAATCGCGCAAGTGGCAGGCAACGGAATGAGAATGCGAGTCGATGCGTTCCGCCGAGTCGTCACACCCGACACTCGGTTATATGAGCTACTGTTGCGCTACATTCAGGCGTTAATTAGCCAACTGTCCCAAACAGTTGCCTGTAATCGGCTGCATTCGGTTGAGGAGCGCTGTTGTCGCTGGTTGCTGATGTGTCACGATCGCGTCCCGACCGATGAGTTTTTTCTCACTCAAGAATTGTTGTCTCAGATGCTGGGAGTCCGACGGGCGAGTGTGAGTGTTGTGGCAGCGATTTTGCAAAAAGCGGGATTAATCACCTACAGTCGCGGCAGAATTCGGATTCTCGATCGCCAAGGACTCGAATCTGCCTCTTGCGAGTGTTATCACTTAGTCAAGATAGAATTCGATCGGTTGTTAGGCGACGAGCTAAGAGATTCGGAAGATTAAACTGCAAAAACTGAAATAATTCAGAAGAATTTCAAAGACTCGATAAAGATGTCCTTAGTGGAATAGTCGAGGTATCCGTAAGATTGCTAGGATGCCCCCACGGAGATTAGAACTATCATGTCAGAGCGCGGCGATTGAGAAAATGCTGCCCAAAAGGACTGCCTTTGTTTGAAAGTAGAGAAAAAAGGTTCCGCTTGCGTTAATCTCTATCTCGCGTTCAAACCTCCTTCCCAAAGCTGAGTGATATAATTCCCGCACCTGTATTCAGGCTGACTGTTTCACACCTTTAGATAGAAAGGAGATTGCCCTTGTCCCGTCGTTATTTTTTTACGTCTGAGTCCGTCACTGAAGGACATCCAGACAAGATTTGCGACCAGATTTCTGACACGATTTTAGATGCGCTTCTAAGCCAAGATCCGAGCAGTCGGGTTGCGGCTGAAGTAGTTGTCAACACAGGATTGGTTCTCATTACAGGTGAGATCACCACCCAAGCAAATGTCAATTACATCGATCTTGCTCGCAAAAAAATCGCTGAAATCGGTTATACCGGAGCCGAGAACGGATTTAGCGCCAATAGCTGCGCTGTGATGATCGCACTTGATGAACAATCCCCGGACATCGCTCAAGGCGTTGACACCGCTCAAGAAAGCCGCGAACATCTCAGTCAAGAAGCGCTCGATGCGATCGGGGCTGGCGACCAAGGCATTATGTTTGGGTTTGCCTGCAACGAAACGCCAGAATTGATGCCGCTCCCAATTTGTTTAGCACACCGGATTTCTCGTAAGCTTGCCGCCGTTCGCAAAACGGGTCAATTGCCCTATCTGCGTCCCGACGGTAAAACTCAAGTCACTATTCTTTACGAAGACGATCGACCCGTTGGCATCGATACAATTTTAGTTTCGACGCAGCACACCGCCACGATCGGCGACATTAGCGACGAAGTTGCGATCCAAGAAAAGATTAAAGCAGATCTCTGGGCACTCGTGGTAGAGCCTTGCTTCGCTGATATCGACGTGAAGCCTGACGAAAACACTCGATTCTTGGTGAACCCCACAGGCAAATTTGTCATTGGTGGGCCTCAAGGCGATTCTGGCTTGACCGGGCGGAAAATCATCGTTGATACTTACGGCGGTTATTCGCGTCATGGTGGCGGTGCATTCTCTGGAAAAGATCCCACCAAAGTCGATCGCAGTGCGGCGTATGCGGCGCGGTATGCCGCGAAAAACATCGTTGCCGCAGGTTTAGCTGACAAGTGCGAAGTTCAGTTAAGCTATGCGATCGGTGTAGCGCGTCCTGTCAGCATCATGATCGAAACCTTTGGCACTGGAAAGGTAAGCGATGAAGTCTTGCTGTCATTAGTGCAGGAGAATTTTGATCTGCGTCCAGCAGGCATTATTCAAGCGTTCGGCTTGCGGACGCTTCCCGGAGAGCGCGGCGGTCGTTTCTACCAAGATGTTGCCGCATACGGTCATTTTGGTCGCCCTGACCTCGAACTGCCTTGGGAGCAAACGGATAAGGCTGCACTGTTAAAGGAAGCTGCTTTATCGACGACCGCAATTAGCTAAAAGGTTCAATTCGATCTGCCCCCAAGAGACTGCTCTCTGGGGGGTATTTTTTGTTCCAAGCTGAAATTCTGATGGAAACTGCACAATTAAACAGAATTTACGATCGTCCCCTTGTTTCTTTGGTAGGAGTCTTCCCTTAAAATTAAGGCGGAATTGCACTGTGAAAAAGCGTAAATATTAGCCCTATGAGAATTCTTGCCCTCGTTCCTGGTGGAATAGGCGATCAAATCCTATTTTTTCCAACCTTAGACGATCTAAGAGCGACCTATCCCAATGCTCAAATCGATGTTGTTGTTGAGCCAAGAGCGAAGGCAGCCTACCGCATTTCTAAATCCGTTAACCATATCATTCTGTTTGATTTCAAAGGCAGTAACAGTCTGTCGGACTGGAGCAATCTGCTTGGGGTACTGCGCGATCGCGAATACGATGTCGCAATTTCTCTCGGTCAACGCTGGGGGATTGGCTTCCTGCTGTGGCTGAGCGGCATTGAAACTCGTGTTGGATACGACAGCGGAGCTAAAACCTTTTTTACAAGAACCGTTCCGCTTAATCAAAATCAGTATGCGGCGGCGATGTATCACGACTTGCTGAAGGGCATAGGCATCGATCGTCCCGTCTCTGACATTGCAATCAGCGTTCCAGCAAAAGATTTGGAGTGGTCGGATGCTGAGCGCAAGCGGCTTGGGTTGCAAGATGGCGGATACGTTTTGATTCATCCTGGAGCAAGCCAACTTTCCCAGCGTAAGGGAATCGATAAGATTTATCCTGCTGAAAACTGGAAAAAAATTATCCAGGACTTTCAGCAAAAACAGCCAGATTTACCGATCGTTCTGATTAAAGGTGAGGAAGATGAAGCGATCGTCGCTCAATTAGCGGCGCTATGTCCTGGAATTAAGGTGACTGCGCCCGAAAACACTGGGCAGCTGGTTGCCATGGTGGCAGGGGCGAGCTTGATGCTTTGTACTGATAGCGCACCGATGCACATTGCAATCGCGGCTCAAACGTTCACCTTGGCATTGTTTGGCGCAACTGATCCAGAGAAGCTTCTACCTAAGAGCGATCGAGTGATAGCGATCAAATCTCCAACGGGCAAAATGGCAGATATTTCACCGCAAGTGGTACTTGATCGCGTTTGGGGCGGTTAGTACTCGCCACCTGCCGAAATGCCGCTACCGTAAATCTCCGCGTTTCTGATATTGATGCCATTGAGAACTGCGCCAAGCGTTTGCGCGTTAATCAGGCTAGCACCAGATAGATTTGCATCGGTAAGATTGGCATAATCGAGGGTGGCATTGCTCAGATAGGTGGTCGTGAGATTTGCACTTTTCAAATTTGCGCCTGTTAAATCTGCACCCTCAAGATTCGCACCTGTGAGATTCGCGCCTTCAAGATTGGCGTTTCGCAAATCAGCACCCAACACATGGATTTCTTTCAAGTCTGCGCCTGCAAGATTACAACCGGAACATTCTCCGGTTGTGAGCAGTCGTTGAACGTGCTGAGGATCGGCTGCTTTCCCTGGTACTGAGATCGAGATGACAGCGAGACAAGCGAGTGTAATTCCAACTTTTGCAAACATAAAAGTATCCTCCAAAAATTGAGTGGAGCGAGCCTATCAACAAGGTAAAGTAGCAGTCTTATTTATTACTTCAAGCGTAGACAAACGAGTTCCAGAAAACCTCATTCTCTGGATGTCATTCGATCGGATGAATTTTGGAAAAAGTACGAACACCCTGATCGAGACAGGACAAATTCTAAGTTTTGTTGAAGCTGCTAAGAATTTGTGCTTATCTTCATTTTGGCAAACTTTTTCTGCGATGGCAAAATCCCTCAGCTTCTTCTAACAATTCTTCTTCTAACAATTGAAAGTGCAATCAAAACTGCACTATGACACTCATAAATTTGATAAAATTTAACATCATCACTATCGATGTTACGCTCAGCAGTTAGGAGACCTCATGACCGGATTCATTCGAGGATTATTTTCAAAATCCAAATCGAACGAGACAGAAGCACCCGTAGAACGTCCGAAGAAAGAGAAAGCCGAGCGTCTGAAAAAAGAAAGCGCTGCCTTCTTTCTGGAAGCTACTGAAGCTCAAACGTTTGGCAATTCGGAGTATATGAAGGCATCTAAAAGGATTCGACGGACTTTCCCTAAAACAGTGGACAGTCCAGACGAGAAGGAATACATCCAAGAGCTTTCTGCTATGGGTCGCGTGACTCCGGGTAAAGCCAAAGTAGAAATTGTTGATCCGAAGCAAGAAGCTAAATCGTCTCCAACTGCTCCGATCGAGGATGCGGCTGCTCAACGTCGAAAAGCTGCGTCGGATATGGATATGTTCCGCAAGATGGCGAAAGACATTCGTAAATAGTTCGGGTGCTTGTGGTGTTATCGTCTCCAGTTTCCTTGCGAAATTGGAGATTTTTATTGTTTGACGATCGTTGATCCAATCAAGAGAGATCCATTTTCCTGGTAGATTGAGCGATGTATAGCGCTTAGAGGCAGGAAGATGCAGCCAAAAATCATTGTTTTAGATGATGATCCAACAGGGTCGCAAACTGTGCATAGCTGTCTGCTTCTAATGCAGTGGGATGTCGAGACTTTGCGTGTGGGATTGCGCGATCAAGCGCCGATTTTCTTTGTGCTGACGAATACACGATCGCTGACTCCCGAAGCTGCAAAAAGCGTAACTCAAGAAGTTTGCTGCAATTTGAAGCAGGCGATCGCGCTTGAGTCGATTCAAGATTTTCTGGTGGTAAGTCGATCCGATTCGACTTTGAGAGGACATTACCCGATCGAAACGGATGCGATCGCGGAAGAACTCGATTCGTTTGATGCTCATTTCCTCGTTCCTGCATTTTTTGAAGGCGGACGAACGACTCGCGACAGTGTGCATTATTTGAAAGTCAATGGTGTCGATACGCCAGTTCACGAAACTGAATTTGCTAAAGATTCTGTGTTTGGATACAAGTACAGCTATTTGCCGGATTATGTGGGAGAAAAAACACAGGGTCGCATTCATGCCGATCAAGTCGAGCGATTTCTGCTAGCAGACATACGAGCAGGAATTCAGCCGAGATTAAAAAATTTACACAATAATCAATGCTGTGTGGTTGATGCAGAAACACAGGCAGACATGGATCAATTTGCATCAGATGTATTAACTGTTGCATCGGAAGGAAAACGCTTTTTATTCCGTAGTGCAGCAAGTCTGCTGACATCGCTAGCAAATTTGGGAGCGCAACCGATCGCACAAGCAGAAATGGCACGTTACGTCCGGGGAGGCAAACCCGGAGCCGTAATCGTTGGATCGCACGTAAAGAAGACCACCGAGCAGCTACAGAAATTACTCGAAGCTCCTGGAGCGGTTGGCGTTGAGATCGAGGTTGCACAATTGACTGGATCAGATGAGGCGCACGATCGTTTACTAAGTGACGCAGTTGAAAAAATTAGCGAAATTCACAACGCTGGAAAAACTCCTGTCGTCTTTACCAGCCGTAAAGAATTGACCTTTGATGATGCCCAAACTCGCTTGGATTTCGGCGAATCTGTTTCAACACTTTTGATGGACATTTTGCAGCAGCTTCCAGCAGACATCGGTTTCCTGATTAGCAAAGGCGGCATCACCTCAAACGACACCCTGAGCCAAGGATTAGCGCTCCGAACTGCGCGACTTTTAGGTCAAGTTTTGGCAGGCGTTTCGATGGTTAGAACCGCAGAAGATCACCCACAGTTCCCAAACCTTCCCGTCGTTCTCTTTCCCGGAAATGTCGGAGATGAAGCCGCATTAGCAACCGTTTATCAACGCTTAAATCAACACATCTAACCCCATGGAACGTATCGGATTTATTGGACTTGGCATCATGGGAAAGCCAATGGTGCAAAACCTGCTGAAAGCTGGTTATCCTGTGACGGTGTTTAACCGATCGCCCTCCCCCATTTCAGAACTCGCCGCTCAAGGGGCAACCCCCGCAACTTCCCCCAAGCAAGTTGCTGAACAATCCGACGTTGTGATTACTTGCCTGCCGGATTCTCCAGACGTTGAATCCGTTGTACTAGGACAGGACGGAGTTTTAACCGGATCGCGATCGGGACTGTTGTTTATCGATATGTCTACGATCGCGCCAGCAACCTCTAAGAAAATTTACACAGAACTGCAAGCCCGCGGAATTCAGACGCTGGATGCGCCAGTTTCAGGGGGCGATATTGGTGCACAGCAGGGAACCCTATCAATTATGGTCGGGGGAGAAAAAGCGGCGTTCGATCGTGCCCTCCCCGTTCTGCAAGCAATGGGAAAAAATATTGTTCACATCGGCGAAGCAGGCGCAGGACAAGTCACGAAAGCGTGTAATCAAATCGTGGTTGCAATGACGGTTCAAGCGGTTGTAGAAGCACTAACGCTAGCGAAAAAATCAGGCGTTGATCCGGCAAAAGTTCGCGATGCCTTACTGGGTGGATTTGCTCAGAGCCGAGTGCTAGAAGTTCACGGGCAACGCATCTTGGATGGCAGTTTTCAGCCTGGATTCAAGCTCGATCTGCATCGAAAAGATATGAATATTGTTTTGCAGACTGGACGAGAAGTGGGAGTCCCTTTGCTCGGAAGCAGTCAAGTGACTGTTTTAATGGATTCCCTGATTGCTCAAGGCAAGGGAAATCTTGATAACACTGCGATCGCGCTCCTTTACGATCTGCTTTCAAATGCCTGAGATCTGCTCAGTTGGCTCCACTCGCGCGGTTGACCAACCCGCCTCAGCCTGTCCTAAAACGTAGGTCGCGATCGCTTCGATCTCTTCTTCGCTCAAGCGTCCCCCAAATGCAGGCATCGCATTTTTACCGTTGATCACTTGATGCCGAATCGCCTCTAGAGACTTCATTTCATACTTCTCTAGGGCTTCCTTTTTCAGAGTTTTGTGCGAAATGATCACATTGTTACCGCCAATGTGACAGGCAGAACAATTTGCATTAAACAGATGTTCACCATCTGATGATTCTGCTAACGCTGGAGAAATTGTCACAAAAATTGCGATCGCGCACATCAAAAGCGCGATCGCATTCCGAAACCAAGACGTTTGCCAATTTGAGTTCATTCTCCTTAGTCCTGCGCCAATATGGGTAAAAGCACTGATTTCATTGTAAGCCGAGATCAAAGTGCAACCGTAGAACCAAGGAGAATAGCGGAAATTAACCTTGGACGACAACTTTACCGACCATGCCCGCGCCACGATGAGGCAAGCAGTAATAGGTGTACTCTCCAGCAGGAGCGTCAGCCGGAATCGTAATTTCAAAGCTCTTCTTCGCACCTTCTAGAGCTTTGTGCGATAAGGAAGCAGCCAACTCTGCATTCCCACCAGGAACTTTTGCAGCATCAAAGATCACGTTATGAGGAGGCAATTGACCTACCGCAAATTCAATCGTGTCTCCAGGCTTAACGGTGACAATTGCGGGTTCAAACACTAGACCCTTTGCACCGCCCATTTTCACTTTCACGGTATCTGCTGAAGCAGGAGCAGCAGAAAGGAAAAGGCTACCCATAATTAGTAGAACTGCACAGAAAGCCAGGGTCAGTCCCCGGATAGCAGAAGCGATCGATTTCATAGTTCACTCTCGAATCGAAATGGTTTTCTAGAGGGTTTCTCTAGATTGTTTTTACATTTTACAGCCTGTCGTACTCACATTGACCGGGTTCTAACCGAAAATCATTTCCAGAAATCCGTTCTAAAAATTCGCGATCCCCCAACCTTTTGCTTTTTCGGCAGCTCTTAAGATAAAACCTGCAAGATTTTCGACTTCAGCCTGAGAGAGCCAAGACTCTGGCACTTCACGACAGAGGAGGCTGTCTTCGCTGCCATCATAGGTCATCGGTTGCCGCATGAATTTTACTAATTGTTCCACTGTGTCGCGGGGTGGTATCGCGTGTCTTAGCGCTTCTAACGATAAAGAGACAGTAGGGTTCGGTAACGTTGCACCGCCGACATGACAGGAAGCACAGTGAAGCTCAAATAGGTTTTTTCCTTTAATTAAGTCCTCAGCGGAAAACGATCGCGTTTCTCCTCGATCATTCATCACCACTGGAACCGGATCTGTCACTTGTAAATAATTTCTAACGTATGGATCAACTTTGGCATACGCAGGAAGGCTGATCGCTCCCCAACTGATCAAAGCAAAACAGAAGATTAGAAGGCAGCGTTGCCAGAATGTTCGGAAAGCTTGTATCAGCATCAGAGGATCAGCCTAAATTTGGGTTAGTAGTAGATTTTGCCGCCGCCCCATTTGTCGCCAACGACTTTGGGTTGCAGCAAGATGTGACCTGCGATCGCAGTTAGATCTTGATCGGTCAGGTTCCGCATTGCCGGGAAGGTATCTTTGCTCTTGAGGCTCGGATGTACTTCCGCGATCGATGTGGTTCCGTCATAGCTGGTCGGATCTTTCATGTAATCGACTAGCGCGTCAATGTTATTGCGAGACGGGGTCGCGAGTGAAAGCGCTTCAGGGTCAAGCCCAACGTTGGGGTCGGTTTTGGTAACACCGCCCACATGACATTGAGCGCAAGCGTATTGAAACAGGCGCTTGCCTTCTTTTACTTGCTTGGGGGTGAGGGTAACAGTACCCCCGCTCGCATCTTTTACCACCGTGCGGGTTGCGGCATCAAGTTCAGCAGCATTGGCAGACGGTGCAAAGACCTGAAAAGCAAAAAAGACAGTGGCAACAGCAAGCCAAAGAAATCTTTTAAGCATGGTTCTCCTTAAATGTGGCTCAGTAATCGGACTTCACAACACAACAATCGATAATGGCAGCCCGAAGGCAATCGGCAAATCGCTCGAATCGGCTTTGCTGATGATGAGAATAGACCTCTTTAATACCAATATCATGCCGTTGTGACAATGCTTTCACCAATCTTGAGATTCCACCTAGTCAGGAGTCGTGGTAAAGGTTTTTATCCCTGGAATCTGAACGCCGTGAGCGGTCGGAATGACAGGCTGATGCAGGCGAATCAGTTGCGCTAAGGTCTTTTTCAGTTGGGTGCGCGGCACGATCGCATCAACAAATCCATGATTTAGCAAATATTCCGCCGTCTGAAAATCATCGGGAAGTTTTTGGCGTAAGTTCTGTTCGATCACTCGTCGCCCAGCGAACGCAATCATGGCTTTCGGTTCTGCCAGAATGATATCTCCCAGCATGGCAAAACTCGCCGTTACACCGCCAGTCGTTGGATGAGTTAGGACTGGGATGTAAAGCAGGCGGCTTTCCCGGTGACGCTGTAGCGCTCCGGAGATTTTTGCCATCTGCATCAGGCTCAGCATTCCTTCCTGCATTCTCGCGCCACCAGAGGCGCACACAATTACAACCGGAAGGCGCTGCTGAGATGCGCGTTCAATCAGACGGGTAATTTTCTCACCCACGACCGACCCCATACTCCCCCCGATGAAGCGGAAATCCATTACGCCGAGCGCAACTTGGCAACCATCGAGTTGACCGATTCCGGTTTGTACGGCTTCAGTCAGCTTGGTTTTCTCTTGGGTATCGCGCAGGTAGTCACTGTAAGATTTGCGAGCGCGGAATTTTAGCGGGTCGGTCGGAAGGATATCTTCATCGATCGGGACCCACGTGTCTGCGTCGATCAATTGTCGAATCCGTTCTGGGCTAAAAACACGCATATGATGGCTGCATTCTAGGCAGACCATCTGATTTGCTCTGAGGTCTTTGGTGTAAGTCAATACACTACACATTTCACACTTTTTCCAAAGTCCATCAGCAATCTCTCGCTCTTGAGCCTGAGGAACTTTCGGATCAGATTTTCGCCGATTTGCAAACCAATCAAATAGTGACATTAGTGAATCTACCTACTACCACGAATAAAAGTTAACGGCTTATATAAAAGCGAGTAACATGTCGCTAGTTCAATCAAATCGTATTAAAAAATGCGTTCTTTTCTATACTCTACACGTACTAAATTTGACTACCTTAACAGTATGAAAGCTTGTACGTAACCCATCTCTGATGAGAAATCATTTTTGTCGCTGTATTTTCTCGTACCTCATTTAACCGCTCGATTGAGAAATATTTTCTCGACGCGTTCTTGGTTTATCCAATTGCCAAGACTTTGGCAACTCCTATCTCAAATTGTTGTCGTTGACATCCGTTAATCCTACCAAAATCTGGGAATTCTAAGCGCGAGTGCCGTGGCAAGTTCGAAATTTACCTGTTGATATGAACACGTCTACTGCTGAGTTATTTGGGTCGTCTCATTATCGTGCCATTGCGGATGATGCTTTGAAAGACGAAGATAATGCTGCTTGGGTGATGGAGTTAGATCCAGACGTTCGACAAGCTTGGATTGAGCGGATTCGTTGGATTCGTTTAGCAGATCGTTTAGCGGAAAATGAACTGATTGAGGAGAGATCTGGACAGTTTCAAGCATTTTGTAATTCGTGGCGCTGGCTGAGTGCGACTGGAACGGTGCAGCCGACGGGAGATCATCGATCGCTGTTTGAGTCGATGCGAGACTGCTGGTTTGATCAGGCTGATCCAAGTAGTCAATTTTCCCGGCAGGCTTGGCAGCAGTATTTAACGGCGCTGAATCGGTATAGCCAGAAGAATTTAGTCTTTGATACGATCGCTGAGTTTGAGACGATGCTGCGGGAGTTAGCTGCATCATTTTTTCAGGTTTTACCGTTTTTGTCCGATCAGACTTGCCAGGTGGTTGGCGCGTTCGGGGTCGTCGATCAGTTTTACAATACGCTACGAGATTTACGTGAGGATGCAGAGCAAGGAATTTGCTATTTGCCCAACGAATTGCTCGATCGCTTCGCTGTGACACGATCTGAGATTCTAGACCTTAGAGCCTATGACAATCCGGGATTTCGATCAATGATGCAGTTTTGGATTTATGATTATTTGCCAACCCTACAGCGTCGCACTTATCCATTTCTTTTGTCGTCTGATTTGCATCCGTCTTGGCAGATTTTGCGCGATTGGTCGCTGAATCGGTACCGTCGCATTGAGCGGGTGATGCGCCATTGCGATTATGATTATGTGCGATTTCCACAAGTCTATTGGCGTGAGGTGCAGCGCGATTTAGTGCTGTTGATGCCTGCAAGATGGGGGAACGCAACCGCGCCGAAGCAGTCTAGCAAAGCGGTATCGTTTCACGATCGACATTGTAAGCTGCGGAAATTTGTCGCAACTGATCTTTCACAGTGCGGGTAACTTCAGAAGATTCTGCCGAACAGCAATACTCTCGCTGCTTCACCTTAAAGCGGTTAGACAGCGAGAGCAACTCGTCTTTAATAGGCGCTTGCGGTTTTACGGTGCTGAACTGCGGTTACGCCTGTAGGTTCAAGCACTTTACCATTCTCAATCCTGGCATAAAGCAGCCAGTGGTCGCCGCAATCCATCCGATTCTCAATTTTGCATTCGAGGTAGGCAAGAGCATCTAAAAGAATAGGGCAACCATTAGAGGCGTGATCGGTGCTGAGTTCAGCAAAACGATTTTCACCGGGGGCGGTTGCTTTTAAGAAGGTGCGCCGAACGTTTCGCCCTTCCTTCAGAATGTTGAGCACAAAGGGAATTTCAGGATGGTCTAGAACGCCTTCTGCTCGATCTTTCGGTAAGGCAACCGTAATTCCAGGAGGGTTAAAGGTCGCTTGCGACACCCACGAGGTTAGAATGCCAAACGGTGTTTCTCCCTGATTTGCAGTCACAACACAGAGCGAACCAACAACGCGCCCGATCGCTTGCTCGGTACGATCGGTTTGAGCTTCGACGGCTCCTTGACGCGGCGCTCTGATTTTTTTCATTTTTTTCAGAGCTTGAGCGAATTCGGCTCCGGCGGCTTCACAGTGTTGCAGCACTTCTTCTGAAGGTGTGAATTTGACGCGAATGGTGTCGAAGCCAAAGGCAAATCCGGCATCTTGCAGTCTGCCTTCGAGTAGGTCGATCGCTTCACCACTCCAGCCGTAAGAACCAAAAACACCTGCAATTTTGGTTTTTGAAGCGGTAGAAAGCACTAATCCTAGAGCGGTCTGCATTTGGGTTGGAGCATGTCCGCCCAGCGTTGGAGAGCCGATGACGAATCCGTCGCATTGCTCGATCGCGGCTGTGATTTCGCTGGGGTCAACGAGTTCACAATTAATCAATTCGACTTTGATTTCAGCATCGGTGAGTCCTTTAGCGATCGCGTGGGCGACGGTTGCGGTGTTGCCGTAAGCAGAGGTATAAAGCAGCGCTACAGAAAGTTCTTGATTCTCTTGCTGTTCGCACCATTCGAGGTATTCGAGCTTGAGGCGGCTGAGGCTGTAGCGCACGATCGGGCCATGTCCAACTGCGTACCATTTCGGACGAAACCGAGCCATCCTGTCGATCGCGTCTTCGACTTGTTTTGACTGCGCTGCGTGGAGGCAATCGAAGTAGTAATGGCGATCGTCGTCGAGTTGCTTCCAGTTCTCGTCGAAAATGGCATCATCGCAAACGTGAGCGCCGAAGAATTTATCAGTATAGAGAATACGGGTTGCCGGATCGTAAGTGCAGAGTCCATCTACCCAGCGCGGGGTGGGCGTAAAGGCAAACTGAAGTTCGTGCCCTTTTCCGAGGTCGAGGACTTCTTCACCTCGAACGGGGTTGATGTTTAGGGGCTGATTGGGGAATGCAGCCTTGAGGCTATTGGCGGCAGGGCGAGAGCAAACGATCGTAATTTGTGGCGCAATTTCGAGCAGGCGTTTGATCGTTTCGATCCGATTGGAGTTGACGTGACCCAGAATTAGGTAGTCGAGCTTTTGGAAATACTGGTGGTCGTGGAGTTCCTTGAGAAAGATATCGGTAAAGGAGCCGCCCGGTGGGTCAAACAGCGCACTTTTTTCGGCTTGAATGAGGTAGCTGTTTGCAGTTGTTCCTTTTTGACGGGCGTATTCGGTTTCAAATTTCAGCCGATCCCAGGTGCGCGATCGTAAGATCCAAGTATCTTGAGCGATTTCGGCAACTTGGACATCTCTAGGTCGAGTTTGAAGCATAAGGCGAGCATGATGAAGGGTGGGACATAAAGGACAGGTTCATCCTTTTGCAAACTCCCACCCTGACTGGACAAGTCGGGGTGAGGAGATTCGGTATTAATAGTGATTGCCAACTTTGCGATGGTGTACAGCCGTTAACGCATCCGCTTTTGCGACTCGCCCTGTGGTAACGATGCTGTAAACAATCCAGTGATCGGGGCATTCCATCCGGCTCACAACTTCGCACTCTAGATAAGCCAGCGATTCAGCCAGAATCGGTGAGCCATTAGTCGCAGGATAGGTGGTGACATCGGCAAAGCGATCGGCTCCCGGCGCAAACCGCTTGAGGAAGTGCTTCATTAATGCCTGATATTTTCCTTCTTCCAGCGCATTTAGCACGAAGTGATCGCCAATGTGCAGGAACGATTCGATCGCCCGATCTTTGGCAACCGCGATCGAGACTCCGAGCGGTTCAGAACTTGCCTGCGCTACCCAAGATGCCAGCATTGCACTGGAGATGTCGCCCTTTTTGGCAGTAATGATGTATAGACCGCCGCTAATGCGACCGAGGGCTTTATCTAGCTCGGTGTCGAGGGCTTTCATTTGCTTGACGGTACGATCGCGAGTGAGCCATTGTCCTAAGTCTGTACCGGACTCTTCGCAAAGCTGGTAGATTGCTTCGGTCGGTTCGTCTGCGATTTTGATTGGCTCGAATTTCTCAACCAAGCCAATTTCCCGAATTCGGTTGCGAATCGGATAAACGGCTTCATCGTTACCGCCGCCGACTTCAAACAGTCCAAAGTTCTGCTTGGAATTTACGGCAGCAAGAATGGTACCGATCGCGGCGGCAGCGTTTTCAGCAACTTCTCCAGATTGCGGGGGCATTCCCAGAACGATCGCGCTGGAAAGCTCGACCAGTTCGCGGACTTCTTGCGGTTCAGCAACGCGCAGATCCATAATTTCAACGGCGACTCCGGTTTTAGTAATTCCGGTTGTGATCGCTTGCGCGAGTTGATCGCCGTACCCATGTCCTGCCACGTAAAATAAGCCAACAGTTGTGGTTGCTTTTGCTTGGGTTTGGCTCCAATCTTGGTAGCGTCCGACTAATTCTTCGATGTTGTAGCGCAGCAGTGGCCCGTGACCTGTGGCGATCGTCGTAATTTCGGGAAGTTCGTTGATGCGTTTGATCGCTCCGAGTACCGATCGAGCGTTCGGAGCCATGAGGCAGTCGTAGTATAGACGAAACTCGGCTTCGAGAATATCAAGGTCTTCATCGTAGGTGTGATCGTCGCAGAAGTGCATTCCGAACGCATCACAGGTGAATAGCGTTTGCGTTTTGTGGTCGTAGGTAAAAATTGTGTCGGGCCAGTGTAAGTTCGGTGCGGAGACAAATTCAAGTTCGTGCCCATTGCCGAGATCCAGACGATCGCCGCTCTTGACAACTTTGCTCTTGAACGGCTGATGCACCAAGTTTTCGAGAAATTGGATCGCAACTTTTGCACCCACGACGATGATATCCGGATTGAGTTCTAGGACATCGCGGACTAAGCCACTATGATCTGGCTCGGTATGACTGATGATTAGATAGTCAATGTCTTGTGGATCAATCAACTCATTTAGAGCATCAATGTAGAGTTCACGAAATTTCGCATGCGAGGTATCAACTAGAGCAACTTTCTCGCCTTTAATTAAAAAAGAATTGTAAGTTGTTCCGTTCTCAAGAGAAAATTCGATATCGAAGCGATCGCGATCCCAATCGAGCGATCGAATCGTGGTAGTTTCGGGTGCAATATCGCTGATTTCGGTAGTGAGACGAACTCGTGATCGAGCTGAGCGAGGAGCAGAAGCGACCATAAACGATCTCCCAGGGGTAATGTAAACGATAACGCAGTTCTCTTATAGCTTGATTGTCGCGCCTTGTATCTCAATTTGTAAAGTTTCAATAAGTAAGCATACCTATAAATGAAACTAATTACAAATCGTTGGATCGCGCTAAATATTGGGAACTCCCGACTTCATTGGGCTTTGTTTGAAAATGACCAAATTCAACAAAGATACAATATGTCACATATCGCCGAGGATCCAGCGATTCTGCTGAACGATCGTGATTCCAACTCTACAGCAAAACCGATTAGCTTAGTTTATCAATCGCTGCCTTGGATGAGCATCGATTCAGAGCTATGGGTCGCGTCAGTTGTCCCGAAGCAGGTTGATTACTGGCGGAATGTTCCCAATTTTCACGGCATCTCTCTCAGCGAAATTCCTCTTCATCAGCTTTATTCTACGCTCGGTGTCGATCGTGCTCTAGCTCTATGGGGTGCTATCCAAGTCTATGGTAGTCCAGCCTTAGTCATTGATTGCGGAACAGCAATGACTTTTACAGGTGCAAACGAAAAGCATGAGTTGATTGGCGGCGCGATCGTGCCTGGAGTGCGGCTACAGTTTCAAGCTCTAGGACAACAGACCGCAGCGCTTCCTACGATCGGGCAAGTTGAAACTCTGCCTGAGCGATGGGCAAGGAATACCCAAACCGCGATCGAGAGCGGAATTTTGAACACACTTTTAGCAGGAATTCGCAGTTTTGTCGAAGACTGGAATCAGCAGTTTGAAAGGAGTACGATCGTCTTGACCGGGGGCGATGCAGAGTTAATTTATCGGCTCTTTGAGCAGACCGAGCCGCGAATTTTTGAGCAGCTTCGACTCGATTTGGATTTAGTGTTTTGGGGAATGCGATCGGTTCGCAACGCCTTGAAACCTTAAGCGCTTGAAACTTTAAGCGATCGTAGTTCTGCCCTCGAAATAATCTTGTAGCTGCTGATCGTGATCATGTGAGAGCTTACCGGGGGGTAGATGTAACCAATGGAACGCCTGCACATCTGCTACTTCATCGATATCCTTTGGGTTGAAGGTTCCAGTTGCTTCCACTTCCACAACGATGCAAATTGAGTGCATTCGTGGATCGCGATCGGGAGCTGAGTAAATTCCGACTAATCGCCGAATTTTGGTCAGTTCTAAACCTGTTTCCTCGACAAGTTCGCGGCGAATCGCCGTCGGCAAGTCTTCGCCCCAATCGACAATGCCTCCGGGAAGGCTCCACAATCCGTTATCCCGTCGCCGAATTAGCACAATGCGATCGTCCGGTAAAACTGTAATAATGCTTGTCCCAGTAATCGGGTGGCGGAAGATCACACCCAGAATGGTTTGGAAATATCGCCAAAACCGACGCATAAATTCACGATATGAGGTGAAGGGGTTGAAGTGCCTAGAAGTGATAGAAGCAGTCGAGCGGGAATTTCTGGCAGATACGAGACGCTGGAGGATAAGCAATTCACGCGAGATCGGCGAGGACTTGTGCTGCGTGAAACTCAGGTTTTACTTTGCGGTAGATTTTCTCGATCGTACCATCTGGGCTAATGACAAAGGTGTTCCGGATTACGCCTAAGAACTCTTTGCCCATAAATTTCTTCAATCCGTAACTTTCATAAGTCTCCGCTACTTTACCGCCTTCATCACACAGCAGCGGAAACGGCAAATTGTACTTCGTCACAAACTTCTCATGGGATTTAGCGTCATCCGCGCTAATTCCCAATAGAACGATATCTTGCGTCTGATATTGCTCGTAAGCATCCCGAAACCCACAAGCTTCTTTAGTGCATCCGGGAGTATTATCGCGAGGGTAGAAATACAAAACGACTCGCTTACCTTTGAAATCCGCAAGCTTGACTAAATTCCCCTGAGTATCGGGTAAACAGAAGTCAGGAGCACGATCGCCTACAGTTAGTCCCATACTTAGCTCTGTTGAAATCGTTGTTTTGCGGATGCGATCGCCTGATTAATCTGCTCGAATCCAGTTCCACCGAAACTATTTCGGGCTGCAACGACCTGCACAGGCGAGATCGCGTCGTAGATATCTGACTCAAACGCCGGATGCAGTTCTTTCCATTCTGCAAGGGTTAGGTCTTTGAGCAGCTTATTGGCTGAGAGGCACGATCGCACCACTTTCCCAACCAGGTTATACGCTTCTCTAAAGGGAATTCCTTTTGCTGCAAGGTAATCCGCCACATCAGTTGCATTTGAGAAATCTTCTGTCACCGCTTCGTTCAATCGTGCCGTGCGGAACTCTAAGCCTTCTTGAAATAAAATTGTCATCGCTTCTAGACAAGCCTTGACGGTGTTCACAGAATCGAACAAGGCTTCTTTGTCCTCTTGCAAATCTTTGTTGTAAGCGAGCGGCAGTCCTTTCATCAGCACCAACATTCCCTGCAAATGCCCGAAGACTCGCCCTGTTTTACCGCGCACGAGTTCTGGTACATCGGGATTCTTTTTTTGCGGCATGATGCTCGATCCTGTAGCGCAGCTATCTTGCAGCGTGACAAAACTGAATTCTTGAGATGCCCAAAAAATTACTTCTTCGGACAAGCGGCTAAGATGCACCATGATCAAGCTTGCAGCGCAGAGGAATTCGATCGCAAAATCTCGATCGCTCACGCCATCTAAGCTGTTTTCGTACAGTCCCCCGAACTCCAACAATTCGGCGGTGTAATGTCGGTCGATCGGAAAGGTTGTTCCCGCTAGCGCCCCTGATCCCAAGGGTGAAACGTTGACTCGCTGATAAATTTCGCCGAGTCGCGTCCAGTCGCGCTGCGTCATCTCGAAATACGCCAGCAAGTGATGTGCCAAACTGATCGGCTGCGCCCGTTGCAGATGGGTGTAGCCCGGAATTAGGGTCTTAACGTGCTGCTCAGCGAGTCCGAGTAAAACGCCTTGAAAGTCTCGAAGCTGCTGACGAATTTGTTGAATTTGGGCGCGGAGATAAAGGCGGGTATCGGTTCCAACCTGATCGTTGCGAGATCGAGCGGTATGCAACTTCTTACCAACATCGCCCACAATCTCGGTGAGACGGTGTTCTACCGCGAAATGCACATCTTCCGCATCAATGCCGGGTTGAAACTGTCCTTGGCGATATTCTTGCCGGATCTGCTCTAGCCCGTTGACTAACTGATCGCCCTCTTCCGCAGAAATAATGCCAGTTTTTGCCAGCATTTTTGCGTGTGCTTGCGATCCCGTTAAATCATATTCAATTAGCGCGATATCAAATCCGATGCTGGCGTTAAACTGCGCGATCGCGGGATGCAATGCCGTTTCAAAACGCTGGCTCCAAGTTTGAGAAGGTTTAGATTCAGGAGACTGCTGACTCAAGGGAACTCTTTGTCGATCGACTGCAAGTTCTAAGCCTACCGCAAACGGTTGAAAAGAAGGGATGAAGCTCAGATTAATTTTTCATCCCAGTAAAGAGACTCGCCGGAATTAGCCGAACGAAGTAAAGGTTCTGACGAAGTACCCTAGTCCAGCTCCTAACACAAATGCCCAAACCTGACCGGTTCTGACAAAGTGATTCCAGCTTTTGCCGACATTCCCAGCAATATCGGTTTGCTTGAATTCCTGAGCCAGAATGTTGACATCGATCGATTGCACAAAATCGCTCAGATGAAGGGTGTGATCGAACCAGGTGGGTAGATCTAAAACAAGATGAATCATGTGATTGTGCCGTGATTGGTTTGCTTTCAGCACAGTCTTATCACAGGAATCAAGTTAGAGAGTCCGAGAAAATGCTAGTTCAGAAGCGGCATTACTGAGGTCGCGATGATCGCCGCCTGCGTACGATCGCGTAGATTCAAACGCCCTAAAATGCTGGCGACGTGGTTTTTCACGGTTCCTTCTGAGATTTCGAGCGATTGGGCAATTTCCCGGTTGCTCGATCCTTCTGCGATCAGTCTTAACACTTGGCGCTCACGAGCAGTCAGCTTAGCAAATCCAGGCGGTAAGCTAGGAGCAGGAGTACGCCGCTGGGACGGCATAAACGGCAGAACGTTCGTCATTGATGGTTCGGGACTGGTTTCTCCGATCGGCGGAGCAAGCACTTTCTGCAAAATTCCGGGACTGAATTGAGTAAAGCCTCTGTGTGCAGTCCGAACGGCATTGGCTAACTCGTTAGGCGACATATCCTTGAGCAAATAGCCCCGCGCTCCAACTCGCAAAGCGGTTCGGACTGAGGCTTCATCATCAGTAGCGGTCAGAACTAAAACGCGGGTTTTTGGGCAGCGCTCACAAATGGCTTGAGTTGCAGTGATGCCGTCCATTTTTGGCATTTTCAAATCCATCAGCACCACATCTGGCTGGAGGGCTTCCGTTTGCTCTACCGCATCGCAACCGTTGTCTACATCTGCTACAACTTGCAGATCAGGCTCCTGCTCTAGAAGCGCTTTCAATCCTTCTCGAATGAGGTTTTGATCATCGGCTAACAATACGCGAATCATACAGTGCTTTCCTCTTCTCAGAGATGAAGTTTAGGGATGGGGGCGATCGAAAAACTCCTGAACGCAATGAACTCGAAATACAGTAACCGTTGAGAAAATTGTTCTCGATAGTTTGTAAAACATTATCAAAATATTTTTTCGTTTTTATAGAAATAAATCAAGCCCTTTGTGACAGAAATTTACCAAATTGGAGAAGAAGTCAGTATGCTGAAAGACTAGAAAAAATGGCACTGAAGTTGTGATGCGAAAGACTGAGCAACCCGTCAAGCCGATCTCCTGGTTTCGGCTTGGAATCCTTGGAATATTTCTTGTGTCGCTGGGTCTGCGGTTCTGGGGACTCGGACGATTTAATACACTCGTTTTTGACGAAGTTTACTATGCAAAATTCGCGAATAACTACTTAACTGGGACAAGATTCTTCGATGGTCATCCGCCGTTAAGCAAATACTTGATCGCGATCGGAATCTGGATTGGAAATCGTCTTCCGATCGGTCAAGACACTGTAAACAATTTGGCAGGCTCAACTTTAAGTACCTGGAGTTATCGCTGGCTTAATGCGTTAACAGGTTCCTTTATTCCGCTAGTTATTTCTGTGATCGCATACCAACTCAGCCAACGTCGTAGCTATGCTCTGATTGCCGGAATTCTTGCCGCGATGGATGGTCTATTCCTGGTTGAGTCACGCTACGCCCTGAATAATGTCTACCTTATATTGTTCGGATTGTTGGGACAATGGTTCTTGTTATTAAGTTTACGATCGCCAAAAAAATTGAATTGGTTTCTCGTTGGATCTGGAGTATTTTTTGCTGCCTCTGCTTCAATCAAATGGAACGGATTATGGTTCTTGATGAGTGCTTATTTTCTGTGGGGATTAGGTTGGTTATTTCGCCTGCTTAATTGGATGAGTCAGCGATCGCAACGATTCACAGAAGTCTCTAATCATCCATTACCAACTTCACCGTTGTATCGAATTACGCAGATTAATTTGTTCTCTTTTTTACTCTGTTTTGCAGGTGTTCCAGCGCTGTTTTATTGGTTAATTTGGCTACCTCATATTTATCTAAATCCTGAATTTGACTTTATCGAAGTTCAGAGGCAGATTTTGTCTTACCATCAGCGCGTGGGTAGCGGCATGAATATTCATCCTTACTGCTCAACTTGGTACAGTTGGATACTAATGCTTCGCCCAGTTGCGTATTTTTATCAAGTTGCAAATTCACCGACTGCTCCAATTCCAAACGGAAGTTCTGCACTAATTCTTCAGGCTGGACGGGTGGTTTACGATGTTCATGCAATTGGAAATCCAGCGCTATGGTGGTTTTCTTCAGTGGCGAGCGTATTTCTCATTTGGATACTTGTCGAACACTGGCACATCTTGCCAACTCTGGTTACGGCTCAAGCTCCCAAGCTAGGCTATTTGCCGCCTCAAGAGTTATGGATTGTGCTGTTTCTAATGACTGGGTATGTAGCGAATTTACTGCCCTGGATGCCTGTATCGCGCTGTGTGTTTCTGTATCACTACATGGGATCATCCATTTATGCCGCGATGGGACTGGCTTGGCTGATCGATCGCTGGCTTCGCAAGCGCGAATCTCGTGCGCTCGGAATTGGCGTAATCATGCTTTGTGCGATCGCTTTTGTGTTTTGGATGCCGATTTATCTGGGCTTGCCATTGTCGCAATCAGAATATGAGATGCGGATGTGGCTGAGATCGTGGATTTAACGACTCTGAAATAAACGAAACGGGTTCCATTGAATGAAACCCGTTGAACTTATCCCGATTTTGCTGAGGCTCTATTTGATCTTGCTATCTTCGATGTCAATTTGAGTGGGGGGCAATTTCGGTGCGTCTTCTGTCCTATTAGAAGACTTCGATCGCGCCTCTCCCGCTTCTCTCACCATATCGGTTGCTTGTTTTAGCAAGTCTTTGAGCATTTTCCGCACTTGCCGTTCCCGTTGTGCCAGAGCAACTCCCGCTTCTCCAATTTGTCGATCGAGGTCTGCCATCTTTTGATCCGCTTGGGTCTTTGCGGATTCGGCTTGTGGTCGGGCTTGGTCGTACCACTCTTTTGCTTCGTTCAGATGAGCTTGAGCGCGATCGTGATAATCCTCGCTGCGTGCAGCCAGGTTTGCCCGCAGAATGGCTAACTGTGCCTGCACTTGAGCATAGCGTTTCTTTAACAAACCCGCCTCCTCGCTGTTGCGAATCGTCTCGATCGTCGTCTCGATCTGTTCCCGAACTTCAACAGACATATCTCGTGCGGCTTCCTTCAGCCCTTCCATGCCCGCTTCGACTTGTTGCTCTAGTTCGTCTTCTTGTTCACTGAGTTGAGTCTGTAGCCGCTTCACTTCTGCTTCAGTTTCAGCAATGCGCTGTTGACGAGCGCGACTAATTCCTTCGACGACTCCTTCAACCGAAGCGGTGATGTCTCCTTTGATATGTGTCCCGCCTTCTTGCAAGCTTGTTGCTGCACTAGAAAACGCATCCCTGACGATCGACCGAATATCTCCGGTTCCTGCTTTCAATTCGGAAGTGATTTGGTCGATCGCGCTTCGCATAATTTCTCGAATGCGATCGGTGCGGAGTTGTCCCACTTCTTTTGCTTGCTTCAGGTCAGATGAGATTTTCTCTTTGACAGAATTAGCCATATGAATCCTCTAATTAAAACCTTATTATTTCTTCCTCTAGTCTGACGTAGGATTTCTTTAGCATCCTCTTTCTTAAGGTTAATAAGAAAAGCTCCTGATAAAATACCAGGAGCTAAGCTTTGAATTAGATGACCTTAAGCTTCAACAAAACGCTAAGCAAATTGTGTTCAGATTGCAATTCAAGAAACTAGAATCGCAGACCTACACCACCAACAATGCTCAGCGAACCATTGCCGCTTCCTTGATAAGCGTTGATGCCATATTTCGCATCGCTATAAACAACAACGCCTTTTGCAACTTCTGATTCAACACCTGCTGAAATAACGGCAGAATCTTTGTTGCCAATTTGAGAAGTTTGACCGTCTTTTTGCACAAAACCGTAGCCAGCACCTAGATAGACGTTCGTGTTTCTAGAAACAGGAAGATCATAGGTCAGCGAAGGAATAACCGCGCTGTTGTCGCCGTTGAACATAACGGAACCACGAACAGAAACAGGCGCATTTGGAATTGCAAATCGACCTTGAATGTTTCCACCAAATACTGCTTCGTCATTACTGACTCCGCCGCTGGTCACACTGCCGCCAACCCCAGCTCCAACATAGCTTCCGTCGAAGCGAACAGATTGGGCAGAAGCAGAACCTGCGAAGAACAAAGGAGACAAAGCAAGGGCAGAAAGAGCAGAAAGAGTTGCTACCGATTTGAGAGAGAGTTTCATAACTTTTCCTAGCGTGACGAAGAACTTTAGTTGAGGTTTATTGCCTTCAATTCTTACTTTCAATGTCGTAAGAAGTGCTTGATGTGTTCCCAGAGTTTCAGAGGTTTTTGAATTGGTTAGGAGTTCTATATCTTTAGAAATAGTTCCAGCTTGATCAGTCAAAAACTTGAGATTACTTCTGGAGGAACCAGCAATAAATCGCATTGGTTTCTCATATCTCTGGTATATCTTGCGGGATTTCAAATCATCTTAAACGATGGTCTGTTCTATAAGTGTCACATCATAAATGTTGTCATTTATCTCTCTTTACAAAACAGTAAAAAAGAGGCATTCTTTGCAATTTTGTCAAAGAAAATGCCTCTAAGAAAATGATTTTTAGGTGTGAAAATTAGCGTTAAAGTTCGGTTTTCCGTCTCGTTAAATCAAGAAGTATCTAACCCAAAAGGCTGAGAATAACTACACATTATTAACTAGAATTTTCAGAAGCAATATCTTTTAGGTTTCCGAAAGAGGTCATTTGTAAAGAGCGCGGCTATAGTCATCCTAATCAGTTGTGAAATGGGGCGTGGGGTGTCGTTTCTTTTTCAACCCCCTACTCCTTTTAGCGTTCACAACTCAAACAGGGTCGCTACACAATTTATAGATGCAGCAGCAGAATCAAAAGTTCCGAGCCGATCGCTCTGCAAAATAAAGGGACTTTTCGCTGACATGAAACTACGGCGTGAATTCTACCAATCTACCTCTGCCCGTTCGTGCAGGACGCGCCCATACACGGCTTCAGTTTGCTGTGCCAGCTTGCTCCAATCAAACCGCCGGGCTAAATCTTCATAGGCGTTCTGCACCAGCGATCGCGCAAACTCTGGACGCTTCAATATTTCCAGAATTCCCCAAGCGATCGACTCTGAGTTACTCACCCAAGTCACAATTCCAGTCCTGCCATGCCGCACAACTTCAGGAAATCCCCCTGCATCGGAAACAACAACGGGCACTCGCGCTGCAAAGCTTTCGAGCGCCACAATTCCGAAGGGTTCATACAAACTTGGGAAAACCGCACAATCTGCAATCGTCTGAAAGCGATCGAGGTCTTGATCCGGCATAAATCCAGCGAAGAAGCAATGTCTCCAAATTCCGAGTTCTTTCGCCTGCTGCTTGAGATGTTCTGTGTGTCCACCCCCAATAAAAACGAATTTCACGCGCTGATTCATCTCATGTAGGATCTTCGGAGCCGCCTGAATCAAGCCAGAAACCCCTTTCTCATGCGTCATCCTGCCGACGTAATAGACAATTTTCTCCTGATCGACCGCAAAACGCCGCCGAAACTCCCAATAGTCGAAATCCGGGTCAAGCTGTTTTTTCTCGCGCCGGATGCCATTGTAGACGACATCAATTTTGTCCCACGGTGCCGCGAGGGTTTGCTCAACTTCTCGCCGCATAAAGTTTGTGCAAACAATAATTCGCCACGCTTCGTGAGTTAACAACCGCTCCTTTCCGTGAACATAATGCTGCGTTGAGTTAAAAATTCCACCATGCCGTCCACGTTCTGTAGCATGAATGGTTGCCACAAGTGGCACTTTAAAGTGATGTTTTAATGCGATCGCCGCATCGCTCACCAGCCAGTCATGAGCATGAATGGCATCAAAGCCGCCTTCTTCTAGGATTAATTTACCGCCGTGCTGTCCCATGCTGTCGTTCATGGCACAGACCCATTGAAAAAAATCTTCATGTTTTGCTACGGCGACTCGATGAACTTGGACTCCCTCCACAACCTCAAAATGAGGTGCCAGTCCAAACTCCACGGTAATCAATACAATTTGATGCCCCAGTTTCACCAACTCTGGGTAAAGTTCTCCAACATGGCGAGCAATGCCGCCCACGATGCGGGGTGGAAATTCCCAAGTCAGCACCAAAATCTTCATCGCTCTTAACGCCCTTTTACCAGCGGTATGTTTGTACTTGCTTTGAGTCCTTTCCTTCACCAGCGCCCAAGTGTTAGATATGGAACCTCTTAAAGATGGAATCCTGATTCTATCAGTCTGTTTTTTCGAGATTGATAAAACTTTATGCTAAAAAATAGACTCAGTGTGAGGTCGTAGACTTGATCGATCCTGAATGAATTGTCGTATTAAAAAACACTAAAGATTCAGCCACAATCCTTTATTTTTGTACTGCTACAATAAGCTTTCATCAGAGTGTTCCTGTGTACGCAAACTAGGGCAAAATGATGCAGAGGAAATCGATAAACAATCCGCTGCGATGGAGTTGAAAGAGGCGATATGAGCATTGAAAAAATCGT
This sequence comes from Leptolyngbya sp. AS-A5, assembly GCF_039962495.1. Taxonomy (NCBI): domain Bacteria; kingdom Bacillati; phylum Cyanobacteriota; class Cyanophyceae; order Leptolyngbyales; family Leptolyngbyaceae; genus Leptolyngbya; species Leptolyngbya sp. AS-A5. The sequence goes on along the minus strand of NZ_JAMPLL010000003.1, from coordinate 294,370 downwards.
TGATCAAGCCCTTCAGGATGGCTATTTGACCCCCGCGATGGAAGCCGAAGTTGGGCGTATCTGCGACACCGCCTCGGAACTGTCGATCGAAGAGTATATGGCGTTGGATCGATTGATGGGAGCGCTCCTGACTGGAGAAGTGGTTGCCGTTCCCCGTAAGCAGTTTATTAACGTCATGGAAGAATTGGTCTTAACGGAGGCGATCGCACGGGTTGCAGAAATTGAAGCGACTAGCGATCGCACCTTAGATTTAGGTGATATTGCCGCTTATGCGTTGAACCGTTTACCGCCGCTTTACGCTACGACTGAAGAAGGCGCGAACTATCAACGGCAACACGCTAAAGAAGATTTACAAGGAATGATTTCGCAGCGAGTTGGAGAAGCGATCGCGAAAAATCTTGATAAGCCTGATTTCTTCCCAGAACGTCAGATTCTCGGCAAAAGCTCGAAAGATGAGATTCTCACTCAAGTGGGCAGTCTTTTGCAGGCGTATGCTCCCAGTTTCGAGCCAGAGCCACATCGTTAGATATTTCTATCGTTAGATATTTTTCATGAGGTTAAAGGGGCAGAACGCCCCTTTTTTATCGAGATTGTAATCCGAGATAATGAACCATCGGGAAGCCTGCGGCTAGATCCTGCCAGAATCGATCGCGTAATTCCTCTGGATACACAGTAACTTGATCTAGCTCAATTCGCTTAAACCAGCGGAGTTCTGTAATCCAATCAGAATCAGGCGAAGTTGGGGGGAGGTGTTCGAGCGTGAGCGTACCGGAGAAGTGATCGACCATGCAGAAAAACTCACAACTGCGAACATCTGATTCACTGTCGTAAAACTCTCGCAGGTAAGCAATGCGCGACAAGCTGGCGGTCAGTCCAGTTTCTTCAAAGATTTCACGAGCGGCACAGGCAAAAATCGACTCGTCTTCCCGCTCAATGCCGCCACCGGGAGGAATCCAGATTGTGCGTCCAGTTTTGGGGCATTTATGAGCAACTAATAGAATCTCATCTTCCTGCACCACTAAACCAGCCGCTCGAATTCGGTGTTTCATACAAATAGTTTCATACAAATAATTAAGGCTTAACGACGACCAGAGTTCCAATCTGTACCTGTTTGTATAGCGCAACAACATCAGCATTCCTCATTCTGAGACAGCCATGCGAAACGGCTTGCCCTAGCAAGGAATAATCTGTCGTTCCGTGAAAACCAATCAGCAGTTTACCCTGCGATGTGAATCCGATCCAGCGCTGACCGAGCGGATTATCTTTGTGTCCGGGCGCAATCTTTTCCCCTGTAATTGGATGTTGCCATGCGGGATTCTCGTACATTTGCTGCACTTTAAAGGTGCCTGTCGGAGTTTCCCAGCCCTCCTGTCCGATCGCAATCGAATAAGTTGCTTCTAATTTCTTCTGTTCATACAACCGGACTTTACGATCGCTTAAATCTACAACTAATTCTCTTTCAATCACGGGGGATGGCTCTGGAGTCGGAGTCACGCTCACTTGAAAATTTGGTAGCTCAATTTGAGGCATTGAGATCGCTGGAAGGCGCTGCAATTGCAGAAGCGCGATCGCGCAGCCCGTAAGAACGCAAATCGTCGTTAAGGCTCTAGCAAGAGACGAATTTTGAACCTTTGTCGCCATTACTTCTTCATTCAAACTGCCACAATTTTCTTATTTTGCCCGGAACCCCGACTGTAAGCCTTGAATCTCTAGACGCAAGTAGACCTACATCACAGGTATACCACTGTCAAAATGTCAACGTAGTTATTACGGCGATAATTTCACTCAACCGGACGGGCGGTGAATTTGAGAAACTATAACCATGGTTAGATGAAGTAGCACTTGACAATGGTTCAATCTGCGATTCGGAATCTACAATGCTGGGAGTGTGGTGTTTCGGTTTAGAGGAGGACGGAGTGATGAAAGAAAAGTTTTTTTTGGCGATCGTAATTACTTTTTCACTGAGCTGCCTGCAAAACTGGTCAATTCCGACTGCAACACAAATAAAAGATTCCATGCAGGAGCAAACCTATCACCTCGCTCGCGTTTGGATTGACCAGCCTTAGGCGTATTTCTATTGCAGGAACTCTCCAGTAAGAACGGGCACGAGATATCCTAGATAAGACCATTCGATCGCGCCCTTAAACTCGAAGGAACTTTTTCAACCCGTGTGCTGTCATCTATAGCGGAACGTCAAACATACCGTTATCCGCCCATGAGTCAGTCCCTTCCTGTATCCTGGTCATCGATCGAGCCAAAGGTTCTTCAGAGTCCAGTGCAAGCAGAAAAACTCTCTAATTACGATTTAGTGTTGCAGTGTCAGACCGGACATCGCCCAGAGAAAGCCGTGTTTTCGGAACTCATGCGGCGGTATCAGTCTCATGTCGATAAAGTTTTGTATCATCTCGCTCCGGATTGGCAAGACCGCGCCGACCTCGCGCAAGAGGTCTGGATTCGCGTCTATCGCAACATTACCCGACTGAATGAACCGGTGAAGTTTCGGGGCTGGCTCAGCCGAATTGCCACGAATCTGTTTTACGATGAGCTTCGCAAACGCAAGCGCAATGCTTCTCCGCTGTCACTCGACGCGCCGCTATCGGTCGAGGACGGTGAAATGGATTGGGAAATCGCCTCAGCGACCCCAGGGCCGGATGAAGATTTGACGACGCGGGAATTTTACGATCAGCTAAATGAAGCGATTGCTGACCTGCCCGAAGTATTTCGCACGACGATCGTCCTACGCGAAATCGAAGGAATGGCGTATGAAGAAATCGCTGAACTGACCGGAGTTTCACTTGGAACCGTAAAATCACGGATTGCAAGAGCGCGTCATCGCCTCCAGTCCCAACTCCAGCAGTATCTTGACGGACATTAAACCCGCCAAGCGACGATACAGTCTTCAAATTGACTTTGATATTATGCTTCTAGACGTAGATATTATGCTTCTAGACGTAACCCAAAATGAGAATTGTGCTTTGAGGAGTGGTTGATTACACTGATTTCATATCTTGCAGGCATTCTCAACTCAATGTCTTACCTCATTGATAGTGACCCTCGATGAACTCCAATTTTGATTCGCTCAATAACGCTATGCAACCTTTGCCTGATTCACAGTTAAACGCCCGCGATCGCTTTGAGTTACTCAGCGCCTATTTAGATGGGGAAGTTACTGCCAGCGAGCGCAAACAGGTTGAAGAATGGTTATCTACCGATGCCTCTGTCCAACAGCTACATGCCCGCTTACTGAAGCTTCGTCAGGCTTTCCGCTCGATGCCGGCTCCAGCGCCGTCTCAACCTGTTGAAACAACGGTGGATCAGGTGTTGGCAAAAGTCGATCGTCGTCCGAAGCTCCGCTGGGTGTGGGGGGGTGCGGCAATAGCGGCTGCCTTTATGGGTGCAGTTTCGCTGTTTAGTGTGCGTCAGGCTCAATTTGCCAAAGTGAATCCGCCTCAACAGCCAACGGTACAAGCACAACAGCAACCCGCTTCAGAAGTAACAGGCGGAATGATGGTGGCGCTCGATCGTCCAGTGGTATCGATCAAAGCTGCTGATACTTCAAAACAACGCAACTAGAAAGATTTGATGAATTTCTCTGCTCGTAGTGGTCGCACTACGAGCTATTTTTTTGATTGCCAAATGCCATCAGGGGCTGGAATCCCGTCTAGACGATCGACTTGATCTAGAGTCATGACATACGCCCAAGCTAACCCGATAAAATCACCGTTGAGAGCAAAAACTTCGATCTCCTTGCGGTCATAATTATTGTCTAAACCAAACAGGGCGATCGTTTCAGGGTCGTGCTGTTCGTAATCGTCGAGAATTTCTAGAATGGCGCGATCGTTAAAACTTAGAAGATAGCCGTAAGTCGCAGCGTTTCCAGGAACGATCGCGGGATAGCCAAGCGGTAAATGATAAAGAGCTGCGCGAACGATCGCAGGAACTGCGGAAATTACGGAATCTCTACAGAGAAAGTAGCTCGTTTCATCAGGTTTTAACGTGCCATAGACGAATACATTGATAGACTGCATTGCAACACCAAAGCGATTTTGTTAATTTTATTTACCCCTATGACTGAATTACCGATTAAGCGCTTAACGCAGCCGTTGATGGACTCGATCGCCGAACAAGCCCGCTCTAGTCCGCGTCAGCGCAAGAATCACAACTTTCATGAACATCACGATCGAGTGCAGCGATTTCTAAATGTGCTGCAACCCGGAACTTATGTGCGTCCCCATCGCCATGTCCGTCCGGCAGATGCAGACGGATTTGAGTTCTTTTTGGTGCTACAAGGCGCGATCGGGATTTTGATTTTAAACCAATCGGGCAGTGTCATTCACACCGAAAAAATTAGCGCAACGGGCACGACGCGAGGGGTAGAACTTGGAGAGGGAATGTTCCATACACTGATTGCATTAGAGCCAGACACCGTGATGTTTGAATTGAAAGAAGGGCCTTATGTGCCAATGGACGATAAAGACTTTTTGCCGCAATTTCCGTTGGAGAATACGCCCGACGCAAAGCAATGGATACAAACTTGGCAGGGCTATTTTGCCTAATTGTTCTACCAAAACATTGTAAGCAAAACATTGTAAGTATCAAAAACACTGTCCTGCAATTCCAATGGTCTGAACTTCTGTATCTATGAACTTTGTACGATAGATGCTGAGCAACAGATAGTTTTTGCGGTAGGTATGCAATGAAGTTCCTGAAGCAGTCACAGCATTTGGTAGAGGTATAATCACCGAACAAAACATTCCAGCCACTGATTCCTGTTCACAAATCTTGTTCTTGAGCTTTTCAGCAGCGTAATGACTACAAGCCTCTTGATCGGGATTTGTAAGTCCTAATACTGTTAACACTGCTAGTGCAGCAGCAATATAAATTCCCCAGGGGCGATTGGGAGGTGAAGATTGCGGTACAAACATCTGAGCCATGATAACAATCCTCCTGCAATAAAGTTTAGCGGCGTGAAGAGTTACGTCGAGACTTTGAACGGTTGCGAACAGTCGATCTCGTTATCCGGGGAGGCTGGAGTCTAATCGGGGTTGAATGATGCCAAGCAACTACAAGCCAAAGCGCGATCGCGCTTCCTAGACTGAAGCCCAATAGTAAAGCGGTCATGAGAGTTCCTGCACTGCGATCGTATTGTTGCGCCACCAATCCAATCGCTTCCATAGTTCACGATCGATGTCCTCGCTGAGATAAGCGGCAATCTCTGTTTCGAGCGGATCGAGCGGTGTAATTGCTTCTTGACGCACCGAGCGCAAGTGATTGAGGCGCTCGTAGATTTTTGCAGGATAGGCTTGGTAAAGACAGTTAAAGTGACTGATCAGATCGACTAAGCATTGATAGCCAATTCTGCTGCAAAGCAGCTTGCGGCTATCTTCTAGAGAAATAGTGTGTTGCGCCGCCTTAATAACATAGCGATGAATCGGATGGAGTTGAATGCGTCCTAAAATCCAAGCGTAAATCACAGCAATTTCAGTTTGCTCGATCGTGAGATCTTGTCCGGGAAAAGGCAGATTCCGCGCTCCAACGATCGAATGAAACTTCTCAAAATATGTTGCCTCAGCAATTTGGTGATAGTTCTGAACTGCGATCGGATAGTGCGCCCAATGACTATAAGGCAATACGGCTCGATACTGAAGAAAGATAATCTTATCTGGGTCGCCTGTGTCGATGTCTTGATACCCTCGTTCTCGGCTACTGTACCAATTGAGTAACTGTGGTACATTTCTTTGATAAGCTTTATCGATTCCAAGTAAGCGAATCACAAATGTCCCATTCTCTTGGTTACAGCTTCCTTTGAGTTCAATAAACTCGAAGGATTGTCGATCGAGTTGTTTTAGCACTCTGCCTAACTCTGTCTCTTGTGGAAATCGGTGATAAAGCTCTGTCACAACGTGCAATCCAGAAAGCTGCGGCTGCAAGGTAGCTTCAGCTTGCAGTAGCAATTGAGTTTTGAACGCGATCGGATCAGCAAGAAAAGGCAGCAATTGAGACTGATTGAGCAGTGGATTGATCAATCGTCCGATCGCGCAAGCTTCTCCCACCTCTGGCAAAATGCGCTGATACCCTCGGCTTAAGTCTGATTCTGTCTCATGAAGACAGAGACCATTGGGGCATTCAAACTCAGGACGATAATGAATGAGGCGCTGTTGCTCAAAGGTGAGTGGTGTTCGCGAGTCTGCAATCGATCGCTCTGATTGTTCAATTTGATTGAGTAAATGACTGACAATCTGTTGCAGTTGCGCTAAGGTTTCAACGCTAGCAAGATGAGCCACTCTAGAGATCACAGCCGAATAGTATCGATTGAAAGCATTGCTTCGCGCTGAGTTCCAGGGTTGTAGCTGTGATGCAATCTCCTGTTCAATGTGGGCGCTACGGAATCGATAGAATGGTGCTTGTCGTTTCCGTTCAATCTCCTCTAAACACTCCGGCACTTGTGCTGCAAACGAATCTAGGCACTCTTGGCATTGATTCACCTCATCATCAAATCGCACAATGTCTTCGCCTGCTTCGGTTTGAATGCGATCGAGCCATTTCAACAATTGCTCTAGAAACTGTCGAATTGCACAAAGCCCTTTCTCTGAATCTTGAATCCAATCCGTTGTTTTTTGCTCAAGCTGAACTTTACAGCTTTGCAGCACAGTCGATCGTCGCTCCTCAAAGACCTGATTTAGATCATCATATGGCTGCAATGCCTGTCGAAACGCAAGCTGAGCCGCTGTAGTGCCCTGAGTTAACTGTGCAGTATCGGGAAGCGATTGTAGCGATTGTTCAAGCAGTCCGATCATTCGCTGTATTGTTAACGGGCAGCCCGACGGAGCGATTTCGTCTAACAGTCGATCGAGCAAGTCCCGCTGTCCCTGTCCCACTAAAAGCCGTTGCTGCACTAGAAACGATAGAACGCTTTCTTCTATCTGAGGAATTGCTAAAGGATAGAGAAATCGATCGATAAATGCCACCGACAACCGCAGCTTACTGTAAGCTTCCAAGCGATCTCGACCTAGATCAATCGTTGCAAGCCCAATGCTTGATGCAAATTTTGGCTCTCCAGCGAGTGTTAGTTCTCTCGATCGAGTTTCAAAATCAACCGATTGAGCCGCGAGTCTTGCACCGATCGGGGTTGTTTCCAACGTTAGAATCAGTTCCGAAACCATGCTGATTAGACTTTCAACCTTTAAGCCTTGAGCATTCGGGGCATGATTGGTATCTGAAATCAGGATTGTTCTCACGGGTTTTGAGCAAACCGTTTCTAGCCCTACTTTGCCTGCGACTCGTTGACGATGTACATGGTACTCAGTCGCAATTGCAGCCCGATCTTTGAAGACGGCAACAGTATTAGCTCGACTGTTCTCGATGTCTTTTGCAACGGTGGAACCTCCCGGAATCATCAAAATGCAGGTTAAGTCGATTTCAAGGTTCATGCTTTCAGCAATCTCTAACACCAGTTGTTCCAGCAGATGCAGACTACCGCTGGCAAAGCCGCCGAAAGTTGAAGCCACCAGAATGACTCGCATCGGCTCATCACCTCGATCGACGGATTGTTCGAGTCGAGCCGCTTGGAATCCCCGCTGCAACCGCTCCTTGATCGCTTCTTGATTCACTTTCACAGCGGCGTACCCGTTTGGGCGATTGCCACCTGCGGCGTTTGCGGCTCCTCTCAAAGCGCGAGTGCTATGAGGATTGAGATTCTCGTAGTGTTCTAATTCAGCATGACCAGAGCGGCGACCGAGTTCAATGCTTTTTAGCAGGTCTTCATTTGGCAGTTTGCAGTGCAGGATCTGATCGGGCTGCAAGCTGCGAACGGTATTATGCAGCGGGACGTGACAGGGATAAGTATGAGTTGCGTCGATGTCGATCGCTAAGAGTCGAATCTTCTTCAAAAAGGCGACGCGCTGTTTCAATAGAACTGAATCCTGCTGTTGTAAGCGATCGAGTTCATGCTGAATTCGCCGATGGATATCAATGCCCACGCTTCCCGGCGTGGTTCCAACTGTAAGCACAAGGGTAGATCTCATTAATGCTCTCCAAAAATTCAGAAAGTAACGGAGAAGCTGTACAAATTGATCACAAATCTTGTTCCAGCTTGTCCAGTTTCTCCAAGCGATGATGTATCAAGCAATTACTGTGCAAAGTAAGCCGATGAAATTTTCCGGGTAGGCAGATCGCATAAGGGCTGAATCCGCCAGCAGATGCGTTGATATTGAACATGCGAGGGTGTGTATTTATCTAGCGGCAAACCCTGTGGTGGTACAGAGATCCCGTTGCAGGTCAAAGCTTTCTGCGAATATGGCATCAGATACAGATTGCCTTGTGAGTTTGTAATCTCAAAAATTTGACCTTTGACATTGGGCAGCGATTTCACCACATAAGTGCAGGTGCGATCGCCGAAAGAAGCCGGAAACGTAAAAATCTTCTCATCCGCAATCCGTGTTCCGTCTTTTCTCCCCGCGCTGCATTCCTCTGTCACCAGCAAGCATTTAACTGTGTCGGGCATCGTGGTTGGCGATACAAGCGATCGCGGAAAGGAAGTCCGTTTTGGGGGTTTGCGGAAAAGGAGCCAGAGTCCGATCGTGCCAACTACAAATGCACTGCCGACTAAACCCGCCGTTGTCCAAGGAGGATTAGGTCTGCTCCCAGAAACAGACGGAGCCTCAGTTGGAATGAGTCCGAGTTTCTTTAAGCCATAACAAAGATCCTGTTGGAGCATTAGGTCTTTCGGACGATCGCCGCGGTCAAGATTAACAATGCCTTGAGCCTTAGCAAGTTGGAAATTACGATCAGTCCAATTTCCTAAACGCTTAGAAGCGGGACGCTCAGGAACCCCCTGAGTTTGACTTAGAATTGCAAATCCTTCGTCTCTTCTCAGCAGACGATTAGGATAAAACCGTCCATTCTTTTGATCGACGCTCATCCAACCGAGCGCGATCGCTTTTTGAATCTGCCTATCATTCGGATGCGACTTGGGAACATCGGCAACCTTGACAGGCTGAAACTGATTCCAATCAACAGTAGACCCCATAATTTGAGCCATCATTGCGCGAGTCACCTTACGGTTAGAAGTTTGATTCGAGCAAAAGTTTGACGCACTTGGCTCGAAGCGAAGCATCGAACGGTCTTGAGCTTGAACGGAAGGAACGAAAATACTGAACAATAACGCCGCTGCGAATACAAGAGACGTAAGCCTCTGCATTCTAGTGAGTGAGGAGATATTCATGTGACAAAATAGAGGTAGGTTTTTCGGCACCCTGAGTTGATTCATTCAACGACTTGGGGTGTTCTTCTTGTTTCAAGACTAAGCTAGAATCAATATCTTAGTCTGTCAATCTGTTCAATATGGATAGATAAAATACAGAATAATCGAACATTTTGAACAGACAATTAAGCCATCAACGTACAACCCGATCGATAGGAGGGTTCAAGATGGCAACTCGATACTCAGGTGATGCTTATCAAAATGATCAAATGCCAGACCAAACACAGTCTGCAACCCGTCGAAGCTCAGCCGATCAAGAACGAGATAAAGCAGTCTACGAATACTTGCTCAATAGTTTAACTGACTTAGGATTGAAGCGATCGGACACTCAACCTCATGACAAGCCAGGTAAGCCAAATGAAAGCTTAATTGCAGCGCAATGGGGTCAAAAAGACAATCGCATCTTTGTGCGTCGAGTGCTTAGAACTGTACTTCCAGAGCTTTATCAAGATGAGAAACCGACTGACTATAAGCTTCCCGCATTAACCCTTGGCAAGCTGGTTGAGATCTTAGAAAGCATTCAAGCGTACTGGGCTAAACAAGACCCAGAACACCTGAGTGGACAAGTTCCCAAAATTCTAACTCGTGCTGAAAAGCGAAAAGCCTTATCTAAGTTTTCACAACTCTCGATCGAGGAACGATCGCGGCTCAAGCTTCCCATTCGTCCCAGTGATGTTTTGATGAAACAACTGGTCGAGAACATGACTGATCCGGTACAAGGACTGAGCGACGATGAAGCGATTCGGTTCTATCGGATGACGCAGGATTTCTATCAATCTGTGCGTAGCGATGTTCGGAGTTTAATAGCCTCGGATAAGGATGTCGATAAAGACCAGGAAAGCCCAGTCCGGCGATTGGTCAAAAAGCGGGTTCAAACATTCGTTGAAGAGCATTTTCGCCAGCGTCCGAATTCAGAGAAGCAGGGGGAAGTGATTGATAAGCTAGTTCGCAAAATTGAACGAGAGATTAGTCGGGTCTCATTTCAATGCGGCTTTCGCCAGGTAGAGTCGCTACTGAATAAAAAACAGCATCCCAATAAAGAGCAATCTAAGATCGCGGATAGATGTCTGCCTCAATCCTTTGTCGAACATTTGATTCGCTCTGTGTTTGAAAACGAAATTCTAACCGATGAGTTTCCTATCTATATCAAGCACTACACGGTCGAGAAAATCCGACCCCTGCCGCTCTATTTCAAAACCAAAGATAAGCTGAGTGGTCTCCTCAACCCGGAGCTATTGGACAGCCCAGAAAATGAGGATGAAGTGAATGGTCTAGAAAGGCAATTCGCCTACAAAGTCGTTGTCCATTTCTATGTAAAACTGCCAAACAACTACAAACCCCCCTTTCCGAATCCGAATTCTAGTGCTGATAATCAAATTTCTGAGCAAAGATTTGATTTCTTTGAAGAAGTGAGAGGCGTAGGCAGCTTAATCTCACTAATCACCTCAGCGATTAATTCGGTTTTATTATCGGGAATACCCGTTTTGCAGGAGAAGAAATATTTTCCGATCGCTCAAGAGCGGCTACGGATTAACGAAGTGATCGGGCAGAATGGCTACAATCCCGTTTGGTCACAAAATCACGTCAGACTCTGCAAAGAGCCAGATATTAAAGCTGCCATTGACAACCAGAAACCCTATGAACAAGTGGTGCAGGATCTAGAGCTTTCTCACGGTGAGTTTTGTGGATTTGATTTGATTGAAGTCACAGCTAACGCAGCACTTTATGCTCGATTAAGAGCCATTAAAGAAGCTGGAATTGATGCAGAGCGATACATTACTGAATTATGCAATCGCGTTCTAGAATCACAAGCCCTCAAACAAGCAAAATCTTACCTGGAACTCTACCCCTTTTCGCTGAGAGCAATGGAAGCTCACCTCGATCGCACTGTTTTTTACGCAGGTCGATACCGCAGTCGCAATCGCCAGTTTGAATTCAAAGAGCAAGAACCAAAGAAGCCTTGGAGCCTGATTGCGTATGATGCCCATCTTGCGATCGCCCGTGCCTATTTGATGGAAGGACTATACCGCGTTGGCAAATGCTATCTCGATGTCCTCAAGCCTCACATAGACAATGGTTTTCTATCAGATGCACAGCTTGCAAAATATCAATTATGCCGCTATCGGTACTACAATCTGGCTGATCTAGACGATCGAGACTATTTTCCGGATTCGGGTCGCTTTGAGGCAGTTCGCCGTGCTTACAATGCACTGGATAAAGCAGAAAGGCATGTTCATGACCGACTGAGGAAATATCATGTCCTCGATGAATTCTCACAAAGTAACTTTCATCCCTTCTGTTATCTGCTATCAAAAATTAATGCTCATCGCGCCAAGCTATACATTTTTGCGTCTGTCTCCGTACCTAGTGACGGTCGCCAGTGGGATAACCTCACTCTACCGATTCGACTGCTGGAGAAGGCGCGGATATACGCGGCTCAGGATGGTGCAACATCAGAATACAGCTATTGGTCCGCTTACCAGAGTTGGTGCTATCTTATGCTGGCATACCTACGCGATAGTAACCACCCTAGTTCCTCTTCTAAGCTTGCCTCGATCACCTTTCAAGAATGCACAGATTGGGCGCGTCGATTGATTGATCATGCGCTGATTTGTTACTCTTCGCTCGGTCAGCAATGCTATCAGACAATCAAAGACAATGGTGGGAGAGTGACAAAACATAAACGAAAGACCAAGACTGGGCTGAAATACTATGAAGAGTATGGCAACGTTCAGATACAGATGTTGCCTTTTATCGAAGAAAGTAAAGCTCAAGATGAAGAAAACGAGCCAAACAAGGATTCACGCATTCTTCGGCTTGATTTATCGTTGCTTAAAATAGAGCGCGAAGTCTGGCTGGGCAATAGAGATATGATTCATCTACTAGGCACTCATTCGGCACTGTTGTTGTTTCCAATGGGAATGCTGGAACTCTGCGAGGAGCGAGATCAACCCGCACAGCTTAAGAAGAAGGTACGAAACGCGGAAAAGCTATTTACTTATGCTTGGGCAACCGCCGGTGATGGGGTTTGGCCTGAGCTTGAGGGCGATCGCTTGTATCTCGATCGTAAGCTAGAACTTGATGATCCAATCCTGGATCGAGAAGCGCTAATTCAAGGTTTATATCCACACCGATTAACGCAGTTTGCTGACTTGGGTAAGGTGTTTGCTGCGGTTTGCAAAGTTCTACTGCTACCGGAGAACCCTGAAGAGGCTGAGACCCAATGGAAGCAGATTTGGTATCTTCTAGATGCGTTGCATGGTGGAGAACATAGTGGCTCTGAGACGATTCTGGAGCAGCGGCGCTACAATGGGCACCTTTCGACGCATTTCAAAAATATCTGCAATTATTTTCATCTGTTAAAGAACACTCCGCTTGAGGGCAGTATGATTGAAAGGCGCGATCGCATCATCAAGCAAGTATTTCAATACATCCTGGGGCGCAACGAATAAGCTATCGGCAATGAATAAGCTATTGATAGTGCAATGGATCAACTGATTGGAAAAGTTCTACACGATCGTTATCAGATTCAATCGCTGCTGAGTCGTCAGACTGGGCGCAGAACATTTTTAGCGACTGATTTACAAACCGCGACATCAGTGGTGATCAAGCTATTACTGTTTGCGCCCGATTTTACCTGGGATGATTTGAAGCTATTTGAGCGGGAGGCAGCCGTTTTACAAGCGATCGATCATCCCGCCATTCCTCGATATCTCGATGGCTTTGAGACTGAGACAGGGTTTGCTATTGTTCAGACTTACATCGAAGCTCGATCGCTGCAAGATTGGGTACAGTCCGGGCGCACGTTTAGCGAAGCGGAACTAAAAGCGATCGCTAAAGAACTATTAAACATTCTGGACTATCTGCACAGCCGTCAGCCTCCGGTTGTACATCGCGATTTGAAGCCGAGTAACATTCTATTGAGCGATCGTACTGGAAATAGCTCCGGACAGGTTTATCTGATTGATTTTGGTTCTGTGCAAACGGCGCTTCAGGCTGGAACACGCACGATCGTTGGAACGTATGGTTATATGCCGCCAGAACAGTTCGGCGGGCAGACTGTTCCGGCTTCGGATCTTTATGCCTTGGGTGCAACGCTGATCTATCTTGCAACCGGACAGCATCCGGATCAATTACCGCAGCGTGAATTAAGGATTTTGTTTGATGATCGCGTGACTCTCAGTCCTGCATTCGTGGACTGGCTGAAATGGTTAACGGAACCCAGCTTAGATTTAAGAGCGCGATCGGCACAGCAAGCCTTACAAGCATTAGAAACCTCGCAACAAAACAGTCGCTTAGCGATCGCGAAACCAACCGGAAGCAAAGTTCAAGTCAGGCAGTCTCGGCAGCAGCTAGAAATTTTAATTCCAGCGCGTGGATTTCATGCAAGACTAATTCCGCTCATCGGATTTGCAATTGTATGGAATTCGTTTCTAGTGGTGTGGTACAGCGGCGCAGTTGCGATTTGGGCTTCTGGAGGATGGGTGATGGCAGCATTTGCGCTCGGTCATCTCAGCGCGGGTATGTGGATGATTTGGCGCATCTTGTTTGATTGGTTTGGCAAAGTTAGATTGCAAATTACCGACTCAAAGATTTCTCGCAGGATGGAGCTACTGGGAATACATACCTCTCCGACGATCGGCGATCGACAAGACATCAAACAAATTGAGCTGACCAGCGTTTCGCACAAGTCCGATAGTGAAGGTGGAACAATTAGGATTCCGCCACAAATTAACATTTGGGCAGGTACAAAGAAGTTTTCATTGGGAGGTGGAGACAATATTACCGAATATTTGACTCCTCCAGAATTAGACTGGCTTGTACAAGTGTTAAGCAAGTGGTTAAATCTACCGATTAAGAAGAACTGACCTTGCCGTTTTCTAAACTGTTTTCTAATTGAGTTGCCAATTGTCTTGAGTTGCCGTCGCACGGTTTCCAGGGTATTAATCTCTTCCGATCGATCGTGACTGAATCAGGACGGGTAGAAGTCGGGTAATTCATCGATGTTGCTTGAGAAATTTCCTTGATCTAGTGGCTGAAACTATCCTGTCACCTGTGGGGATTTAGGGGGTACAAGCTGCCGACAACGAAGCGAAAATTCCCAACCCACTCCAAACAACAAAGCAGAAACCCCGATCGGGGTTTCTGCTGCAAGAACGTTTCAAGACAGAGAGTGAGAAGCGAATCATCTCCCTGTCGGAGAATTAATAAAGCGCGTCTTCCTGATGGGTCAGGATCGTGCAGTTCGAGCGCGGGTAAGCCACGCAAGTCAGCACATATCCAGCTTCAATCTGGTCATCATCCAAGAACGATTGATCGGATTGATCGATTTCACCTTCAGTGATTTTGCCTGCACAAGTCGAGCAAGCACCCGCACGGCAGGAGTACGGCAAATCCAGACCTGCTTCTTCAGCCGCATCTAGAATGTACTCATCATCGGGAACCTCGATCGTCGTGTCCAGCCCTTCGGCTTCGTTGATTAACCTGACCTGGTAAGTAGGCATTCGGTGATCCTCTCTAGTAATAGAAGCGGCAAAACTGCCGGAAAATTTGAGACTTAAGTTTTCTCAATCAATGCTGAGATGCCTAAGTTCTTTTCAATTCTGATACTACGGGAAAACTTAAACGTTAAATCCGCGATTTAGGGGGATCGATGAACGCGATTCCTAATAAATCAGCATGATTTAATCTACTTATACTTATAGGACGATCTATCGGGCGCAATCGAGAGTTACAATCCGTTACCCTAATCATTTGCGTTAGCGATTTTCCCCAAATCTATCGGTAGCATCGACTAAGGCACTAAGAATTCCTGTCTCCATCATCGAGTGCCCTGCATCGGGAACGACGATAAATTCTGCCTTGGGTAGCGCCTGGTGTAAATCCCAAGCTGAAGCCATCGGACAAACGACATCGTAGCGTCCTTGCACAATTACGGTGGGAATGTGAGCGATACGATCGCAGTTTTGCAGCAGTTGCTCATCGGTTTCAAAAAAGCCGCGATTGATAAAGTAGTGACACTCAATTCGCGCAAACGCTTCTGCAAAGTCATCTTGAGCAAACTTACTCTGCAAGTTTGGATCAACAATTAATCGGCTGGTGCTGCCTTCCCAAACCGACCAGGCTTTTGCGGCGATCGCCCGAATTTCTGCATCATCGCTGGTCAACCGTCGGTAATACGCCGAAACCATATCGTCGCGTTCTTCGGGTGGAATGGGCGCGAGATACTGCTCCCAAGCATCGGGAAAAATCCAGCTTGCGCCTTCTTGATAGAACCAAAGGATCTCTTTACGTCGGAGTAAGAAGATGCCGCGCAGGATTAAGCCAAGACAGCGATTGGGATGCGTTTGGCTATAGGCGAGCGATAAAGTGCTGCCCCAACTGCCGCCAAAGACGACCCAGCGATCGATTTGGAGGTGCGATCGGAGTTTCTCAATGTCACCGACGAGATCCCAGGTTGTGTTTTCCCTCAGTTCAGCGTGGGGTGTGCTTCTTCCGGCTCCGCGCTGATCAAACAGGATAATCCGCCATTTCTCCGGGTCGAAATACTGTCGATAGATTGAAATGGTGCCACCGCCAGGCCCACCATGCAGAAAGACAACAGGTTTTCCGTTGGGGTTGCCGCTCTGCTCGTAGTAGATCGTATGCAGGTCGGAGACGGGCAGCATCCCCGACTGGTAAGGCTCGATCGCAGGATAAAGATGACGCATTTTAGTTCTTGGGATAACTAACTGTAGATCATGATAGTTTCCCGCAGTTTCAACTCTATGCGTAATAAGATTCCAGTTGAGTTTTTAGTGTTGTTTAGTATCGTTTTTGTTGGATTTGGCGATCAGTTTTTGCCGTCTGAAGTTGGGCGTTATAGCCTTCAAGCGAGAACCACGATCGATCAACTCTTGGTGAATGCTTTTCCCAGTTGGCAACCCAAAACAAACCCCCACCGTCGCACTGAAGAAGCGGTGAGGGATGTGAATAAAGCTAAAGACTAATTAGACTTTCTTCAGCCAGCTAAACATCGATCGCAGGTCTTTGCCGACTTCTTCGATCGGGTGTTCTGCCTCACGTCGGCGCATTGCTGTAAATCCAGCTTTACCCGACTGATTTTCCAGCACAAATTCCCGCGCAAACTGTCCGGTTTGGATTTCGTTGAGAATCTTCTTCATCTCAGCGCGAGTGGAATCGTTGACAATCCGAGGGCCACGAGTGAGATCGCCGTATTCTGCCGTGTTAGAAATGCTGTCGCGCATTCCTGCCAACCCTTCTTCGACGATCAGATCGACGATGAGTTTGACTTCGTGCAGGCATTCAAAGTAAGCAAGCTCTGGCTGATATCCAGCATCAACCAGGGTTTCAAATCCCGCTTTGATCAATGCGCTCAAGCCACCGCAGAGAACCACTTGTTCGCCGAACAAATCGGTTTCGGTTTCTTCGCGGAAGGTGGTTTCCAAAATGCCAGCGCGAGTGCCGCCGATCCCTTTTGCATATGCCATTGCACGATCGCGAGCCTGTCCGGTTGCGTCTTGATACACCGCAAACAGAGCCGGAACGCCTTGACCTTGCTGGTAGGTGCGACGCACGAGATGTCCTGGGCCTTTGGGCGCAACCATCACCACATCGACATCAGCCGGGGGCACAACCTGACCAAAATGAATGTTAAAGCCGTGTGCGAACAGCAGCACATTTCCCGCGCTCAAGTTTGGCGCAATTTCGTTTTTGTAAACGCTCTTCTGCACTTCATCGGGGAGCAGAATCATGATCAGATCCGCAGCTTTCGCGGCATCTGCAACGGAGTGAACCGTTAAGCCCGCTTCTTTCGCTTTAGTCGCAGACTTACTCCCTGGATACAGCCCGACGATGACGTTCATGCCGCTGTCTTTCAGGTTGAGGGCGTGTGCGTGTCCTTGAGAACCGTAACCGATAATTGCGATCGTTTTGCCCGCAAGTAAATCTAAGTTGGCATCAGCGTCATAATACATCCGAGCCATATGAAAAGTCTCCTTCCAGCAAGTCGATTAATGAGGGGTCAGAACCGTTAATCTTATCAGAAAATGTGAATTACCAATCGTCGTAATTTGCTTCGCCTTCTGCGGCGCGTGGAATCACGGTGGGCGGGGCTGAGTAAGGGACTAATTCGAGTTGACGAGCGGGCGATCGTGGTTTGGTTTTTTGTGTCGGGTTGCGTCGTCTGGAAACTCCTTCTTCGTTGGTGTCTTCTGCCACAACTTCATACAGGATTGCGAGTTTGGTGGGATCTTTGCTTTTTCGCAGAATGCGTCCCATGCGCTGAATGTATTCTCGCGCTGATCCGGTGCCTGAAAGCACGATCGCGATACTGGCATCGGGGACATCCACGCCTTCATTGAGGACGCGGGAGGCAACGAGCGATCGATATTCCCCTTGCTTAAATTTAGTCAGAATCTCATGACGTTCCTTCACAGGCGTTTGATGCGTGATTGCGGGGATTAGCAAATCCTGAGAGATGCGGTAAACGGTGGCGTTATCGTCGGTAAAAATTAAGGTGCGCTCCGGGTAGTGACGGGCAAGCAGATCGGCGAGAACTCGTAATTTTCCTTCGGTTCCGAATGCGATCGATTTTGCTTCTCGGTGAGCTAACATCGCTCTGCGTCCGGCGGTCGATCGTGCACTCGCCTGCACAAATCGCTGCCAGCCTTGAGCATTACTAAGGTAAATATTTGATTCTTTTAGAAAGGTGTTACGAATTTGAATGAGTTGATCGTAGCGTTCGCGTTCGTGTTTGGAAAGTGATACTTTAATCTGAATCGCTTCGTGTTTTGCGAGTGCTGATCCGGATAATTCTTCTGCTGTTTTCCTGTAAACTTCTTCACCGATTAATAGTTTTAGATCTTCGTGTTTCCCATCGGATCGCTCAGGCGTTGCCGTTAGTCCTAATCGGTAGGGTGCGATCGCGTACTCTGCAATGACTCGATTAAAGCTACTCGGCAAGTGATGGCATTCATCAAAAACCAGCAGCGCATATTGATTGCCTAGTGTTTCGGCGTTGATTGCAGCACTATCGTAAGTTGCGATCAAAATGGGAGTACGATCGCGTGATCCACCCCCCAGCAAGCCAATTTCAATATCAGGAAATGCCGCGCATAAGTTGGCGTACCACTGGTGCATCAAGTCCAGCGTTGGAACCATGATCAAGGTACTGCGCTGCGTGGATTGAATCGCTAGTTGTGCGAGGTAGGTTTTACCTGCGGCAGTGGGTAAGACGACAACCCCCAATCGTCCTGCATTTTTCCAGGCTGCGAGTGCTTCTTTCTGATGTGGATAAGGCTCCATTTCGACCGAGGACACAAGCTCGATCGCGTCGAATCCTTTGGCGCGATCGTCGATTTCGGTTCCTTCCGATCGCAGCGCTAGAACTAATACCCGATATTGATTTGCCGGAATGCGAAATTTCTCGATGCGATCGTCCCACACCGCAAACTCGACCCAAGCTTTCCCTCTGGGTGGCGGGTGCAGAATCAGCGTTCCGCGATCGTATGACAGACAAGGCATTCTCGGCATGATTAGTACATCTGTCGTTTAACCCTATTGCTCATCCTACCGAGTTCAGGTGAAAAAACCAAATGTTTAGCCGCCAATCTGTGACATGGTGCGGTGATATTTTCCAGTGGTTCCAGATTGACGCTGCTTGTAGTTAATCTCTGGCTTTAGTCCGAGTAGTTCGCTCACTTGTTGACAGAGTTCTCTGGTTGAAACGCCCGATCGCAGTTGGGTTCTGAGATCAATTTGTCCGATCTCATTCAGCAAGCAAGGACGGAGCCAGCCATCGGCGGAGAGGCGCATTCGATTGCAGCGATCGCAAAAACATTCTGACATCTGACTAATAAATCCTAATGTTCCTTTTGCTCCTGGAATCTTAAATACATCTGCGGGGCCATTTCCTCTGACGTTTGCTTCAGTGAGTCCCCAGCATTTCCGAATCTGTTGACGAATGGTTTCTGAGTCAATCCAACCTTGATCGTTAAATAATTCACCGTTTCCGATCGGCATGAATTCAATAAATCGAACGTGCCATTCGCGATCGACGCTCAATGCTGCCAAGTCAAGCACCTCATGATCATTGACGCCCGGAATCACCACGACGTTTAATTTAAGCGGATTAAATCCAATCCGGTAAGCGGTTTGAATTCCGCTCCAAACTTGTTGCCAGCGAGATCGACCGCGATTGCCAATGATGCGGTCGAAGGTTTCTGGCTCTAGCGAATCGAGACTGATATTAATTCGTCTCAAACCAGCGTCATAAAGATCTTGCGCCATCGATTCGAGCAAAAACGCATTCGTCGTCATCGATAGATCTTGCGTTTCGGGAAATTGCGCGATCGTTCTCACAATGTCCACCACTCCCGGACGAATCAACGGTTCTCCACCCGTTAATCGAAATCGAGTAAACCCAACCGGAATAAAAACTTCTCTCAGCAGCGTGGTTAATTCTTCTTGAGTGAGTAAGTCTTGCTGCAATACATATTCAAGATCGCTGCCTTCAGGCATACAGTACAGACATCGAAAGTTACAGCGATCGACTAAGCTAATCCGCAAATAATCCACTTGATTCATATTTCCATTCTGCCGGATTCGCTCCGGAGCATCAAAACTTTTGACATAGAGTTTCTAGAATTCAGGGAGTTTCTAGAATTTAGGCATTAGTTATCGGAGTCATTATGCTCGATCTTTATTATTGGACAACGCCAAACGGACACAAAATCACGATGTTTCTCGAAGAAGTGGGATTATCCTACAATCTTGTGCCAATCAACATTGGTAAAGGGGATCAGTTTCAGCCAGACTTTCTGAAAATTGCTCCGAATAACCGAATTCCTGCGATCGTCGATCGCGATCCCACAGGCGGTGGTGATCCGATCTCGGTCTTTGAATCGGGCGGAATTTTGTTATATCTTGCCGAAAAAACAGGACAACTCATTCCCTCAGATTTGCGGGGTCGGACTGAGGTGCTGCAATGGTTATTTTGGCAAATGGGCGGCTTAGGCCCAATGGCGGGACAAAATCATCACTTTAGCCAATATGCGCCAGAGAAAATTCCTTATGCGATCGATCGGTACGTGAATGAAACGGGGCGATTGTATGCCGTGTTGAATAAGCGACTGAGCGATCGAGAATATGTGGCGGGTGAGTATTCGATCGCGGACATCGCTTGTTATCCGTGGATTGTTCCATATGAGCGGCAGGGACAGAAACTCGAAGATTTTCCGAATTTAAAGCGTTGGTTTGAGGCGATTCAAGCCCGTCCAGCAACCATTCGAGCCTACGAGAAAGCGGAAGCATTCAAAGCAGAACAAATTAGTCCGGATCAGGCGCGAGAATTATTGTTCAATCAATCGGCGGGAACCGTGAAACATTAAACCGAATCATTCCCCAAAAATTGCTCATCGCTAGACAATCGAAACGAAAAAAGGATGAAGCCATTTGACTTCATCCTTTTTTTAGTATTTAGCCGCAGTTGTTAGCAGCACATCAAGCAAATTTACCCGTCGTCGCAGCAATCAAGAACGCTGCATACGTCAGAATATAACCCACCGTGAAATGCACTAGACCCACTAACCAACCCTGAACGATCGACAATGCAACAGGCTTGTCTTTGAATCGAATCAAGTTTGCCAGCGGTGTACGCTCGTGCGCCCACACTAGCGTCTCAATTAGCTCTTGCCAATATCCACGCCAGCTAATTAGGAACATAAAGCCAGTTGCCCAGACTAAATGACCAAACAGGAACATCCACGCCCAAACCGATAGATTGCTGGTTCCGTAGACGTTGTATCCGTTGATCAACGGTGCTGAATACTGCCAGAGATAATCTCGCAGCCATCCCATCAGATAAGTTGAGCTTTCATTGAACTGAGCCACGTTACCTGACCAGATCGCCAGATGCTTCCAATGCCAGTAGAACGTCACCCAACCGATCGTATTCAGCATCCAGAACGTAGCCAAATAGAAGGATTGTTCCCAAGAAGCAATTTGGCAAGTACCGCCACGACCTGGGCCATCACACGGGAAGTTAAAGCCAAAGTCTTTCTTGTCTGGCATCAACTTGCTACCGCGAGCATCCAGCGCACCCTTCAGACAGATCAGCGTTGTCACATGCAAACCAAGCGCGATCGCATGGTGTACCAAAAAGTCACCCGGCCCAATGGTCAGGAACAATGAATTCGTACCACTGTTAATTGCATCCAACCAGCCTGGTAAGTAAGCTGCTCCCGGATTCGATGCAATACTATCTGGGTTAGACAGCAACGCATTGAAGCCATAGAGTGCTTTACCGTGAGAGGCTTGCACAAATTGAGCAAACACAGGTTCGATGAGAATTTGCTTTTCTGGTACGCCAAACGCGACTTGAACATCATTGTGAACATAGAGTCCAAGCGTGTGGAAGCCCAAGAACAGCGAAACCCAGCTCAGGTGCGAAATCAGTGCTTCTTTATGTCCCAGCAATCGAGCTAGAACGTTGTTTTCATTGTTGTCTGGATCGTAATCTCGTACCCAGAAGATTCCAGCATGAGCGAATGCACCCACCATGAAAAATCCAGCTAGATATTGATGGTGTGTGTAAAGCGATGCCTGCGTTGTGAAGTCTTTCGCCATGAACGCATAAGGCGGCATCGAGTACATATGCTGCGCCACCACTGAAAGCGCCGTTCCCAAAGCAGCAAGGTGAATCCCTAGCTGGAAGTGCAGCGAATTGTTATACGTGTCGTATAGCCCTGCGTGTGGCAAGTTTCCTTGACCATTGATCCGATTACCAAAGAAGTTCTTCGCGTTGAGAATATCTTTGATGCTGTGACCAATGCCAAAGTTCGTGCGGTACATATGACCCGCAATGATGAAAATCACGGCGATCGCTAAATGGTGATGCGCCATGTCCGTCAACCACAACGATTCAGTCTGTGGATGGAATCCACCCAGGAAGGTCAAGATAGCAGAACCTGAACCTTGTGCCGTTCCAAAGATATGATCTGCGGTATCCGGACTTTGTGAGTAAACGCTCCAGTTCCCAGTGAAGAACGGCTTTAAGCCTGCGGGATGTGGCAGCGTGAACAGGAAGTTCTCCCAACCGACGTGCTGACCGCGAGATTCGGGGATCGCAACGTGGATTAAGTGACCTGCCCAAGCCAGAGAGCTAACCCCAAACAATCCAGCCAAGTGGTGGTTTAATCGAGATTCAGCATTTTTGAACCAAGCCAAACTCGGACGGAATTTCGGCTGGAGGTGGAGCCAACCGGCAAACAGGAACAATGCCGCAATCAAGAGCAGAAAGACTGCGCCTTGATACAGGTCAGCATTAGTTCTCATGCCGATCGTATACCACCAGTGATACACGCCTGAATAAGCGATGTTCACCGGATAATCGACTCCGCCTTGGGTGTAAGCCTCGATCGCAGGCTTACCAAATTGAGGATCCCAGATCGCGTGAGCGATCGGGCGAACGTGGAGCGGATCTTTGCTCCACTGAGGGAAATTGCCTTGCCATGCGACATGGAACAACAGGCTAGATGTCCAAAGAAAAATGATTGCAACATGACCAAAGTGAGTCGCGAATATCTTTTGATACAGCTTCTCTTCAGTCATCCCATCGTGACTTTCAAAGTCGTGCGCGGTTGCAATTCCATACCAGAGTCGCCGTGTGGTTGGGTCTTGCGCAAGATCCTGGCTAAATTTCGGAAATTTAGTCGCCATATAATTTGACTACTCGAATTTCATAAGTGGATCAGTTTAGATTGAGTTGCCCGGAGATCAAATCGCTCGATCGCTAGTTCAATAGATTAATGAAAGTTACGCTCTCAGAGCTACGACCAAAGGTAGAGAATCTGTTTGTCAAATCTTGCATTTCTTATCGGAATTTCTGATTAAAGATTAATGAAACTCTGAAATCATGCGGGTTTTCGAGCAAACGAGGTTATTTTATCAAGCATAAAAATTTACTGAACTTAACAGAGTTGAAATTGAGGCAAGATTACGCTAGTCACCGACCGCTAAGATGTGAATGAAATGTTACACAAATGCTATGGTAATTTCTTTGGTCGGCGCTAAGTCGGTTTCTGCTCATCCGAATGATCAGCTTGTAATTACGATCGTGCCCTTGTCGGTCGAGGAGGTTTACAAACAGGCGGATGATGCGGCGAATGGTGCGATCGTGCTGATGAGCGGCATGGTTCGCAACAATAGCGAAGGCTTTTCGGTGCTGCATCTGGAGTATCAAGCTTATGAACCGATGGCGATTGCGGTGTTCAAACAAATTGCAGCAGAGATTCGCCAAACGTGGACTGACGTGACTCACGTGGTGATTCATCACAGAGTCGGACGGTTAGAGATTGGCGAGATTAGTGTGTTGATTGCAGTAGGTTGTCCGCATCGCAAGGAAGCGTTTGAGGCGTGTCAGTATGCGATCGATACGCTCAAGCATCGCGCCCCAATCTGGAAGAAAGAGTTTTACTACGGCAAAACGGGCGAAGTGTGTTCGAGTTGGGTGAAGTGTTGCTAAAAATCCTGTGACTTCACAGGATGAGAATCTATGGCGCTCCCCGATTCCCAACCGACAAGGGCGATCTAAGATAGAAATTAAGTCGCGTTTGGCAAAGTGAGTTATCGAAACGGTCTACGGCAACCTCAACGGTCTAAAATCAAGCCAGATTAAGCAACTACAACGGTTGTATCATCAACGCTTACCCGGCGATCGCATTACCACGTCTGAGTTTGCTCAGCGTATTGCTGCAATTAGCTGCGAAATTAGTCAGCCTGTCTGTGCTTATGTGAATCGTCGCGGTCAAGTGATTCGCGTTGGAGTCGGGACGATGAGGCAAACTCAGATTCCGATGCTAGAGCTTCCACGCTACGGGGCAGAGCGGTTGTGTGGAATTCGCTGTATTGCTACCCAATTAAAGCAAGACCCGCCCGGAGAATCGATGCTGACGGTGATGGCGCTTCAGCGTTTGGATGTGTTTGTAGCGTTAACGCTGACAGGAGGAGGATTTGAGCGCAGAGGGGGCGGCGCGACTGGCTATGTAAGAAATGCGTATTTGGCGCATTTGGTACCACACCCAGAGGCAAATTGGACGATTTCGCCGCCGTTGAGCTTGGATGTGATCGCAGAGCAGGATTTTTTGGCGCTGGTTGAGGGGCTGGAAGAAGAGTTCCGGCGGGAGTATGTCGCGCAGCAAGTCGATCGCGATCACGATCAGGTGCTCATTGTGGGACTGCAAACGGACGAATTCTCTCCGCAAGCCTTCAAAACGGCGCTACAAGAACTGGCGCGGCTGGTAGAAACCGCAGGTGGCGAAGTGCTGCAAACAATGACGCAAAAACGTCCGCGTCCCCATCCTCAGACCGTTGTGGGAGAAGGAAAAGTCCAGGAAATCACCTTGGCGGCTCAAACGGTTGGAGCCAGTTTGATCGTGTTCGATCGCGATCTTTCACCCGCTCAAATTCGCAATTTGGAAATGCAGATTGGAGTGCGGATTGTCGATCGTACCGAAGTGATTTTAGATATTTTTGCTCAACGCGCTCAATCGGGAGCCGGAAAGCTTCAGGTTGAGTTGGCGCAACTCGAATATATGCTGCCGAGACTTGCAGGACGTGGACAGGCGATGTCTCGACTCGGGGGTGGGATTGGGACAAGAGGGCCTGGAGAAACGAAGCTAGAGACTGAACGACGGGCAATTCAGCGACGCATTACGCGGCTCCAGCAGGAAGTCAACCAGCTTCAGGCGCATCGTGCCCGATTAAGACAGCGAAGACAGCATGAAGAGGTGCCCTCGATCGCAGTGGTGGGTTATACGAATGCGGGTAAATCGACTTTGCTTAATGCTTTAACGAATGCAGAAGTCTATACAGCAGATCAATTATTTGCAACGCTTGATCCAACCACTCGGAGATTAACTGTAACAGACTCGGAAACTCATCAAAATACACAGATTCTATTAACGGATACCGTTGGATTTATTCATGAGTTACCACCCTCGCTGATGGATGCGTTTCGGGCAACGTTAGAAGAAGTTACCGAAGCGGATGCACTTCTGCATGTGGTTGATTTATCGCATCCAGCTTGGCAAAGTCAGATTCGAGCGGTGATGCAAATTCTGTCTGAGATGCCGATTACTCCGGGGCCTGCGCTTTTAGCCTTTAACAAAATCGATCAGGTAGATGCAGAACAATTAGCGATCGCGCGTGAGGAATTTCCGCAAGCGGCGTTTATTTCGGCGAATGAGCGGTTGGGGTTGGAGACGTTGAGACAGCGCTTGTGTCAACTGGTGCGCTACGCGCTGTCGAGTTAAAAGTTGCCAAATCTCTTTCTAAAAATGCTGGGTTTTGCGTCAAAATGTCTCAGACCCAGCATCTTATTTGTGTATGTTGCTCTTGCGCGAAAGAATTGCGTTTTATCTTGAAGATATTGATACACCAGTAGGAAAAGGAATTAATCTCTTCATCACGGGGCTGGTGTTAGTTTCTTCGGGAATTTTTGTTGCAGAAACATACAAGATTCCGATTGAAGTTAGACAAATTTTGGATGCGATCGAACACTTAATTCTTGCAGTTTTCGTGATCGAATACGGTTTAAGAGTTTGGTGCGCTGAACGAAGACTGAAATTTATTTTTAGTTTGTATTCGGTGATTGATTTATTGTCGATCGCGCCTTTTCTCATCGGAACAAACGTAGGTTATTTGAGGATTTTTCGTTGGTTTCGGATTCTTAGATTAATTCGGTTTATTCAAGGCAAAACAATTTTTGGCTATGTTAGCAACGAAGACGGCGCAATCTTTACGCGAATTATTTTTACGATTCTCTCGATTATTTTTGTTTTCTCAGGACTCATTTATCAAGTTGAACATACCGTTAATCCCAAGTTTGGAACATTCTTAGATGCGGTATATTTCTCTGTTTCTACGATTTCTACCGCAGGGCTGGGAGACATTACGCCAATTTCAGAAATGGGGCGATTTCTCACGACTCTGATGGTATTGACTGGGATTGTATTGATTCCCTGGCAGCTTGGAGATTTGATCAAACGGCTGGTAAAAACTGCGGATCAAATTCAAGTTTTATGTTCAAAGTGTGGTCTCGCGTTTCACGATTCAGATGCCTATTTTTGTAAAAGCTGTGGAGCTTGCTTAAGCCGCAGTCAGCAAACAGAGCAATAGCGCCTCTGTCCATTCCACGATCGCCCCATAGGTATCTCCGGTTTGTCCGCCCAACTTCCAATTGAACCAAGCGCCCACTAGTACTGCGATCGCGCCTCCCGCAATCATCCACGGACGCACCACTAAACTTAGCGCAACCAACACCACGAGCGTCGGCACCGCTTCCCAGAGCGATCGGATTGCCTCTTTATGAAACGCTCCCTTTCCAGTCGGCTTGAGATACGGATATCGAGCGATCGCCACCAATTGCCCCCAACGTCCCCAACCTGCCACCCCCGCCAAAAGCCACACCCGCTCCTGCCCCAAATCGCTGAGCGCGATCGTTTTGAGCAACAGCAAAATTACAGCCGTCATTGCCCCAAATGCCCCGGTTGCGCTATCTGCCATCACTTCTAGCCGTCGCTCAGGATTCATCACCGCCAGCCCATCGGCTGTATCTATTGCGCCATCGAGATGCAAGCCGCCCGTAATCGCCACCCAAACCGCCACAGCGATCGCGCTTCGAGTTAAGATCGGAACACCGAGCCAAGCTAAACCCCAATCTAAAGCGCCTACGATTAAACCCACCATTAAACCCACGATCGGCGCAAATCGAGCAATCCCACGAAAGTCTAAATTTGCGGACGTGGGAAGCGGTAAACAGGTGTAAAACATAAGCGCGGCAAGGCATTGATTCAGAGCTTGGATAATCATTGTTCCCGATCAATTCACATAACGTAAACTTCTAATACCTTTAGTCAGGATCGCAATCCCGATTTGCAGCCATAATTGCGATAGGAAGCATCTAACTTGAGTCAGAACTTGAGCTAGGCTTGGTCTTAACTTCCGTCTACCCTTTGACTTGCTTGTGTCATGAGCCACGATTCATTTTCTCGCAATGCTCGAATTCCTGCCCCCTGCATTATTGACGATGGCACGATCATCGACAAGCAAGATATGCAGCGCGTCTTAACCGATTTGAGCCGGGTTCGCTATATCCACACGCACGATGGCAAAACAACGAGCGAAGGAGAAGGCTGCATTCTTGAGGTGTTTGCTGATCCACATCGAGCAACGATGGTGGCAAACCAGACGCTTTATCTCAATGTCTACAGTTTTGATTACATTCAGTTGAGCAAAACCGCAGACGGTTCGCAGTTTGATCTGATTCAGGACGATCGCCGCTTGCGCCTGCTTCCCCTAACCAATCCGATGCAGAATCAAGCCGATCGTGGCATTAATGCGGCAGAGCTTGAAGCGATGGTGGCTGAAGTATTGTCTGCTAGTTTAGATGTGCAGATTGACGACGAAGAAAATTTCTCGCTTTAGAGCGATCGAATTGCTAAACGCTTCACGATAAATTGGTTTCCGTCAGAGAAATCGGTGAGGAGCCATGAGACAGGGGTGGAATCGGCGGCAGTTTGGGCAATTCATAGCTGGAGGTGCGATTGCGCTTTGGCTGCATGGCTGCGGGCAACAGGAGCAATCGACGAATCAGAAGCCGCAGGTGGTTTCGACCAGTACGATTTTGACGGATTTAGCCTCGACGATCGCGGGTGATTCGGTGCAGGTGATTGGAATTCTCAAGCCGGGAGCCGATCCACATACCTACGAGCCTGTTCCAGCGGATACTGTCGCAATGGAAAAGGCGAATTTGATTTTGTATAACGGCTATAACTTAGAGCCGGGATTGATTCGCTTGATAAAGGCAGCCGGAGTGAATGCGCGTCAGGTCGCCGTGGGAGAAGTGATTACGCCACTCCAGCTTGAAAAAGAGGGGCAAAAGGTTCCTGATCCGCACGTTTGGGGAGATGTGCAAAATGTGGCAAAAATGACGAGCGTGGTTCGGGATGCACTGGTTCAACTGGTGCCAAACGATCGCGAGAAGATGACGCAGAATGCCGATCGTCTGATTGCCGAGTTGAATCGCTTGGATGGCTGGATTAAGCAGCAGGTTCAGACGATTCCTGCCGCAAATCGTCTCCTTGTAACGACGCATGATGCGTTTCAGTATTACGGCAAGGCATATCAATTGGCGATCGCAGGGACGCTGATTGGGATTAGCACAGAGGAGCAACCAAGCGCTCAGACGGTGCAGCGATTGGTGCAGTCGATTAGGTCGGCGCGGGTTCCAGCGATTTTTGCAGAGACGACGATTAATCCAGCGTTGATTCAGACGGTGGCGCAAGAGGCGGGGGTGAAGTTAGCGCCCCAACAGTTGTATTCAGATTCGATCGGTGCTGTGGGAAGTAGTGGGGAGACGTACATTAAGATGATGGCGGCGAATACAACGACGATCGTGCAGGCGCTTGGTGGCAGGGTGATTCCGTTTCAGGCGGGGTGAGATGTCAAAATATTTGCACTATTTTTAGGTGATCGCACTATAACTTGCAAATGTTAAGTCCCGTTGCCGGGACTGAACTGCACAACGATTGAAGAAAGGCAATTCTCACAAATTAAAAAGATGTTGGCGCAACGCATGGGCGAACGAAAACACCAACCTTAAAACGATCGCAACACATCCCGCACAACCTGACGCATCACCTCAAGCGGTTGACCCCCAGGCGGCAGCAAGCGCTCAGTTGAGAACACATAATAAATCTCACCCGCATCGCTCACCTCAAAATTCGCATCATACTCCCGCGCCCACAGATCAAGATGCCGCTGTGCCATCTGAGGCTCCAACTGCGTCGCCCTAGAAAACTCAAGCACCGAAATCCGCCCCTGCCGCAAATGCAGCAACTGAAAAAAGCGATCGCGAATCGCCCGACGATGCGCCTTAGAACTCACATAAAGCAGCAACCCCCCGATCGCGCTCGGAGCCAAGCCAAAAAACACCAGCAAAATCGACAACAGCGCCGAAGCCCACGCCGGAGGATGCAGCGCCAAGATCAATAAAAACAGCGAGATCGAAACGACACCCCCAGCGCAGAGAAATACACTACCAAACGCCTTACTTGCCACGCTCCAAACCCGATTCATGCCGCGTCTCCTTCGCATCGCGTTATTCCTAGACTAACCTGTTTTTCCGCGATCGCTTGGACGGTTATCCGAAACT
The DNA here is from genome assembly GCF_039962495.1 of Leptolyngbya sp. AS-A5. Classification (NCBI taxonomy): domain Bacteria; kingdom Bacillati; phylum Cyanobacteriota; class Cyanophyceae; order Leptolyngbyales; family Leptolyngbyaceae; genus Leptolyngbya; species Leptolyngbya sp. AS-A5. The sequence goes on along the minus strand of NZ_JAMPLL010000003.1, from coordinate 264,893 downwards.
TTCAACCGATGCAAACGAGTCCTCTTCCACCCCAGAGTAGATAGCTGAAACCATCACGTTTACGCTACTTTAGGAGACAGTGCTTCGCCTTCACCCTAACCGGATTTCTTTCATGTTTTCTAGACTTGTCCAAACCAGTTCACGTCAAGGTGAAATCGTAGAAGTTGTCCTACGAAACGGGTGGGACTATATGCGGCGACTGCTCACCGGAGGCAAAGTCGATGAACCCAAACTGCCACCGCCCGCCGTACTTCGCAACATTCTGGTCGATTTAGGCCCCGTTTACGTCAAACTTGGGCAACTTCTCAGCACCCGTCCCGACCTCCTGCCCGCCGAATACATCGATGCCCTTTCTACTCTACAAGCCGAAGTGCCACCGATCGACTGGGCAGAAGTCGAAGTCATGTTACGAAAGCAATTTAGCCAGCCGCTCGAAGAAATCTTCGCCTCCATCAACTACAAACCCGTCGCCGCAGGATCGATCGCTCAAACTCATCGCGCCGTTCTCAAAGACGGTCGCCCCGTTGCACTCAAAGTCCAGCGCCCCGGACTCAGCGCCGTGGTCGAGCAAGACATCTCCCTGATTCGCTTCATCGCTCGCCTAGTTGCTCAGACCGAATTTGGTCAGTATTACGATATCGTCTCGATCGCAGAAGAGTTTGCCGAAGCGCTCAGATATGAACTCGATTTCACTCAAGAAGCTCGATATACCGATCAACTGCGGCATAACTTAAGCAATACGCGCTGGTTCGACTCCAAGCAGTTAGTCGTGCCTCAAATCTACTGGGAATACACTACCGATAAACTGATTGCAATGGAATGGCTCGATGGAGTCGCAATCTTATCTGCGCTTCCACCGATCGGCTTTGATGGCACCACGGACTTACAGCAGCGAGAAGATATCTCCACTCTATTGCTCAGAGCCTTCTTTCAGCAGATCTGTTTAGATGGCTTCTTCCACGCTGATCCGCATCCCGGTAACGTTTTCTATCTCAATGATGGACGGGTCGCACTGCTCGACTGTGGCATGGTTGGGCGGCTTGATCCCCGCACTCAGCAATTGATTCTGGAATTAGTGTTAGCGATCGTCAATCTGGATGCTCAGCGCTGCACTCAGCTAGTCTTGCAGCTTGCACCCCCCGTTCAACCGATCAATCGCGTCAAGCTCGAAACTGAATTCGATCGCCTATTGCGGCGCTACTATAGCTTGAACATTTCTCAAGTGAACTTCAGCAAATTGGTGTATGAAGTGCTGCAAATTGTTCGAGATAACAAAGTGCGGGTTCCTGGAAACTTAGGACTTTGTGCAAAAGCGATCGCCAACCTAGAAGGCATTGCTCGATCGCTTGATCCAAACTTCAATATCCCAAATAAAATTCGCCCGATGATGACTGAAGTATTTCAGCGGCAGATTGTGGGTGAAGCGCCTTTAATTGCTTTATTGCGAACCGCGCTCGACGTGAAGAACCTCTCACTCCAGTCTCCGCGCCAAGTGGAACTCTTACTCGATCGCGTGACTTCAGAAACTTTGCAGTGGAATCTTTCCATTCGAGAAGCAGAACCGCTCCGCCGCACGATCGATGCTTCTGCAAATCGCATGTCATTTAGTATTGTGGTCGGATCATTGATTATGGGTGCAGCGATCATTTCTTCCAACACCCAATTGAGTCAGGTAACTTGGGTGAGCGATGTTCTGTTTGCAGCAGCAAGCTTCCTAGGGCTGTGGTTGATTTTGAGCATTCTGCGATCGGGAGCTCTCCGTTAGCAGCAGAATGCGCTTAGACTACGTTCAGCGTACAACCTAACATTGCAGCATTTAACACGATCGAGCAAAAGCTCCACACAGATCAGAATCTCGCGCTATAATAAGAAAACATCACGGGGCTGTAACGGTTTCGACAGGTTGGCGAACGTTCCGTCGAGATGCAGGTCGAGAGGGAGTCCACTCTCGTAAATCTAGGCTCAAAACAATAGATGCAAACAACATCGTACCTTTCGCTCGTAAAACTGCACCTGTTGCAGCATAAAACACCTCTAATTCAGGTTCGAGCGCTTACAGTCTGACACCGTTAAAGGCAGTAAGCAAACCCCAACGGTTGCGCTAAATCTTCACCTTTGGTTGGCGGTTTAGCTAAGACAATACCAGAGCATCCCATTATCCGGGACAAAGGATAGTTCCCGCTTCGAGGATTAGAGAAGCTAAACCTGTGAACGATTGACAGAGTAAATACCCAGTTTGGACACGGGTTCGACTCCCGTCAGCTCCACTTTAGAAAACTACGCCATACCTTTTGGCTACTCACAAGAGTTTAAACAAGCTACCAGAATCTAGCTTTGCTTGAAACTCAGAGAACGTCGCGAACGTACAGATCGCGCTGACCCACCTCAAATAATTCTCCAAGCGATCGAGCATCTCCCGCCCTGATCGTGTTTTAATATATCCCGGTAATTGATACCCTCGAATATTCGTAAATTCCCAGGGATGAAAATACAAATTGATGTAAGAATCCCAGTTTAATGTAATTCGAGAAGCGAGCTTATAAAGCGGTAAAGGCAGGTTCTTAAAGCTTAACCAAAACAAAGGAAATCGAATGAACGGTGTCACCGAAACTGGAATATTTAATAAGCGATCAGAATGATAAGGAATTCGAGGTTTAGAAAGATTGTTGTAGCGACCCGGTAAATAAGTAGGATTCATCGAGGAATTGTAACGATATCCGGCTTGTTGAATCTCTCGATCGCTCACAGGTTGCAGCCGCGCCATTCTAAATCCAGCGACTTCTTGATGCGTAATTTCTTCTAGTGCCTGCTTCGATCGGGCTAAATCTTCCACACAAAACGAAGCATGATAAAACCCATGCGACGCAACTTCATGCTTTTTTGCAATTTCGAGAATTGTTGAAGGATGATGAATAGCGAAATTTGCAGTAATGAAAAAAGTGGCTCGAATATTTAAGCGATCGAGCAACTGCAAAACCTTGTCCAAGCCTTCCGCCGAGACCTTGAATTTCACGCTTTCTGGTAGAGTTTGACCGTATTCTTCGGGCACATCAAACTCTTCGACATCAAAACTCAGCAGAATTAGCTTATCCATGCAAAACGTGAAACTCATTCTTGGAGATAGCGTAATACACAACGTCAGTTTTGTAATAGTGCGCGTTCTTCTCAAACGTCATGCCCACTTTTTGCATCACTCGTTGCGATGCCAAATTTTCAGGCTGTGAGATCGCAACAACTCGCTCTAATCCCACTTGCTCAAATCCAAATCGCAGACAGGCGATCGATGCCTCTGTCGCAATCCCCCGATTCCAGTACGCCTTATCCAGGGCATATCCTAGCTCGATTTCTGGCGTTCCATCGAGATAAATCAATCCACATCGGCCTAGCAACGTTTGACTTGCTTTCTCAACCACTGCCCACATTCCAAACTCAGAACAGTTGTAGCGCTGAAGGATCATGGGAAATTCTGCTTCGAGTTGCGATCGCGTCTTTGTTCCAGACGCAATGAATCGCATCACCACCGGATCGCCAAAAATTTCTGCCATCCGATCCAAATCTTCTCGCCTGAACTGACGTAACCACAAGCGTTCTGTCTCTAATTCCTGCATTGATAATGACGCTCTCCCCTAGCTGACATCTCCTAATACTGGCACAATGATCTGTACTCATTTCACGATGATGAAACACTATGATTTCTACGCTACAAACTGCTCTCGCTCAAGGTCGCGCTCTCAAAGTCATCAGCGGCTTGAACAATTTTGATGCAAACAACGTTGCTGCGGTGATTAAGGCTGCCGATCGTGGCGGTGCTACTTTCGTTGATATCGCTGCCGATGCCGACCTGATTCGCATGGCGAAACAACTGACCAGCCTGCCGATTTGCGTCTCTGCGGTCGAGCCTGAACAATTTGTCATGGCGATCGAGTCCGGCGCAGATTTAATCGAAATCGGAAACTTCGACAGTTTCTACGCTCAAGGTCGTCGCTTTGAAGCTGAGGAAGTTTTGGCGCTGACTCAAGCAACTCGCGCTCTCCTGCCTCATGTCACGCTCTCCGTAACTGTGCCTCACATTTTGCCTTTGGATCAGCAAGTCCAACTAGCAGAAGATTTGGTAAAAGCAGGTGCGGACATGATTCAAACCGAGGGCGGAACTTCTTCGAGTCCTGCACACTCCGGCGCGTTAGGATTGATTGAAAAGGCAGCTCCGACCTTAGCAGCAGCTTACGAAATCTCAAGAGCGATCGACATTCCAGTTCTCTGTGCATCTGGTTTGTCGAGCGTAACGGCTCCGTTGGCGATCGCTGCTGGTGCTTCGGGTGTGGGCGTGGGAAGCGCAATTCACAAGCTCGATAGCGAAGTGGCAATGATTGCAGCCGTTCGATCTCTGGTTGAATCTCTCGATCGCGCTTCGGTCAACGTTTAAACGCAAAACCCCGTAACGGTCACAACAATGCGATCGTTACGGGTTTAATAGTGATTTTGGAAATTTCTAGAATAATCGGAAAATAAGCGGATAGCGGAACGGCTCATCGGGTTTGCTCAAGCAATGTGCAAGCGCCCAAATTGTCAATCCCCAATGTAGCAAAAAGCCAAATCCAATCACCGGGAAGAACAGCAATCCACCCAATCCAAAGGTTAAGAACGATAGAATTCCGACCGGGATACCAATCACCGCCGCCCAGAACCAAACATTCAGGTGAAAATTCATCGATTCTTTAGCGTTAGCTTTGACCACTGGGTCATCCGACAGCAAATTGATTGCAATAGGAACGCCGATCGAGAACAAGGTTGTACTAAAGAAAATTGCGCCATGACTTAAGCAGGATAACAAGCGGCGCTGATTAGAATCGAATGTGGTTTGCATCCTGGATTTCTCCTATAGTGCTTTTTCCTTACAGGCTCGATCGTATCCTTCTAATCAATGCCCGTAGTAGTGCAGTTTACCGTACTTAAAAAACCCGTCGCCTTTTACCTTGGATAGATTAATTTTAAGAAGCGATAACGATCGGGCAACGCTTCAATGCTCAATTCACGATATAGCGCGATTTTTACGCATAGCGCGATTAGAGATGTGAAGAAAGGTTTAGTAACTCCTGCTACTCATTCTCGCGGTAGAGGCTGAAATTAAGCGAAGAAATCTAATGTCAAATAGATGGGGATCGCGATTAGTAACTAATCTCTGAACTTCAAAAGTAATAGAACTAGGAACTAATACGATCGCTATTTTGTTACTGTGCTGAAACAAGGAAAGTCTATATAAAACTTAGCAGTATAGCTTCTATTTCTACTCTTCCTGAAGTAGCAAGCTGACGCTGTTAAATTCCTCGCAAATCTGCAACACAGTAACTAAAGAATCTCCGCGCTCGCTACAAGACTCAGACTCTAGGACGGCAGAAATGAAACGTTTTTCAAAACTAATTTACAGCTTTTTACCATTAATGATTGTTGCAATGTTTGCAGCCTGTAGCAGTCAAAACAATGCTGCGAATAATTCTGCAAACAATCCCACTTCGGGCACAAACACGGATACAAGATTTGCCGCAGCAAGAGGCTGCAAAAACATTGGTGTTCTCTTACCCGAATCTGACTCGTCGGCTCGATACGAAGCTTACGATCGACCCTTGCTCGAAAAGGAAATCAAAGCCCAACTTCCAGATGCCACCATCCAATATGCCAATGCTAACAACAATGCAGATACTCAACAAAACCAAGCGGAGGCAGCATTAACCAAGGGTGCCTGCATTCTCGTTGTTGATCCACAAGACAGCGACAAAGCATCGGTGATTGTGCAAAAAGCCAAAGCGAGTCAAGTCCCAGTCATCGCTTACGATCGCTTCATCCAAGACCCGGATGTGACTTACTATGTATCGTTTGATAACGTGCGCGTCGGTGAACTCCAAGGACAATACATTGCGGATCAATTCCGCAGAGGCGCTTATGGTCTCAAGCCTGGTGCAAACTTGGTGATGATTAATGGTTCGCAGACCGATAACAATGCTCTGCAATTCCGGGAAGGTGCATTAAAAGCATTGCAACCCTTGGTCGATAGCAAACAGTTGAACCTAGTGTTTGATCAGTACACGCCAAACTGGGACAACGCCAGAGCACAATCCATCATGGAAGGCATTTTGACCCAGCAGAGAAACAATGTCCAGGCGGCATATGTTGCCAATGATGGCATGGCAAATACTGTGATTGCAGCTTTGAGAGCGCAAAAACTCGATGGCAAAGTTCTCGTCACCGGACAAGATGCCACCTTGACCGGAATCCAGAACATTCTCACAGGCGATCAAGCCATGACCATCTACAAACCGATCGCTAAAGAAGCTCAGGTCACTGCACAGTTAGTTGCAGCATTGAGCAAAGGCAGCGAACCGGGCGCGATCGTCAATGGACAAACCGCACTCAAATCAGGCGGACAAGTTGCATCGGCGCTGATTACTCCGATCGCGGTCGATAAAACCAATGTTCAGCAAACCGTTCTAGCAGATGGCTATCTAAATAAAGCTCAAGTCTGTAATGGACTAAGCGGAGACACCACTGGCATTTGTCGAGGAGTCGCACAAGGGGGTTCAGATCGACAAGGTTCCCTCTAATTCTGTCTCTTAGATATTCGATTGCCTCTAAATTCTGAATTTTGTACCGAAATTGGCTTAAAGTCCCCCACTCGTGGGGGATTTAGGAGGCTAGAAGCTGATCGCAACGCAGCGAGAAAGCCATGGAGCTAACGAAAGTGGGTGATTTTGCTTCTGAATCATCCCGCTTCAGAACTCAACACAGAAAACATGAACAACTCAGTTTTACCAACCCAAACAGAACCGCACTCCGATCGACTCCAACCGCGCCTTCAACTCCGCAACATCAATAAATCATTCGGAGGGGTACAAGCGCTCAGAAACGTCGATTTTGAGGCATATGCAGGCGAAGTGGTCGGTTTAGTCGGAGACAACGGCGCAGGCAAATCTACACTGGTTAAAACCATGTCTGGCGCATATGTTCCAGACTCCGGTGAATTTTTGATTGATGGACAACCCGTGTCGATCGCGTCACCGCAAGATGCCACTCGATTAGGAATTGAAACCGTTTACCAAGACTTAGCGCTCTGTGACAACCTTGATGTTGTGGCGAATTTGTGGCTCGGTCGAGAAGCCTATCGATGGGTCATTCCAGGCGTTCTTAAAGCGCTCGATGAAACCGAAATGGAACGCCGCACGATCGAAGTTCTCAGAACGCTCAATGTCAAAATTCCCTCGGTTCGTCGTCCGGTGGCGACGCTTTCTGGTGGACAGCGGCAATGTATTGCAGTGGCAAAAACAATTCTACGGCAGCCTAAAGTCGTCCTACTCGACGAGCCAACTGCTGCACTGGGAGTCGTCCAAACTCGGCAGGTCTTGAATCTCATTCTACGCCTCAAACAACAAGGTTTAGCGGTTGTGGTGATTTCCCACAATTTGCACGATGTTTTTGAGGTCTGCGATCGCGTCATTGTGATGCGTTTGGGTCAGCGCACTGCCACCTTTGACATCAAAAATTCCACTTCAGAACAAGTTGTCGCCGCCATTACAGGCGCGGAACATCGCGATCCTGCCGTTCCTACCTCAGAAATGACATGAAAACCAATACACGCCAAGACGATCGCTCCTCGGTGAATGCAGAAATGAGCGATCCACAATCTAATCTTCAGCGATCATCGTTTAGCTTGCGATCGCTCATGCGAGGTGATTTAGGATTTCTTCCTGTTGTTTTCACTCTTGCATTAATCACGCTATATTTCCAAGTCACAACGGGCGGTGTCTTTCTCCAAGCTCGAAATTTAACCAACCTGACTCAACAAATTGTTGTTATTAGTATTCTCAGCACTGCTGCGGTTTTGGTTCTGCTCTTAGGTGAGATCGATTTAAGCTTAGCAGCCGTGGCGCAAGCTTGTGCCGCAGTCATGGCGACCGTCTCGGTTTACCAAAATTGGGGGGCAATTCCTTCGATTCTCGCTGCACTTGTGATTGGCGCATTAATCGGCTTAGTCAATGGATTCTTTATCGCAATCTTGCGGGTTCCCTCATTCATTGTGACGTTGGCGGGGTCGATCGGCTATGCCGGATTTTTGCTGCTGGTATTGGGACGGCAAACCACGCTGATTGTGCGTGATCCAGCGATTCGGGCGCTGGCACCGACCTATCTTAATCCGATCGTCGGTTGGGGGCTGCCGCTTGCAGTTGCTGCTTTGTATGCGATCGGGGTTTGGTATGAACGTCAGCGACGAGTCAAAGCCGGACTCCCGGTGAAGCGACCTACAACGTTGATCGCTCAAGTTGCAGGGATTTTTGCCAGCATCATCTTGATCGTATTTCTATTTCAAACTTATCAAGGTGTTCCTCAAGCCGTACTGATTTCGCTGGGAATCGTCCTTGTGTTCTGGCTGATTTTGAGAAAAACGCCGTTTGGTCGTCACCTCTATGCGGTGGGGGGTAATGAAGAAGCGGCAAGACGCGCCGGGATTAATGTCATTGGCATGAAGATGACGGTCTTTACTTTGGCATCCGTTTTAGCTGCCCTAGCAGGCATTATGCTGACTTCGCGCAGTACCGCCGTTGCCACTCAAATCAGCGCAACGCTGTTGTTAAACGCGATCGCGGCGGCGGTTATCGGTGGAGTCAGTTTATTCGGAGGACGCGGCTCGGTTTGGGCAGTGATTTTGGGTGCGCTGGTCATTGGCAGTTTAGACAATGGATTGGACTTGCTCAACCAGGATCAAAGCATCAAAAATATTGTCCAAGGTGCAGTTCTGGTGTTGGCGGTCACTGCAGATGCTTTGGTACGACGAGCTAATCCGGTACGCGGCAAGTAAAGAACGCGAGTTCGACGAGGTTTTCCGCTTCGGTTTGAGCGGTTTTGCCCCCTAAATCCGACAGCAACGAAGCTTTAGACTGCGAAACCAACATCAGCCGCAGTCTGCTTCACGACTCACAATGCCCGACCATTGCACCTTCTTCAGCTTCTCCCGCCGATACGAAAAGAAATTGATTGGATCTTGATATGTACAGTGAGGCGCGATCGCAATCTGTTCTGCCGTCATTCCCATTCGTTCTAATTGGATTGCAATCACCCGCCGGACATCCAAGCGCGATCGTCCCTCTGTCGAGTCCCTTAAAATGGGCGAATTCGGCAAACTGATTAACCTGTCTAAATCTGGACTCGGCTCGATCGTTGCTCCCACTTCTAGCGCCACTTGATGTGAAACTTGGTAAACTTCACCCGAAATCGCTGGACCTAAAGCAATGCGTAGATCTTCAAGTCGGCTCCCTTGCGATCGCAGCTTCTCGATCGCTACAGGCACAATTTTTTGCGCCGTTCCCCGCCAGCCCGCATGCACCGCCGCAGCATTCCCCGTTTTCACATCTCCAATCAAAGCGGGCGTACAATCCGCACTACACGCCCAGACCGCCTGCTGCGATTGCTCCGTCATTAATCCGTCTGCCTGAGCAAAATTCTTGCGATCGTGTGGGTTCTCCAACTCAGAAGGCAATAAAACCACATTGCCATGCACCTGATGAACGCGGTAAATCTCAGCCGCCGGATCAAGCACCTCGGTGAGTTCAAACGGCGATCGGGGCGAAAACTGTTGCGTAAAAAAGCCGTGCTGCCAAGGTTCCAGAAGGCTGCAAGTGAGATAAGGCAGATCGTTCCAGGTTTGCCAGTGCCAAGTGTGCATGAGGGGCATCCACGAAATTCTGTTGCCATCGTAACGGTTTATTGAGCTGCTAGTGTAGTAGGCTCCTCCAAGATTAAAGTTTTTGTGAATTTACGACAGGTCACAACTGAGACAACTGCGGGAAACTACTGTACCTTCAAGCTGCAAAATTCGGCGCTTTTACTCAGCGCCAAATCCTCTTTATATTCCAGAAAAATGTTCTCACTCGCGAGAAATCAGGCATCATAGCGGACGGAATTCCATAGCAGCGGACTTCACAGCCAAATCTGTGCAAATATGTGGATTCCGTAAAACTAAGCCTACCCCTCCGGACTTGTCCCCAAAAACCGGTACTATGTCTCTGGAATGTGGTTAATTAGTGTAAAGAAATCGCCCGACGTACCCACCGTGCAGCGCAGCGATCGAGTGGAACTTAGTCAGAGTCATCATCGACGAATGAACACGAGCAAGCCTGAGAGAGGACATTACCGTATGACGCAGCGACCCACCCCGATTCGACCCCTTCGCAACCGCAAGCAATTATTAAGACGGCTCGGATGTTTGAGTAGTCTGGGGGTTTTTAGTAGTGGGATAACGCTGGCGCAAGCTGCTCCGACAACTTCGCTGCAGACAAGCGTGACCGCTTCGCCTTCTCCGGTTGTTGTTGCGCCCACGGCTGCGGACTTAACGCCGACTGCATCGGCATCATCGCCTACCACTCCTGCACCCGCCGCTCCGGAAAAAGAAGCTCCTGATCCGGCACCACCCGTTGAAATCGAGATCCCACAGTCTTCTCCCGTCTCGGAATCTCCCTTAGTCAAGCCGCAGGCTGCACCGGAGAATCCGGCACCTAACTACGTGCCCCCTAGCTCGATCGTGATTGAAAAACGCGATTCCGCCCCCAAAGTAACGACGGTGAAGCCTAAAACGACTGGAATTGCCAACGCGGTTTCCAAAGCAATTTCTGGAGTGATTCGTCCGAAATTCAACCCGGCTCAGCCTGAAGCTGAAGCTGAAGCTGAAGCTCCTTCAACGGAAACTGCTTCAAGCTGGGCACCACCTTCGATCGTGCCACCCTCGTTTGTCCAAGATTACTTCAATCGCACGGTTCGTCCGCTCGGTCTTCCCGGTAACGGGGATGTCCGCTTACTCTTCCCGCTCTCGATTCCCAGTGCGATTACCTCTGTCTTTGGTTGGCGGGTTCACCCCATCACAGGCGATCAGCGACTGCACACGGGGACAGATTTGGGCGCACCGATGGGAACTCCGGTATTAGCAGCGCTCACCGGTCGCGTGATTATGGCGGATTTCTTTGGGGGATATGGGTTAGCGATCGCGCTAGAACACACAAATGGATCGCAGCAAACGCTATATGCTCACTTGTCGGAAATCTTCGTGAAGCCCGGAGATGTCGTGAAGCAAGGAACCGTAATTGGTCGGGTCGGTAGCACCGGCAACTCGACGGGGCCTCACTTGCATTTTGAGTTCCGTCAGCAAACTCCAGAAGGCGGTTGGGTAGCTCAAGATGCAGGAGCCTCGCTAGAACAGTCAGTCGCGCAGCTCGTTAAGTCGATGCAGGTGACACAGCAGAATCCGCAAAATCCAGGTTCTTAGTTGAAAAAAGCCCCACGCAGGGGCTAGAAGAAGTTGTTGACCTCACAATCTAACAGTGTGGGGTCACATTTTTTTACCAATCAACCAGAGGAGTCCAGCATCAATGAAGGTGAAGGGGCTGTCCAAGGTTCCAGCAAGAAGGCTGAGAAAAAGGAAATAACCAAGCGAAGCGACTGCGACGAATTTAATTAAAACGAAGGTTGCCATAGCAGTTGAAGAGAAAACTAGGTGGATGTAGAATAATGCGTCTAAGGTATTTTTTGGCTAAGCCTTAACAGAATAGATCAAAGCTTATAAGTTTTATAAAGATACAACACATTTTAATAATTATCACTGAGCAATTCCTCCTACTCAGTTCTGAGAAGTTGAATAGATAGCTTCTAGCTAAAGACATACCGCAGACGAAGCCATAAAACCGGAAGCTGCAAAAATTCGCAACGATCGTAAAACCTTCCCGAACCCTAGCACTAAGTTAAAATCGCGCCACCCATGAGTCTCCGGTAGCGATAGTCAAGTTCGGCTTTCATGGCGTTCCACCGCTCGATCGTTGGGTCTTTCTGTATAGTTCTTTCTGCTGCATCTCGCGCCATTTCCAGCACTTCTTGATCCTCGACTAGACTTGCTAGCGCAAAATCTGGTAAGCCCGATTGCCGTGTTCCAAGCACCGCACCCGGCCCTCGAAATCGCATGTCCATTTCAGAGATGAAGAATCCATCTTGCGACTGTTCAAGAACTTTTAATCGCTGATGAGCAGTTTCGCTCTTGGAACTGCTCATCAGCAAGCAGAACGACTGCGAACCGCCGCGTCCGACTCGCCCCCGAAGTTGATGCAGTTGTGAGAGTCCAAACCGCTCTGCGTGTTCGATCATCATCACAGTGGCATTCGGAACATCGACCCCAACTTCGACAACGGTGGTAGACACAAGAATTTGAGTTTTGTTGTCACGAAACTCGGTGATAGCTTCGTCTTTTTCGGCAGAAGTCATGCGACCGTGGAGTAACCCGACGTTGAAATCTGGGAAGATGTCATCTCTGAGGTGTTGGTGTTCGTCGATCGCAGACTTGAGATCCAATTTCTCCGACTCTTCGACCAGAGGCAAGACGATGTAAATTTGTCGTCCTTGAGCAATTTCGCGCTTCATCAGGTCATACGCCTGTTGACGATCGCGTCCAGCTAGTACGGTTGTTTGAATCGGTTTGCGTCCGGGTGGCAGTTCATCGATCTGGCTCACGTCTAAATCTCCATGCAGCGTTAGCGCCAGAGTGCGCGGAATCGGCGTTGCGGTCATAGTGAGAACGTGGGGATGTTCGCCCTTTTGCTGAAGTCGGGCGCGCTGTTCGACTCCAAAGCGGTGTTGCTCATCGATCACCACCAAGCCTAAACGATCGAAGCTGACCGTATCTTGAATTAGGGCATGGGTTCCAACCAGCAGCGGCAGTTCCCCGGTTTGTAACCCGTTGTGGATTTCGCGACGTTTGGCGGCTTTGGTTGATCCCGTCAGCAGTTCGACCGGGAGATGCAGTTGAGTAAACCAGCCGACCAATTTGCGGTAGTGCTGTTCTGCAAGCACTTCGGTCGGAGCCATAAACGCCGCTTGATAGCCCGATTGAATTGCTGCCAGAATCGTGATGACAGCGACAACGGTTTTGCCGGAGCCAACATCGCCTTGGACTAAGCGATTCATCGGGATCGGTCTTTGCAGATCGTTGAGAATATCGTTGACCACTCGTTCCTGAGCATTGGTCAGTTCAAACGGTAGCAGTTTGTGAAAATCGTCGATTAGTTTTCCAGTCGGTGCAAGAACGGCACTGGCTTGAGTTTGTCGTTGTTCGTATCGACGTTTGAGCAAACCCAGTTGGAGATAAAAGAATTCATCAAAGACTAACCGACGACGCGCCAACTCCAGCGCATCAGAATCAGTGGGAAAGTGAATATTTGCGATCGCCTCTTGAATTCCAGTCAAGCTATATTCAGTTAAAAGTCCTTTGGGAATCGGTTCGTGCAAATTCGCGATCGCAGGCAGAGAAGCTGTCACCGCTCGACGCACTAAATCGGCTCCAACTCCTTCGGTTAAGGGATAAACCGGAACAATCCGCCCCACCGTCGGAGAAGTGAGGGAATCTCCAGAATCATCGAGCACTTCGATATCGGGGTCTTCGAGACTGACTCCGAATTTTGTTTGCTTGACTAATCCGGAGGCTGCGATCGAGGCTCCTTTTGGATAAAGCCGTTTTTGCTGTTCTTGCCATCCACGGCTGGCGAACCGACTGCCCATATAAAAGCGGCTAATCTTCATCTGTCCGCTTGAGTCTTGAATCGTCAACTCTAAAATCGTAAGTTTGCTGTTTCGCGGGCTGGTGAAGCAGTTGCAGTTTTTGACCGTAGCAACGATCGTCACCGTTTCCCCGACTTCAAGTTCGCGGATATGCACTTGGCGGGCGTAGTCGATGTAATCGCGTGGGTAGTAGTACAAGACATCCCGAACATAATAGAGTCCGAGTTTGGCAAGTTTTTCAGCGCTTTTCGAGCCAATTCCGGCGAGATAAGTCACCGCTTGCGTCAGCGGAATATCGCGAGTCGGGGTTTCTGGAGTGGGAGCAACAGAAACCACAGCAGGACGCGGAGCAACTTTCTTTTCCTCAGTTTTAGGTGCCAACTTTTCGGCTACCTTCTCTTCAAATTTTTTAACTTGGTAAAGAAAGCGGCGAGTCTCAGCGACGAGATGCTGACGCTGTGAGAATTCAAGTTCTGGATATTTGGCGTATTGACTCGCGATCGACCGACACCGTTCTTTTTCCGATTTGGGCAGTTCGTTGGTCGAGTCGCTCAGAATCAGATGCAAAAATTCGCTGAAGCGGTACTGGTTCCCCTCCAGATCATTAAATCCGCGATCAGCTTCCACCGATAGCGCCTTTTGTAACCGCACCAAATCCATAAAGCTCAGTCAGATGAAGCGATCTCACCCGTTTTTCTTGATGAAGTCTAGCAAAATTCGCTGATGAATTGCGCCGAGCGGTCGAATCTGGTTTGCTCGATCGCTAAATCGCTCCCCCTGCTCGACCTGCGATCGCGTAAATAATCCCAAATCCCACCCTTCTAATAAAGTGAGTTCATTGATCCCCACCGTCAGAGGAGCCGCAAAAACATGACGAATGGCGCGATCGTCTTCGTAAACGCCAAATTTGACCGCATTCGGCGGTGAATAGCGAATTTCCTCTTGTAGCTCACGCACCAATGCGACCTCCGGAGATTCATCTGCTTCGATATGCCCACCGAATAAGCCCCAATGCCCCGGATACGCAATGTTTGGAACGTTATCGCGCAACTGTAAGAGAAACTGATCCTGCTGATAGAGGATTGCAATTGCGACTTCTGGCTTCATTGCTGCTCAATGTAAAGGGCGCTTTGATCCTGTCCAGCCAAATCGATTTTCTGCAAGCGTACCTTGCCTTGAACGCTTACTTGGCTTCCTGTTGCCGGAACTGGCTGACCGGTCACAATCCAAATGCTTCCAGTATCGTCTTGCACTTCATACGCCCGCTGCCCGCCCATTAACGGCGCTTGCGCTTTGATCTTGCCTTCAACCTGCACCGTACGATCGCGCTTTGAACCCAGATCGCGCACCTTCACTCGATCCCCAGCCTGCACCAGCGACAGCACATTATTTGATGCCACAGGTAAATCCGGAGAAGCACTACAGCTGATCGCGAAACACGACAACCCCAACCCAACTGCCACTAACCCAACGTTTGAGAACCGCATACCTTTAGCCTCAGCACATCGTCAAAATCCGTTGCAGTTCACGCAACACGGCGCGAATCTGCCAAACTATAAAAGTCAATCTTCAAGAATGCAAAAGATCGCGCCCAACAACCGGAAAAATTCATCAATCTTGGTTCACATTTTGAACGATCTTTTCCGGTTTGGGTGACTAAATTTTGCATCGAATCAGTTCCTATGTCTTCGATCGCCCAACTCCTCGACGGAAAAGCGCTTGCCCAGAAAATGCAAGCCGCACTAACCGAAAAAGTTCAAGCCCTGACTGCTAAAAATGGTCGCCCTCCCGGTCTCGCCGTCCTGATGGTCGGGGACAATCCAGCCAGCGCAGCTTATGTCCGCAACAAAGAGAAAGCTTGCGCCGCCGTTGGCATCGCCTCTTACGGCAAGCATTTTTCCACCGAAACCACCCAAGCCGAACTTGCTGAGACGATCGCTCAGTTAAACGAAGACGATCGCGTCGATGGCGTTCTCGTGCAGCTCCCCTTACCGGAGCACCTAGATAGCGTTGCACTTTTAAATCAAATTCATCCCGATAAAGACGCAGACGGCTTACACCCGACCAACTTAGGGCGCTTAGTCCGAACAGAACCCGGATTGAGAAGCTGTACGCCCTACGGTGTGATGCGACTTTTAGAAGAATACAAGCTTGATCCCAGCGGAAAAAAAGCCGTCGTCGTCGGCCGCAGTATCCTTGTCGGCAAGCCGATCGCGCTGATGCTGCTCGATGCCAATGCCACGGTGATGATCGCTCACTCTCGCACCCCTGATCTCGCAGAAGTCACCCGCAGCGCCGATATTCTCGTTGCCGCCGTGGGTCGTCCGAATCTAATCACGGCAGACATGGTAAAACCTGGCGCGATCGTGGTGGATGTTGGAATTAACCGAATCACCGATGACACGGGAAAAAGTCGCCTCGTCGGAGATGTAGATTTTAATGCCGTCCAGTCGGTTGCGAGCTACCTTACCCCCGTTCCCGGTGGAGTTGGTGCGATGACTGTGACCATGCTGTTGCACAATACAGTATGGAGCTATGAACAACGCTTCCAACATTAAGCTAACTTTACAAGAATCGCGTAGTGGAAACGAAGGAGGATATCGGAATGGTCGTGACAGGACAAACGCACTCAAATCAAGCCTCCCAATTTGATTTGAAAGGCTATCTCGCGGTAAGACAGCAGCAAGTTGAAACCGCCCTCGATCGAGCATTTCCGGTGGTCTATCCCGACAAAATCTATGAAGCGATGCGCTATTCGCTCTTCGCAGGCGGAAAAAGATTGCGTCCGGTACTTTGTCTTGCCACCTGTGATCTGCTCGGCGGTACGGCTGACATGGCAATGCCGACCGCCTGCGCTCTGGAAATGATTCACACAATGTCGCTAATCCACGATGATCTTCCCGCAATGGATAACGACGATTACCGACGCGGGAAACTCACCAATCACAAGGTCTTTGGGGAAGCAGTAGCGATTCTTGCCGGAGATGGCTTGTTAGCGTATGCGTTTGAACATATTGTTGAGGAAACGAAAAATGTACCGAGCGATCGCCTGATCAAAGTAGTGTCTCGTTTGGGTCGGGCAGTCGGAGCCGCTGGGCTGGTTGGCGGTCAAGTCGTGGATCTTGACTGCGAAGGCAAGAAAGATGTCAGTCTCGATACGCTGAATTTCATTCACACCCACAAAACAGCGGCACTGCTTGAAGCTTCGGTCGTGAGCGGTGGCATTCTGGCGGGTGGTTCAGATTCAGATATTCAGCGATTGTCGCGCTACGCTCAGGCGATCGGGCTGGCATTCCAAATTGTCGATGACTTACTCGATATCACCTCCACGCAAGAAGAACTCGGCAAGAGTATCGGCAAGGATATGAATGTTGAGAAAGCTACCTATCCGCGCCTTCTAGGAATGGAAGAATCGCGCCGTCAAGCGGAACAACTGGTCGAAAGCGCGAAAGCCGAAGTCGCGGGATTTGGTGAAGTGGCATTCCCGTTAATGGCGATTGCAGAATACATTACCGCCCGCAAAAACTAAATGGAAAGTAGGGAGTAGAGAATGTTCTACCCCCTACTCCCTATCCCCTACTCCCCCCCTACCTCTCTACCTCATAAACGAATGCAGGACTTTGGTCACATTATCGATAACAGAGTGCTGCTCCTAGCCCTCATCGCCTGTTTGATTGCCCAAGCCACGAAGCTAGTGGTTGAATTGATTGTGCATCGCAAAGTCAATTTTCGCGTTCTCGTCGAGACAGGCGGAATGCCCAGTTCTCATTCGGCACTCGTGACTGCACTAGCAACTGGAGTCGGCATCACTGACGGTTGGGACAGCACCCAATTTGCAATCGCCACAGTAGTTGCCTTTATTGTTATGTACGATTCCCAAGGAGTCCGGCAAGCAGCAGGCAAGCAAGCGAAAATTTTGAACCAAATTATCGATGAGTTTTTTACAGGCGATCATCATTTCAACGAAGCTCGCTTAAAAGAATTGCTCGGACATACCCCAGTTCAGGTGATCGTCGGCTCATTATTAGGAGTTGTGGTTTGTGTGGCGGGAGATTGGTGGCTGGGCGGCAATTGGCGATCTCTGTTTGGGCAGATTGCAGGCGTTCATTAGTCTTTAGGCTCAGGCTGACTGATATCTTCTGCGTTAACCCCAGGAAAGCGTTTATATCAATCCATGTCTCAGTCGATCGTCTACTCGGAAGAACGTGAAGTACAGTCCCAGCATTGCGATGTGCAAAATCACTTAAACAATGTGGTTTATGTGCAGTGGATTCAGGATATTGCGATCGCTGCTTATCGTTCTAAGGGCTATTCTCGCAAATTCGATAAGAACAATCACATCATCTGGTTTGTTCGACGGCACGAAATTGACTATTTATCGCCTGCATTTGTGGGAGATGTCGTTCGATTAACGACTTGGGTGGAGGGTGGTACGCTATCAACCTTTTTCCGACGGGTTGAATTTGTACGGGTTTCAGATCAAAAAGCGCTGTGTCGATCACTCACCGAGTGGTGCTACTTTGATGCCAAACGCAACCGACCTGCGAAAATTCCAAGCGAAATCAAAGCTGTTTTTCTTACAGATTATTGACCTCTTGCGAACCGACTCTCTCGATCGTGCAAAACTTGCTATCTGTCTGCTGAAGAGTTAGGTGCGGTGATGATGGATAACATTGAAGGCTTCATCGTCCGAAGGTTCCTGAAAATACTTCGTAATCGCATCAAACTCAGTCTCACTCGTAAACGCTGAACCTTCAGGAAGTTCCTTGCTCCGCTCCCGTAGCTGTCGCTTGCACAACTCGTCCGGCACATCGACGTAATGTAACTCATGATTGGCATTCGCCGCTTCAAACAACTCTCGAAACCAAGCCCGCTGCGTTCTCGTGTTACCAGGAAAGTCAAGCACAACCGATAAACCCTGTGAGAGCAGAGCAGAAATATGCCCTGTAAGCACACTTCGTAGCCTGGATGAATATTTCACGAAACCAGGAATGTCCGTAATTTCGCCTGGAAACAACTGATCCAGCCACTCATCCTGCACCATTAGAACGGCATTCTCTCGCCGCGCAATCTCCCTTGCAAGGGTAGATTTTCCCGCCGCCATCTTTCCACAAAAGAAGAAAAGCTTTCCTGGCTGCTCCATGTCCTTTGCTTCCTAAAACGTTTTACTGACCACTCATTCCAGGGTTAGTTTGAACCACTGGCGTGAGCAATGTCACCCGATCGCTTCTCACCGGCATGGCTGAAAATCCTCGATCGCCCAAAATAGAACCGTCAATGAAAGTGGTAAGCTCAGAATCCATTGCGCTCGAAAGATTTGTAAATGCCTTACATTCCTGCTTCTAAACTTTTGGAGGCTTTTCCCGATGCAAAACCCGTAAAGCCTAACACTTCTGTTCAAGGAGGGGGCGGATTAAGGAAACGGTGGAAGGATGAGGAGGGCAACATTTACGAATGGGATAGTCGGCACGGCACGATCGAGAAATATAATAGGAAGGGTAAGCATCTCGGTGAGTTTGATCCGATTACAGGCGAACAACTGAAGCCAGCAAAGCTTGATTACGAGGTAGAGCCATAATCATGACTGATCAAATTAAGGTTCAAGCACGATCGACTTCAAGCCAGGATGCTCACTCGGTAATCAGAGTATTACGCTGGTATGAGAAGAGCGGCGATCGTTTAGTCGGTGAAACCGTACTCAATTCGCTAGACTTGCCTGAATTGCAGAGATTATTTCAAGAGGCGACTGATAATCTGATAGTCGATAGCTATCCGGTCTCAATTGCTCAGGTTGATCGACTGCAACACGAAATTGCAGAACGGATTGATCTGAGTGCCTATGATTACTATGTGGAATGCGATGCAGTATGATTTATTGCCATCACTGACCACCCATTGCAGGATCAGTTTGAACAACGGGTGTGAGCAATGTCACCCGATCGCTCCTTACCAGCATCGCCGCAAATCCGCGATCGTTTAATCGCCGCAAAATTGCAGCCGCAGTCGCACGATCGTTGGTATGGATCGCTAGGAGATAAGGACGCTGCTCAAAGGAAGCCAGCCCAATATTTCGATTCAGCACTCGTTGAATTTGTGCAGCAACTTCAGGACGATTATTGTGATCGACAATCACAGCAAAACCCCCGCGCAAGCGTTGTGGATTAAAGGCTTGAGCAGGGGTTACGTTAAGTCGATCGACTTGTTGCGATCGAGGCGCTTCGGCTTGAGCGGCAATCGATGCTCCGGGGGGAACTGCCACGAATGCTCTAACGCGAACTGTGTCATTGAGATAATTGACCCAAGATTGTGCCGTATCCGCATCTCGGTAGCCGCCAACTCGCGTAACGGTCTGACCGAGATAACTGCAAACGGAGACTTCGGCAGTGCGAGAGACGACGCTACGAACACGGGCTTGGGATTCCGAAGTCGGGGTCACAATCAGAAGCAGGAATTCGTTCGATCGTGGCGCTCGACAATTCGGGAGTTGGGCTTGAGCAGAAGAAATTCCGGTCAGCGTTAAAGCAAGTCCAGCGAGTCCTGTAAGAACCGATTGAAGCGTCGTCTGAGGCATAGAAGTTTAGGAACTAGGAAACAGGTTCCAGAGATCCAAGCGGGTTCGGAATCGCGTCCGACTGCTGGTACTCTCCGGTGATGACATATTCTAGACGCAGCTTCAGCCAAGTAATAAATTGTTTGTTGGTGGAGACGATCGCGACGCAAGGGCGCGGACATTTTGCTTTGATTTCTGCCATTTCTGGCGCTTCTAAGAAAGCAGGTTCTTTGATTACCCAGAAATCAATTTCCCTTTTCTTTTCTTCGTAGTCGCGATAGCGTTCCCGAAGAACCTCGTCCATCGGCTCTTCTTCCAGCAAAAATTTCTGGCTTGCCAAAACGTAGTAGTAAGTTGTCATGGGGTCTTCCTATTTGATCAGTCTTTGAGTGAAAAATCCGGAGCGTTAGAGTTCGCCGCGAATGGCTTGTTTCATTTCTCGCACCGCTCGTTCAAGTCCAACGAGAACGGCGCGACTAATGATCGTATGTCCAATATTCAATTCTTCCATGCCAGGGAGTCGTGCGATCGGATGAACATTCCAATAGGTCAAGCCGTGTCCAGCGTTGATGCGGAGTCCAGCAGCAAGCGCAATTTCACAGCCCTGCGCCAGAATTTCTAATTCTTTGGCTTGTCCTTCTTCGGAATATGATCCGGCATACTGTCCGGTGTGCAGTTCGATGAATTTTGCACCCGCTGCGGCAGAAGCATCGATTTGTTCCGGGTCAGCATCGATAAACAAACTTACAGGAATTCCGGCAGATTGCAGCGTACTCACGACTTCGGTCATGCGATCGAGCGCGCCTACAATATCGAGTCCGCCTTCAGTGGTAACTTCCTCGCGCTTTTCGGGAACGAGCGTGACGTAATCGGGTTTGAGATCGAGCGCGATCGACACCATTTCATCGGTCGCTGCCATTTCTAGGTTTAGATGTGTCCGCACGGTTTGCCGCAGCAATCGGACATCATGATCCTGAATATGACGGCGATCTTCGCGCAGGTGAACGGTAATGCCATCGGCTCCAGCGAGTTCAGCGAGAACCGCAGCAGCGACGGGATCAGGTTCGATCGTGCGTCGGGCTTGGCGGATGGTTGCGATGTGGTCAATATTGACACCAAGAGTAGGCAAGGTCTTGTTCCCAAAGCTTCAGCCAATCATTTTACCGTGTTCGTTTGAGGTTCTGCGTTTAGACAGAGACCGAAGCGATCGAGAATGCGTAATCTGAGAGCAAGTTGCAATTCTTAATTCGTTCGATTAAAAATCGTTTCCGAACGTAAAGAGCTTCATTAAGATTCTCTTATTGGAAGCAAATAATTTACTCACCACAGAACCTTGTCATGCTTAATCCTGCTTTCATTCTGCGGCGGCTCTCGACGATTCTCGCCGTTGCCATCCTTACCCTGACGCTAGTTGGTGTCACTTCTGGAATCTTGCTTGCGTTCTACTACGTCCCGACAGCGGGTGGAGCATACGACTCGCTGCAACAGATTGATCAAAATGTGCCTTACGGTTGGTTAGTTCATACCCTGCACAATTTGGCGGGTAACTTTGTCATCGGGTTGGGTCTAGTGCAGATTGTGGTGATGTTTCTGGGTGAGCGGTTCCGTCGCAGTTGGTTGACGGCTTGGATTAGCGGCGTTCTATTTACCTTGAGCGCGATCGGTTTAAGCTGGACGGCGATGATTCTCAACTGGAATCAACTCGGCTTCTGGCGGCTGAAGATTGAATTGGGCACGATCGAAGCGATTCCCTTTATTGGTGCAACGTTGCGCGACATCATCACAGGCGGAGCAGTGGGAGGGCTGACGGTGGCTCATTTGTATACGCTGCACAGCTACGTCGTTTCGTTGGCTGCGGTTGGCTTGTCGATCGTGCATTTAGGTGGCTTGCTGTTTCAGGAGAAAGAACTGCAAGCCGAGCGCATGGCTGCACCTGTGGCAAAACCTGTTCAGCCAGTTCAGATCGAGCAATCTCAAATCGAGCCGCCTGCAATGGCAGATTCAGAAGCTCAATTTCCAGCGTAAAAACCGTTTAATCATTTAACTCTCGGTTACGATCGATCTGCATTTTCCTTAGAAGCCTCCTCATGTGGCTATCGAGATTTAGACTGAGTGCGGTTTCACCCAAGCAACTTGCGGTATTTGAAGCCTGTTTAATTGGATTAGTATCGGGACTCGCAGCGGTTGCCCTGAAGCGCGGGGTCGGTTGGCTGGGTCAAGAGCGACTTCAAATCGCGACGGTTCATCCTGCTTGGATTGTGCTGCCTGCGCTCGGGATTGTAGCGGGACTGTTAGCAGGTAGCATTATTGAGCGGCTGGCACCGGAAGCCGCAGGCAGCGGTATTCCGCAAGTGAAAGCGGCTTTGGGGGGGGTGACGAGTGCGCTCAATCTGCGAGTTGCGATCGCAAAACTTGCGACCACCTTGCTTGCCCTGGGATCAGGATTAAGCATCGGGCGGCAAGGGCCTACGGTTCAGATCGGAGCCGCGATCGCGGCTCAGTTGAGCGATTGGGTTCCGACTTCTCCGATTCATCGGCGGCAGTTGATTGCAGCAGGAGCGGCGGCAGGATTAGCAGCCGGATTTAACGCGCCGATCGCAGGCGTTTTATTTGTCGTTGAAGAACTGTTACAGGATGTTTCTAGCTTGACGTTGGGAACGGCAATTTTGGCATCGTTTGTGGGTGCCGTGGTGTCTCGTCTGTTGGGAGGAGACGGACTAAACGGCAGGACAAACTCGTTGGAGATTATGACGAGTTTTAACCTGGAGGCGATTCCGGTCTTTTTAATCGTCGGCATTGCATCAGGCTTGCTTGGCTCTCTGTTCGTGCGGGGAGTTTTGTTCAGTCTGAAATTTAATAACAAAGTGATGAAGTGGAGTTTGCCCCTGCGGATTGCCTTTGCCGGGGGAGTTTCAGGAGCCGCGATCGCAATTCTTCCCGATGCACTGCGGGGAAATGCGAGCTTACAAGAAGTTTGGATTACCAGCGAGTTTGGCTGGCGGATTACGGCAGTTATTTTCATTACGAAGTTTGTCTTAACCCTGGTGGCATTCGGGTCTGGTGCGCCGGGGGGATTGTTCGCTCCTTCGTTGATTTTGGGTTCAGCGTTAGGGTATCTCATTAGCTTTGCGGCTCAAAGTATTGAAAATGCGGGAGTTCCATTGGGGTTAGATTTGAGTGGGTCGCTCACGACTACGGCAGCACTCACTGGAATGGGGGCTTTTTTTAGTGCAGTGACTCGTGGCCCGATTACCGCGATCGTCATCGTATTCGAGATGACCACAGACTTTAACATCGTGCTGCCGCTGATGATCGGGTCTGTGACGGCTTACTTAGTGGCAGAGAGTTTGTTTAGCGGATCGATCTATAAGCATCTGCTTGCATCCAGAGGCATTCATCTGCAATCGAATCCAGACTTGGAAACGCGGCTGGCGGGCTTGACTGCTGCGGATTTGATGCAGCCACGAGTCGAAACTCTATCCAGTGAGATGAGATTGGATGAAGCGATTCAAGCGTTTTCACGATCGCATCATCGCGGCTTTCCGGTGATTGATAACGGCAGGTTAGTTGGAATTGTCACACAGACAGACTTAGGGCACATTGCAGAACGGCAGCTACAACATAGCCAGCCGCTCAGCGAAATTATGACTCCCCGCCCGGTCGCAGTCCATCCAGATGATCCACTCAGCCAGGTTTTGTATTTATTAAACCGCTATAAGATTAGTCGATTGCCCGTGGTGGATCGTCGGAAGTTAGTCGGAATTATCACAAGAGCAGACATTATTCGAGCGGAATCCGACAAACTCAGCGACACCACAAAAGTCGGGCCGCGATCGGAGCCGTCGTTTGTGGTGTATCAAACTCGTGCCCCCGAAACCGGGAAAGGTCGGGTGCTAGTACCGATCGCCAATCCTCGAACTGCCGGACGACTCCTCCAGATGGCAGCAGCAATCGCGCACGAGCGCGACTATGAACTGGAATGTTTACAGGTGATTCCGATCGCCCGCCATCGCACTCCTGCTGAAACTGGGGTTTCAACCACAATCAGCCGCAAACTTTTAAAGCAAGCCGTCTATTTAGGCAAGCAATGGAATATTTCAGTGCATACTCAAGTGCGGGTGACGCATGACATTGCTCAAGCCATCCTAGAGACGATTAAGGAACGGCACATTGATCTGATGATTATGGGCTGGAACGGCGAAACTTCTACATCCGGTCGAATTTTTGGCAGCATTGTCGATACGATGATTCGGCAAGCAAGCTGTGATGTTGTTCTCGTGAAACTTGGGGCTGATAAAGGGATGACGCTCGATCGCTGGCTAGTTCCCACAGCAGGCGGTCCTAATTCCCGGCAAGCAATTCAGCTGATGCCTGCCTTGGCGCAACTCTCTAAGGCTCCAGAAGTTTGTCTGTGTCAGATACATCAGCCGCAGCGTGATCTTCCTGATCCAACTCCACTGAATGAAGCGATGCGATTTTTAAACGCACGTCTCGCCTGTCCGGTTGCTCTCAAGCCTGTTTGCGCCGATTCAGTGTCCGATGCGGTGATTGATTTGGCGCAGCAGGGTCAGTGTGATGTGATTGTGTTAGGGGCGACCCGTGAAGGGTTTCTACAACAGGTGATTCAGGGCAATATTCCAGAAGCAATTGCGCGGGGCTGTAACTGTACCGTAGTTCTGATGCGGGGCGCGATCGGGTGACGTTAAAAATTCCTGCAATTCCTGCGGGATTTAGCAATTCTTGATAATTTGATGTGGTTTGGAATACATTTTACAATCGCCCGAATTCGCAATAATGCGATCGTCAGAACCCGATTCGGCTTCGCTCCCACACCTCACCTTTCTGTTTTGGTTTGTACAAAATATGACACAGTATTGGCTTTCTAGATTTCTCCAACAAGCTGGATTCGCAATCGCATTAGGCTCGATCGTGGGAGCCTGTGGTACAGGCGGCACCTCCAATCAAAATCAAACGGCAGCTTCTCCCAATGCAGCGGGTGGTGGCGATTATGTGATCGGTATGGTGTTAGTCGGACCAAAGAACGACGCCGGATGGAATCAGGCACATTTTGAAGGGATTGAAGGCGCGATCAAAAACGTGCCTGGAACGAAGTTGGAATTCGTCGATAAGGTGAATCCTGCCGACCGTCCCAACGTCAAAGGTTCTCAGGTTGCGGATGACCTGATTGCGAAGGGCGCAAAGCTTGTGATCTTTAACTCGGATGACTTTAAAGACGACGCACTCGAAACTGCGAAAAAGCATTCCGACGTGAAAGTAATTCACGCTTCCGGTGACTATGCTTGGAAAGAAGGGCAAAACTTTAAAAGTCAAGCGAACCTGACCAATATCATGGGACGGATGGAATACGGAAAAATGCTGGCAGGCTGTGCAGCGGCGTTGGGCACAGAAACCGGAAAGATCGGCTATTTAGGCCCATTGATCAATGACGAAACTCGGCGCTACACTTCTGGGGCGTTCCTGGGTGCAAAATACTGCTGGGAGAACTATCGTAAAAAACCTGCTGCGGATTTGGATTTCAAAGTCACCTGGATTGGATTTTGGTTCAACATTCCTGGCAAGACGCTTGACCCGACCAAAGTTGCAGATGACTACTACAACGGTGGCTATGATGTGGTGATGAGCGGCATCGATACGCCAGAAGCAGCCGTACAGGGCAAGAAGGCAGCAGAGGCAGGTAAAAAAGTGAAGTATGTTCACTATGACCTGGAAACAGGCTGTTCGCTGGCTCCGAATATTTGTCTGGGGGTGCCGTTCTATCGCTGGTCGCTGCCCTACACAGATGCACTGAAAAAAGCAAAATCTGGCAACTATCCGAGCGAGTTTGTTTGGTCGGGGCCTGACTACCAAAATCTCTCTGCACCTTCAAGTGGAATGATTGGTTTCAACGTGGGGCAAGCCCTCGGAGACAATAAGAAGTTTCTCGATGAGTTTGCTAAGGGTATGGCAGACGGCAGTATCAATCTGTACAAAGGCCCGATTAAATTCCAGGATGGCTCAGATTTTGTCAAAGCTGGCGCAACAGCAACGGAGCAGCAAATCTGGTACATGCCGCAGTTGTTAGCGGGAATGGAAGGCCCAAGTAAATAAAGCGGTTCGTGTAGAGTGAATTTTCTGAGGGTGGGGAGTGGCGTTTCGCAAGAGAAGCAAAACTACTTCACCCTTTACTCCCCATCCCCTACTCCCACCTTTTTACTGCTGTGTGAATAGCTTATGAAAATCGAACTTCAACAGATAACAAAGCGGTTTGGACAAGTTTTAGCAAATGATCAGGTGTCGATGACTGTGGAGGCTGGAAGCATTCATGGTCTATTGGGTGAAAACGGAGCAGGGAAAAGCACGATCGTTAAGGTTCTGAGCGGCTTTATCAGTCGAGATTCCGGGACGGTTTTATTCGACGGCAAACCCGCAAGCGTAAAAACTCCAGCAGATGCGATTCGATCGGGCGTGGGAATGCTGCACCAAGATCCGCTAGATTTTCCGCCGTTGACGGTGCTGGATAATTTTATGGTCGGTCGGGGTGAGGTGCTATCGAAGGGGATTTTTTCAGGACTGAAGTTTGTGAATCCCGATCGCGCTCGTCAAGAATTTCTGCGTCTCACCGAAACCTTTAACTTTTCGCTCAGTCCCAACAGCCGTGTTTCTGATCTCACCGTCGGTGAGCGGCAACAGCTTGAAATTATTCGGCTACTCTCGCTCGGCGTGAAGACGTTGATTCTGGATGAGCCGACCACTGGGATCTCTGCGGATCAAAAAATAGCCTTGTTCAATGCGGCAAGACAGCTTGCTTCAGAAGGAAAATCAGTCATTTTTGTGTCGCACAAGCTCGAAGATGTGGAGGAACTGTGCGATCGTGTCACTGTTATGCGAGCCGGAAAAGTGGTCGGCAATGTTCAGGTTCCTTGTCCTGATTCAGTGCTGATTGATCTCATCTTTGGTAAAGAGCTTGCGCTGCCGATGAAACCTGTGACCCGGCAAGCTGAACCGATGTTGGAATTGCACAATGTCTTGGTCAGAGACGATCGCCTAATGCTGAAAATGGGTAACTTCAGTGCCTATAAAGGGGAAGTGATTGGACTTGCAGGACTCGAAGGCAGTGGACAGCAATTATTGTTACTACTCTGTGCGGGATTGATCCGAGCCGCGACGGGAACTGTGGCGATCGATCAGGTCGATATGACCCAAAAGCCTTATGCAATGTATCTTAAGCATGGAATTGGTTATTCTCCCGCCGATCGACTGAAAGATGGATTGATTCGAGGTCTGTCGATTCACGAGCATGTGATTTTGCGGAGTCAATCGCGGCGATTGATGATCGATTGGAAAGGAACTCATCAGCAAGCAATCGACGCGATCGCAACCTTCAACATTCGGGGTAAACCGCACTCTTATGTCGAACGGCTTTCGGGTGGAAATCAACAAAGAACCCAGCTTGCATTGTTACCTGTGCCGTTGAATCTATTGTTAATGGAGCATCCCACACGCGGACTCGATATTGAATCGACGCTGTGGGTGTGGAAGCAATTGATTGCCAGATGTGAGACGGGGACAACCATCTTATTTATGTCTTCGGACTTGGATGAGATTATGCAGTATAGCGATCGAGTTTTAGTCTTTAGTGGCGGTCAGGTGTCTGCACCGATTGAAGCCTCGAAACTAACCGCTGAGAAGCTCGGACAGATGATCGGGGGTCGACTTGTTGAAGTAGAACCTGCAACTATTTAGGAACCATGACACTAAACCGAACGCTTACTTATCAAATTGGCGCGATCGTGATGGCGCTTGTGGTAACGATGATCATCATTTTGCTTGCAGGAGCATCGCCGATCGCAGTATTTACTGAGATTGTTTCGGGTGCATTTGGCACACCCGGGCAGTTTGCGCGAGTGATTGCAACCTTAGCACCCCTATTGATTATTTCCTGTGGACTGCTGTTTACCTTTACTGCTGGATTGTACAATTTAGGGATTGAAGGACAAATCGCGTTTGGCGGCATTGCCACAACGTTTATGCTGCGGCTGACACAAGATAGCTTTCCGCCGGCGATCTCCCTGACTTTAGCAATTTTGGCGGGTGGAGTCGGTGGAATGCTCTGGGGAGTGTTTGCAGGTGTTCTAAATATCTATGGACGGATCAACGAAATCTTTGCAGGATTGGGGTTGAACTTTCTTGCCGATGGCTTGGCGCTGTATTTGGTGTTTGGCCCTTGGAAGCGTCCGGGGGTAGCTTCAATGAGTGGAACGGAACAATTTCCAGAATCATTATGGCTGCCAACTTTTGGAAATACGGATGCAAGCCCGATCTCTCTGTTGATTGCACTGTTGGCGATCGCGACGACGATCGTTGTTCTTGGTAGAACACGCTTTGGTTTGAAGCTTCGAGCGGTCGGACAAAATCTTCGCGCCTCTTATGTGTTGGGCATTCCCTCGGTGCGTCAGCTTCTGAGTTCATTTGCAATCTGTGGAGCCTTTGCCGGGGTCGCCGGGGCGCTGCAAGTGGTGGCAGTGTTTCACCGATTGATTCCGAACATTTCGAGCGGATTGGGATTTCTGGCGCTGTTGGTGACGCTGCTGGCGGGAATGAATGCTTGGTTATTGTTACCGATCGCGTTCTTCTTTAGTGCGCTGAACATCGGGAGTTTGCAGCTTCCATTGGATCTGAATTTAGAATCCTCATTGGCAGGCGTAATTCAAGGAACCCTAGTGCTGTTTGTGATTTTGGGTAAGGGCTTGAGCGAGTGGAAGCGCGGGACGGTAGCCCGATGATCTGCCGTAATATTGCATTTTGCCAAATTACTAACAGAAAAGCGCGATCGCTAGATTGAAACGATCGCACTCTACCTTGCTAAGCTGATTAACAATTCCGCAATCGAGTTAAAGCAACGACTAGACTGTCTACTGAAGCTCGAACCGTTGAAGGAGAATGATTCGAGTTGACGATAATGCTAAAGACGATTGGCGAGTAGTTCGGCGGGGTCACATAGCCCGAAAGCGCTACCACACCCGAAATGGTTCCAGTTTTGGCAAACACAATTCCTTGTGCTGGGGTATTCCGAAATCGATTGCTTAAGGTTCCACTCACGCCACCAACGGGGAGCGATCGTCGAAATACATCCACATCGGGTCGTTGCGCCATTGCTTGCAAGGTCTGTACCAATGCTTCAGCACTGGCGCGATTGCGACCGGCAAGCCCGGAACCATCGACCATACTGAACCGATTCGGATTTACGCCTAGCTCGGTCAGAATCGATCGTACTGCCGCGACTCCGCTGGCTGTGGAGTCTGAACTATTTGGGTCTTGCAACCGTCCCAGTGTCTTCAACAGCGCTTCTGCATAAGCATTATCGCTGTCTTGATTGGTTGTAAAGATTAAACGCGATAGGGGAGGAGAAATCACCGATGCGAGTTCAACTTCTCCGGGGGGTGCGGGTGTCCGTTTTACCAGCGTTGAACTTTTAACTTGAACGCCTGCACCCGCTAATCGTTGGCGAAACTCACCCACAAAATAATTACCCGGATTGGAAACCGCACCCTCACCGATCACATTTTGATTCAACATTAGGCTATTGACTGGAGGGGCATATGCTTCCCCGCGATCGTCTGCATCCCAAAAAAGATTGTAGTCGGCTCCCCGAAAAATGGTGTCGTCTCCAATCAACTGTTGCACCTGACGAATCCCTCGCTGACGTAATTGTTGCGTCAGTGTATTGAGTTGCGCGGTTCCAAAACTTGGATCACCCTGACCAATTACCCGCAGCGTTAACAAATCGGGACTATTGGTGTTGCCAAAAACCGGAGTGCGAATTTGATATTGTGCGCCTAATTTTGTGAGGGCTGCTGCGGCGGTAAAAACCTTGTTGTTAGAAGCGGGAACCAATTGCGTAAACGGATTACGAGCATAAAGATTCTGGCGTGTCCCGCGTGCTGCTTGGGTTTGCACCAAAACGCTCCAACTTGCAGGTAGGCGATCGACAATCTGATCTAAGGTTCTACCTAACTGAGCCGGACAAATGCCACCATTGACCGGAGGCTGAACTGGGCGCGTCGGCGTGGGAGGCGGTAGCGGTATGGGTTGTGTGGAAGGTGGAAATAGGGGAGCTTGAGCGCGGACGGGTGCAGTTAAACTTTCCAGTGAGACGGACAGGGCAAGCGTTGCACAAAAAATTCCGTGGGGCAACAGCGCGAACTTCATAGGAGGCATTTCCGGGTAACATTTCCATCGGCATTGACTAGAACGCCGAGGAATTTGTTGCACGATCGATCCGCGAGTTAATGTCAGTCCGATTAAATTTTTGCTTCGTTGTTAGCGGATGTGTGCCCCCTAAACCCCCCACGAGTGGGGGACTTAGAAAAAAGATGTTCCCCAACAGCGAAGGATTCCTTCACCTTCAAAGTCCCCCAGAATGGGGGATTTAGGGGGCGATCCGAGGATATAAACGCAGCAAAGACCATTTTGCTGAACTCACATCATTAAATAACTGCGATCGATCGTGCAATAAATCGCTGCCATTATACGCTCATCGCCAGCATTTTCTCGATCGGTTGTAAAGCGGCAATCCGAGTCGATTCTGGCAAGGTGATTTCAGGCGTTTTGTGTTTCATTGCTAGGTAAAGTTTTTCCAGCGTGTTTAGCCGCATATGGGGGCATTCGTTACACGCACAGTTGTTGAGCGGGGGAGCCGGAATAAATTGTTTATCCGGTGCAGCTTTCTGCATCTGGTGGATGATGCCGGGCTCAGTCACAACGATAAACGAGGTGCGATCGCTCTTTTGGCAGTATTTCAGCAATGCCGTCGTTGATCCAATGTATTCAGCATGGCGCAGAACCGCTTCTTCACATTCCGGGTGAGCAATCACTTCGGCTTCTGGATATTGCATTTTTAACTGCACCATCTTCTTTTCGGAGAAGGTTTCATGCACCATGCAGCTTCCTTGCCACAGCACCATATCGCGTCCGGTTTGCTCCATCACGTATTTACCGAGGTTGCGATCGGGGGCAAAGATAATCGGTTGATCGGCAGGAATTTGATTGACGATCTTCACTGCATTGGCGCTAGTGCAGATAATGTCGCTCATTGCCTTGATTTCTGCGGTGCAATTTATGTAGGAAATTACCAAATGATCTGGATATTTTGCTTTGAACTGCGCGAATTGATCCGGTGGACAACTATCCGCAAGGGAACAGCCTGCATTGAGATCGGGCAGTAGCACCAACTTATCGGGATTGAGAATCTTGGCGGTTTCTGCCATGAAGTGAACGCCTGCAAATACGATCACATCTGCATCGGTTTGAGCAGCTTGTTGGGAGAGTCCAAGTGAGTCTCCAAGATAATCTGCGGCATCTTGAATGTCTGGATCTTGGTAATAGTGCGCCAAAATCACAGCATTCATTTCGCGTTTGAGTTCCGCGATCGCACCCAATAAATCACGCGGCAGGGAAGGTTTAGTCGGAGCAACAGTCGTAAACATAGCGCGATCGGTCCGGTAGGGAGTTTCAATAATTATAGTCTAAACTACCAAAAATAAAAGTATCTTTATGGCTGAAACTACCAATGCCGATCGGTAAGGCGCGATCGCGCAAAGTGAGGGTGATCGTGGTTGGAGGGTTAGGCGTTTTGACGGAGGCGATTTCGCAGAGATCGACCTCCATCGACCTCAACGAGTCGATCGACAATACCGCGTCAACACACTCACATACAAACTCGTCCCCGGCATCGGGAAATCGGACTCCATTGATTCAATACTGGCGGATGAAAGGTGTTTTTTGCCCAACGATGAGCTATTTCAGTTCACCGATGAGCTATTTTAGTTCACGCGATCGCTGTTTTAGTGATCCGATGCACTATTCCAGTCCACGCGATCGCCGTTTTAGTTCACGCGATCGCTGTTTTAGTTCTCTGATGAGCTATTTTAGTTCTCTGATGAGCTATTCCAGTTCACCGATGAGCTGTTTTAGTTCACGCGATCGCTGTTTCAGTTCACCGATGAGCTGTTTTTGCTAATCAAGTACCCAGAGTCAGGGGCACTGGTGTTCCGGTTTCGGGGATGCGATCGAACTCAATTCGATACGTGCCAGTAAATCCTGTCCCCATCACATCAAATTCCCAACCGCCCGGAACTTGACGCATCGGAGTCGCATTCCGCATTGGATCATCGCTGGCAAACTCCTCGCTGTTGTATAAATACAGTTCCAATGAAGGCTGTAAAACAGCACGAACATAGTATTGTTTCGCGAACACAATATTGTCAGAAAAACCAACCCCAAAGAGATCGCGCTCACCGACATAAAATTCCAGTCGCATCACCAAATCAGTCTGCGACAAACTCGCTTTCAGGTTGAGATAGCCCTCCCAAATCAGCTTTTGGTCATCTGCCCAAGGCAATGACAAATCCGTATCGCTGAAGTCTCCAGTACGGAACGGCCCGTAACAGTTTTCAGCTTCTCTACTTTGATGGAACAATTCAAAATCAACCCCTCGCGGCTTCACCGACACCCCGAAGAAAAACTCACTCTTGCCGAAGAAGTCAAAGCCTCGTTTCACCTGTGCTCGTACTTGGCGCAGCCGAGTTCGCACATCTCCATAAAAGAAGCGTGTCGCAATCTCAAACGATTCCCGCGACGTAATAATCGAATCAAAACCACCATGCGACTTATGAATAAACGTGCGAGGCGCACTGTCGATTTGGGCACAACTCAGTTTGACTAAACCATCACTCCGGTTGAAGTTCATTCCCATTTCACCCGCGATCGGTGAAAGTCGATTCAGCAATGCCGCCGCTTGATTGTTGTAAGCCCGGTAGTTTGTGCCCACCACACAAAGCATACGATCGAGCGGAAAATGTCGCGCAAAGTTCACAGCAGAAGTGGGATTGCTAGGATCAGCTTGGTTGTCTGGGTTGAAATGTTCTAGCTCGTTTGCAGACTCGATCGGCAACCAGCGCAAATCTTTTAGCAGTTGGAATGACACCCCTTTATGCGGCGTTCCGAGCGTCACAATCTTATTAATCGCTTCATCAGCCGCCGTTGCACTGCGTTTTGGATACGTGCGCTGAATCGCTTCCCGTACCACTAAGCCCCCCATTGAATGCGCGATGATATTCACTTTCGGCTTTGTTCCCTGAGATTTAATGGCACAAAGCGCCCGAATAAAATCGATTAACCGCACCAGTGCTTCCCCATAAACCGGAAAGGTACGATCGCACAAATCGTAATAGCGAAACACCCACAAACTCTTCCACGGCTCATCCGATCGCAGAAAATGCAGCGCCATTGCCGGATCGATAATAATGCGACCGCTAAAGAAATGCGGATCAAAGACCTTGAGTTCCTCTGGAATCACAGGCGGCGTTGCCATTTGGCTCGGATAGTAGCCGACTACATTGGTGGCATCGTTGTAGCGCCAATCCGATTTGATAAACCGCAAAACCATTCCTTCGTAGATGTAGTTCTCACCCCGTTTCTGTGGATAGACACTGCCATCATTGAATCCCTGATAAGTTAATCGCCGTTCGTCTGCACTATCCCCCGCCGCAAATCCACGAATCATAATGATCGGTAGCGGTTGACGAGTTGGATCAGACCACATCACATTAGACATCACAATCAATTTGCCCTCTTCTAACTATGGGGAAAAGCCTGTGATAGTTATGTCTTATCTTGCAGGTTTTGCACCCCTTTAATTCAGAGGGATCTACAAGCAAGGGCGATCAATTACGGATTGTCGCTACAGAGCGATCGAATCGATTCACTCAGGGCAGTGTTTGTCGAGAGATAATTCGCCACCCAGCCACAGGCTGAGGCTGAGGGATGCGTCTTCAAGACCTGCTCAAAGTTCCAGAGTATGACCGTATGATCGCGGCTTCCAGAGGCTAGCAACGTTCCATCCGGATTAAAGGCAACGCTGTGAACGCCATCGGTATGACCGCTCAAGGTTGCGATCAATTCGCCTGTGTTCGTCCAGATTTTGATCGTTTTATCTAAACTGGCTGAAGCGAGTAGGGTTCCATCTGGACTAAACGCCAGACTGTAGATTTGATCTTGATGTCCCAGTAACGTTTTGATGAGGGTGCCATCGAGCTTCCAAAGTTTAATCGTGCGATCGAGTCCACCCGTCGCCAGAATTGAACTCGAGAACGCGATCGCTCTAACTTCCCCATCATGTCCAACGAATGAAGTTAAGAATTTTCCGGTGTCGGCTTGCCAGAGTTTGACGCTGCCATCTAAACTCGAAGACGCGATCGAGCGACCATCGGGACTAAAAGCAACCTTTTGAATCGGCGCGCCGTGGGCAACCCAGGATTTCACAACGCCTCTTCGCAGATTCCAGATTCGCAAGCGTTTATCCTGTCCGGCAATGACAAGAAAAGTGCCGAGCGGATGATAGTCTAAGCTTTGGATCGCACCGATGCTAGGATTTGGGGTTGGTTTAATTGCTGTACCATCTAACTCCCAGCGCTCTACTATCCCGTCTAATCCAGTTGCGATAATCTCTTCACCCGTTGGACGAAATTTTGTATCCAATTTCCAACCGCCATCACTCCTCAAATCCCGGATAAAATTACCGCTTTGTGACCAGAGCTTCACCGATCGATCCTTGCTTGCAGACACCAGCCATTCACCGTCCGGGCTAAAGGCTACCTGATGCACATCGCTACGATGTCCTTCCAATCGGGTCATTAATCCATTGTTCAATTGCCAAATTCTTGCCGTTCTATCCGCACTGCCAGTGACGATCGTTTGTCCGCTTGGGTGGTAGGCTGCTGCCCAAATTCCATTTTCGTGTCCTGGCAGCGTTCGCACTAATGTTCCATTGCGCTGCCATAGCTTTAGGGTTTTATCAAATCCAACCGAGGCAAAGGTTTGCTGATGTGGATTCCACACGACGCAATTGACACCATCGCTTTGCGCTTCAATTCTGCGAATCAGGCTTCCCGATCGGCTCCATAGCCCGATCGTATCGTCGAGGCTCGCTGATGCAATTTCGCTTCCGTCTGGGCTAAAGGCAACCGATCGCACCGAATCTTCATGCCCCGATAAGGTTTTGATCAAGCGACCTGTGCGCGTCCAGAGTTTGATCGTGCGATCGGCGCTGGCGGTTGCGATCAACTCGCCATCCGGACTAAATGCGACAGCATTCACCCCTTGTTGATGCCCGTTCAGCGTCTGGATGAATTGACCCTGGCGCGACCAGAGTTTCACGGTACGATCGGCGCTGGCAGTTGCGATCGTGCGATTATCGGGACTAAATGCGACTCCATAAACTGTGTCCTCATGTCCGCTCAGCCGCTGTATTTGCCAACCATCATGGCTCCACAACTGCACCATATTATCTGCACCCCCGGTCGCGATCAGTTCCCCATCAGGACTAAACGCGATCGCAAACACACTTCCGGTATGCTGCTTTAGGGTTGTAACCGGAGATCCATCTTTGCGCCAGAGCTTGACGGTTTGATCTTCAGATGCTGTAGCAATAAAATCTCCATCAGGACTAAAGCTCACGGCGCGAATCCCGCCGGTATGACCCGACAGCCGATTCGACTCAGCCGCCGTGTAAACAGCTTGCCCCAACACGCGATCGACTTGGGCCAAAACTCCACGATCCTGAATGTGCGATTCTTGCGCGATTGCACGGGCACGGAGCGCTTCGATCATGGCATCTAATCCATGCCCTAGAGCGTAAAGCAACTCGGAATTGCTGGTCATCGCGATGATGCTGCTCCGAGTTGCCTGCTGATACTGCACAGACGCGATCGACCCCAGCGCGATCGCGATCACTAATACCGCGCTCAGCAACACTAAAAGTTGGCGCTGGAGCTTTGTATTTCTGCGCTCTAGTACCAGTCGTGCCGCGATCACTTGAGCGCGATCGGCTTCAAGATCGCGCAGCGTGGTCTGTTCTTGTAGCGTTTGACTGGCAGAGAGAAAGCGGTAATCGTCGTCACTGAGTTGTTTTCCGATCGACCAGTTTCGCGCATCGATTAGCGCTTGTCCCCGCAACAATCGCGATTCATCTTCATAACCGGAATTTTTCCACTGTGTCAGTGCCTCGGAATACGGACGCAGCTTGGCAAATTGTCGATCTATCCAGCTAAGATTAAACACCGCTTCATACACGGGATTCTTAACGCGGAGATATCCGTCCGATCGCTTAACTAATCCAGACAGCAGTAAGGCGATTTGTTCGACGCTGTTATCGATTTCAATACCCTGATGTCGTTGCTGAAATAAAGGATAGTTTTGATCGATATCGAGCTTAGGCGATCGTAAAATTTGCTGATACAACTCCAATAGCCGTCCAATTCGGCCTTGATCAGCGACAATGCGATCGCGAATAGTTTTCAGATGTTCGGGGCGATCTTGCGCTTCCCAATTGTCGATCGCGCGCAGTTGAAACCAATACTCTAGCGTCAGTGGAGAAATCGCGACAGTTTCGCCTGGTTCTGTAGACTGCTCGGAAGCCTCGCGCACTACAATCTCGCAGAACTTCTGAGTCAGAAACGGCTGTCCCCCTGTCCACCTTAGAATCTGGTGCAGCACCAATTCTGGATTTTTCACCACTCGCCTTAAGCCTTCGATCAAAGGAGCCGATTCAGAAAACTGAAATCCTGCAAGCTCGATCGCTCTGCCAATATTAAACGGCGTTCTTTGTTTGTCGCTGATCAGTTCGGCAGGCGTTGTCACTCCAAACAGCGCAAAACTCAACCGTCGAAATGCAGGATTTTCCGATCGCTGGTGATAACAAGAGCGAATCAACGCAAAAAAATCATCAGCGGGAAACTTGAGTGCCAGCACACTATCAATTTCGTCGATTAAAATTGCAACGTTTTGCTGGATCTGTGCGAGCAAAACCGTCTCCAAAAACTGTTCTAACCGCTTCACAAACGTCAAATGCGCGCGATCGCGCCACCACCGCCCAAGCTCAATCTCTAAGTCAAAACTACTGACTAGCGCCGCCGCGATCGAGGCATACCACTGCTCTGCGCTCACCTGCTGCACGCCAATTCCAGTCATATCGATCGTGCAGCACTGTACCCCTGCTTGCCGCAGTCGCTGCATCGATCGCACCCGCAAGCTCGACTTTCCCATCTGCCGCGAATTAAACACATAGCAGAATTCACCCGCAAGCAGCGCTTGATATAGCTCCTCATCGGCTTTGCGCTCGACGTAATACGCCGCATCCGGCGGCAAACTGCCCCCCACCTGATAGCGCGAATTCGAGCCTTGAACAGTCACAGTGTCGAAAGTGCTTGCTGAAAGAATTGACGATACAGTTCGCAGCTTGGCGAAATCAGAGAATTCTTCATCCGCACTAACCCTTTGCTCTGAAGCTTAAATGCTTGAAGTGGTTCCACTTCTACGGGCGCGTCCGAGAACACCACCCGCCTTAATGCTGCCATTAACTCTGGATATTTTTGCAGATCCCACAAAAGATTCCGTAAATGATTCCCATATACGCCATCACTGGTGGTCGATCGCAATAATTCCTCGATGCTAACGCTCTGAAGGCTCAAGTGATGCAGACCCACCTGCACCAAATAAGGATTGCCGCCCGTTAAGTTCAATAGCGCTTCTGCCGCAGTTTCGAGATCCTCAAAGCCATAGCGTTGCGCCAGATCAAGCACCTGTTCTGCATTCAGCGTTGGTAGCTCAACCAGCAACCCTGCATTAAACGGCGATTGATTCAGGTGCAGCGGGACATAGACTTCAATGGAGTGAATCAGCACCAGCCGTAGTTTCTGCCAAAGTTCACTTTTCGCATCGCCATAGCGCGATTTTTCATACCATGCCCGCAACATTCCAAAAAAATCAGCCGCGATTTCTGGATGCTCAAACACGGCATCCACTTCATCGAGCGCCAGCACGATCGGCTCGGTAATCTCGGTAAGAATGTAATTTTCAAAGTAGTTGGTGCAGTTGTAGCTGTTGCCAAACAAATCATCCCAGTGGCGATCGAGGTGATTGTGCAAGCCGAAATTTTGCGACACGATCGCGCAGAACCACTGCAAAAATCGCCGCAAATCCGTTAATACAGACGCATCGGCTAACTGCAAGCTAATAATCGCAGTGTGATAGTGCTGCTCTCTGAGCTGGGTGAGGACTCTCGACACGAGCGAGGTTTTTCCCATTTGCCGAGGCGCTTTGACGCGCACCAAGGCTCCAGGCTGCATCAACGCTTCATAGCACAGCGCTTCGATCGGCGGACGGTAGACGTAAAACGGTGAATCGATCGGCAACTGCCCGTTTGCAAGCAGGCTCTGTCGGTTGAAGGGCGGACTGTCTGCATCAGTATAGTCTTCGGGGCTGAGCCTCAGGTCAAACGCCCGAAAGTAGTTCTCTAAAGTATGTTGATCAACGGCAACCTTGCGGCTCCGCACTCGTGCTAAGGTGTTTGGACTCAATTCCGTCCGATCGCTTAGCTCTTGGAGTGTGTAAGGCTTACCAGAATGTTGCTGTTGATTGAATCTCGCTTCAGCAGCTTGGAGGCGTTGCCAGCCGCGAGCGCTAAGGATAACTCCTCGTTTGCGCTTCGCGGGCTGGCGTGGAGACGGTGCATTTGACATGGATAGACATTAACCTGACAAACAGCATAGGCTTTGGAAATACACACAAGCAATAACGTGATTTCTAGCTTTTTAAGTAGAATAAAAGGTTTTACCGGCAAAAAGCTTGCCGCTGAGTTAATTCAGTGAAAGGACTTCGGATTAGATGATTTGCCTCAGTCATCCGTCGCTTCTAGCCAGTATAAGTTTGTCTGAAATTCTTGCCGCACAGCAAATTCACAAATTACTTTTTTTGGCTTCGTTTTAACGACAAAAATCTAAATCATTACGCAAGTTTGCAGTGTAACTTTTGTGTATCCGCAAAATGGCGTAATTTAGTACGACAAATGAATGATGAATCTGAACCAATTTCAGCGAATTAGAGGTGAAGCAGTAAAACAATAAGCGCTCTGGCGCTTGACAGTCGTGCTATTCAGGCTATTTTCTGCAAGCGCCCGAATCGTTTAACTGTTGCTCAATCCCTCGATCGCAGCATTTTCGGCTTAAGTGGTGGACTTAAGTCGTGATCTTCAGTAGCCAATCGGGGCGTTCAGAGGCAAACTAAGCAAAGGTAAAGTCTGCATTGCATCCGTATTTTCCCGGTTAAGTAAGTAGGATACGCAGTGCTAATGCTCTTAGAGGTGAGTAAAAAGGCGATTCTGCTTCGATCCAGATAGTAGAAATATTCAAATAGAAAATTACTTAATTCCGACTTAGCTGAAATTAAGTAATCAGGGTGCATGAGGGATGAGGATATGATGTCAACCCTATCTAGAACTTCGAGACAATGTTAACCCGAAACAAAGCGTTAACCCGAAACAAAGCGACCGAACTTAAAAGCCGCAGACTTGAGGCGATCGTAATTGATGGACAATCTCGCGTAAATAGGATAGGTTCTTGTGAGGTTAATTGCAGGACTGCAAACTATATTATTACACGGCTGATTAGTGCAGTTCGGGACTGAACAATTCTTTAGTCCCTCTCCACAATTTTTTGCCAGGTAACGCTTTACAGTTTATTTTTACCTTCATACACTGCCCCATTACAATCTCGTTTGACATTCGTTTTTATTCGCTCAGTTGATGAGTTGTGTAGGCTGATTTACTTCTAATGAAGACCATTCTTGTAATCGAAGACGATGAGCTGATCCGGAACAATCTGCTTGAAATTCTGGAACTCGAAGGGTTCCGGGCGATCGAAGCAGAAAATGGTCAAGTCGGAATTCATAAAGCCAATGCCTATCTCCCCGATCTTGTGCTTTGCGATATCTGTATGCCAGAGCTTGATGGCTATGGTGTTTTAGAGTCGCTGCGATCGACTTCGCAGACTTCGACCATTCCGGTTGTGTTTCTAACGGCAAAAAGTGAACAGCGCGATATGCGGTACGGAATGAATTTAGGTGCAGATGACTATCTCGTTAAACCCTGTTCGGTGAATGAGCTAGTCGGCGCGATTTCAACCCGCCTGAAGAAGCAGGCAGCCTTCATTCAACGGTATGCTGCTCAACAACATCAGGCAACCGCAGCCTTCCGTCGCGGTGCAATGCTCGATCCGTTGACCAACTTACCGACTCGCGGCTTGTTGTATCAGCATCTGCAAAACCTACTGACTCTGCAGTCTGATACTCAGTCTTCTATTGCAGTGCTGTGTCTGAATCTGCGACGCTTCCATGTGATTAACTCCAGCTTTGGGCACACGGTTGGCGATATCGTGCTGCAAATGATTGCTAACCGTCTGAGCAAGATTGTGCAATCGAATGGATTTTTAGCGCGACTCAATGGGGATCAGTTTGGAATTGTGCTGAGGGATGTGTCGGGAGCAGAACTCGAAGCCTATGCTCAAATGCTGCTCGATCGCGTGACGCTGCCCTGTGTGATCGACGGTCGCGAGATTCGATTGAACATCAGCCTTGGAATGACCTGGACGAATCAGGCGGAGGGAACGCCGCAGGACTTGCTAACTCAAGCGGAAACAGCCCAACACTGGTGTCAGCAGCCCAATATATCGGCTTACCGGCGCTATGACGCTGAGTTGGATGCGCTGGAGATGGAGCGGCGCTTGATCGAGATGGATTTGGTCAAAGCGATCGAGCGGGCTGAGTTTCGGGTGTATTATCAGCCGCAAGTGGATTTGAGGAGGGGGCAGATCGTCGGGGTAGAGTCGCTGGTGCGGTGGCATCATCCAACGCGAGGCATTGTATCTCCGGACACGTTTATTCCGATCGCGGAAGAGCTGGGCTTGATTGTGCCGCTAGGAGAATGGGTGCTAAGAACGGCGTGTCAACATGCAAAACAGTGGCAAGACTTCTATTTGCAGCCGCTGCAAGTGTCGGTGAATTTATCAATGCGGCAGTTTCAGCAGCAGGATCTACCGAAGCGAGTGGAAGCGATTCTGCAGGAAACGGGGATTGATCCAAAATTGCTGATTTTGGAGTTGACGGAAAGCTGTGTGATGCAGGATGTGCAGATGACGATCTGTACTTTAAATGCGCTCAAAGCATTAGGAATTGAGATTTCGATCGATGATTTTGGTACGGGCTATTCGTCGCTGAATTATCTGTATCAGTTGCCGATCGATGCGTTGAAGATCGATCGAACGTTTGTGAAGCAAATTCATTCGAGCGAGGGTGCAGTTGCGATTTCTGATGCCATTATCAGCATGGCAAAAGGGTTAAGGTTGCACATTGTGGCGGAGGGAATCGAGAACCAAAATCAGTTGGAGTTCTTCCGCGATCGAGGATGTGATGCCATTCAAGGATATTTCTATAGTCCGCCGATTTCGGCAGAGGAAATGCAATCTCTTCTGAAGAAAGATCGACGACTTTAATAAGTGGAGATTTGATTTAGGCTCCAGTCATAATCCAGATAAGAAATTCTGGCGTTTTTAGGGATTGCTGGATTAATGTATTCGGCGATCGAGGGGGCAACGCTGAGAAAATCTTGGCGATACCATTTGAAAATTTTGCTACAGTGCAAAACATTGCGATCGGCATCGTATTTTACTTTTTCGGGGTTTTGAATAAATCGATTTCTGTCGGCTTCAAGTTGTTGATCAACGCAGTTGGGAAAATAGGCTTCATTTCTTAATAACGGGCAGCCGATCGAAGCGCAGACGATCGCAAAATGAATGCGCGGATCTTGAAATTGTTTTCTCAGGCGTTCGTTTTCGATTTGTCCTAAGCTGAATTTCTGATTGAATGCAGTGCGATCGCGATTGAAAAAGAATTGAAAAAAGGCAATCCAATTGGGAATGCCGAAAACTTTAGGCTGAATTGATCGGATCGGATAGCGCGGCAGAATTTTCTCAATGACAAAGGCATTGTAGAGGTTAATCCACAAACTTAATTGCTCATCGGGTGTGGGATTGCTCCATTCTAGAGATGAGATCCATTCTGTGACTGCGTTAGGCTGTTCTTGTTTCCAACGAACGTAATCGACTTGTCCGTGATCGTTTACATACGTCTGTAAGAGCTTGTTCCAGGGCTCAAAATCCATTGTTATCCCTCAATTTCAGAAAGTTCCATCCAGCGAATCGTAGACGTTTCGATTTGTTCTTCTAGCTTTGCTAATTGTTCAGAAAGTTTCTGAACTTCGGTAAATCCGGCGGGTGGATTGTTGTAGAGTTTTTTCTCGATCGCTGCTTTTTCGGCTTCGAGTTCAGGAATTTTCGTTTCTAGAGTTTCAAGTTCGCGCTTCTCTTTGAAAGATAATTTACGCGGTTTATTAGAAACAGATTTTGCTGCGATTGGCTTCGGTTCTGGTGCTTTTTCGACAGTAACTTCTTCATCCTTTTTGTAATCCAGATAAATCGAGTAATTTCCTGGATACTCGCGCACGTTGCCGCCTGATTCGAGGGCGAAGATTTTATCAACGGTACGATCGAGAAAATAACGATCGTGCGACACCACTATGACGCAGCCGTTAAAATCTTCTAGATAGTCTTCTAAAACCGCTAAAGTTTGCACATCTAAATCGTTAGTCGGTTCGTCGAGAATTAGAACATTCGGTGCGCTCATCAATACTCGGAGTAAGAATAAACGCCGTCTTTCTCCACCCGATAACTTATTGATTGGCGCATATTGCTGATTTGGTGGAAACAGAAAGCGCTCTAGCATTTGAGACGCGGTGATCACTTCACCTTCTGAGGTTTTGACTAGTTCCGCCACGTCTTTTAGATACTCGATCACGCGCTGATTTTCGTTGATTAAAAGATCGTCAGAATGCTGATCAAAGTAGCCAAAATGAATCGTACTTCCGGTTTCGATCGTGCCCGAATCCGGCTCAAGTCTGCCTGTAATTAAATTGAGAAGCGTCGATTTTCCTGCACCATTTCCACCGATGATCCCAACTCGATCTTCAGGGTTGAAATTATAGGTGAAATCTTTGATTAGGGTACGATCGCCAAACCCTTTCGCGACGTGATCCAGTTCAACAACCTTTTTACCAATGCGCCGTCCTGCAGTTGAGATCTGCACTTTAGTCTGAGCTTGTCTAAACTCAGTTTCCTGCATATCGTGAACGCGATCGATCCGGGCTTTCTGTTTGGTGCTGCGGGCTTTGGCTCCTCGTTTGAGCCATTCTAATTCTCGTCGTAATACGCCTTGATGCTTGCGTTGTGAACTCGCCTCAGAAGCTTCTTGCGCGGCTTTCTTCTCCAGATAGTAAGAATAATTGCCGTTATAGCTGTAGAGTTCGCCGCGATCGAGTTCGATGATTCGATTGGTGACGCGATCGAGGAAATAGCGATCGTGCGTTACGAGGAGCAATGCACCCCGAAATCTGCTGAGATAGCTTTGCAACCATTCGATCGACAGTGCATCTAAATGGTTGGTCGGCTCGTCCATTAATAAGACATCCGGCTCTGATAACAATGCAGTCGCCAGCGCAATTCGTTTCCGATAGCCCCCGGAGAGTTGTTCAATTTTGGCGTTGAGATCTTGAATTCCGAGCTTCGTTAAAATGATCTTCGCTTTGGTTTCCAGTTCCCAAGCGTTGAGCGAATCCATCTTCTGCGTCACCTGCGACAATCGCGCCATAGTCGCATCAGAATTGCCGTTTGCATGGGCTAACTTCTCAGATAGCTGCTCGTATTCTTTCACCAGCGACATCTGATCGCCGCTATCTGCAAAAACTTGTTCTAAAACCGTTCGCTCTGGGTCAAGATCAGGCTGCTGCGGCAGGTAGATCATCCGGCTGCCTGAAGTTTTCGTCAGCTCGCCTGCGTCGATCGATTCCAATCCGCCGATCATCTTCAGCAAAGTCGATTTTCCTGATCCATTCGTTCCAATCAGTCCGACTTTTTCGCCTGCTTCTAGCGTAAAACTGGCATCGCGCACAATTTCTTTGATGCCGAAATCTTTTTTGACCGATCGTAGCGTTAGAACACTCATGATTGATTGAACGAAACCCGCTCATCAACGGTAGCACTGATTGAGGTGGGGAGTGGGGAGTAGGGAGAATTAACAATCTACCCCTGCTCCCTACTCTCTACTCTT
Source organism: Leptolyngbya sp. AS-A5 (assembly GCF_039962495.1). Taxonomy (NCBI): domain Bacteria; kingdom Bacillati; phylum Cyanobacteriota; class Cyanophyceae; order Leptolyngbyales; family Leptolyngbyaceae; genus Leptolyngbya; species Leptolyngbya sp. AS-A5. The sequence goes on along the minus strand of NZ_JAMPLL010000003.1, from coordinate 220,714 downwards.
GCGGTGCCACTCGGTCTTTGAATCCTTTTCCTGCTGCAAATACCGGAACTCGTGTCGCTGGAATTTGAATTGCCGCCCCGGTTGCCGGGTTGCGTCCTTCACGGGCTTGACGTTCCCGCGCTTCAAAGCTACCAAATCCTACGATCGTCACTTTATCCCCACTAGCAACAGTTTCCAAAATGGTATCGACCATCGCCGTTAAGATTGCATCTGCTTCTTTCTTAGTTACGCTTGCCTTTTGAGCGATCGCGTCTACTAATTCACCTTTGTTCATCTGTGTGTCCTCACAATAATTCCAACGTAGATTCCAACATAATCCGCTGCATTGTAGTGCAAGATTTTGCAAAGTTCAATCGTACTATGCAATTTCCTAACACAAAGTATCATTAGAGTGTAGAACTCAAGTGTCAGTTATGCTGCTTTCAGCGTTCGATCTTAAACCCGTGATTGATCTAACCGACGAGCAGTTTTACCAACTCTGTCGGGCAAATCCCGATGTCAAGTTTGAACGGGATGCAACCGGAAAGATTTTAATTATGTCTCCTTCAGGCGGAACCACCGGAAATCGTAACTTTGAGATAGCTGCTGAATTCGGTATCTGGAATCGTCAAGCTCAGTTAGGTGTTTGTTTTGATTCTTCAACGGGATTCAAGTTGCCGAATGGAGCAACTAGAGCGCCCGATGTCGCGTGGATTGAGCGATCGCGTTGGGATGCCCTCACCCCTGAACAGCAGGAAAAATTTCCTCCGATCGCACCCGATTTTGTGCTGGAACTGATGTTCCCGTCTGACACTTTAGAAGAAACTCAAGCCAAGCTGCGAGAGTACATCGAGAATGGCGTGAGATTAGGTTGGTTGATCGATCGTAAAACCCGCCACGTGGAGATTTATCGCTCGGATCAATCGGTTGAAGTGTTAGATAATCCGACTTCACTAGAGGGTGAAAATGTTTTACCGGGATTTGTGCTGAATTTGGCGATCGTCTGGTAGGGTCTATTCTTGAAGCATTTTGGCAAGTGAAACATGGTTGTACCCGCGACGTGCCAGCCCGGAATTGCGGCAGGAATGGCAGCTTTACAGATGTTTTACAACACGGGTACGGGCTTGTGGGATACCTCGAACTGGTGGAATGCGGCAAATGCGCTGGAAGCAACGATAGAATATTCGCGCCTAACCGATTCCCTCACGTATCGCGGCAATATCTTCAATACGTTCTATCAGAAGCCGAGGTATGCGAATTTTATCAATCCTTGGTTTCGGGATGATGATGGCTGGTGGGCGATCGCTTGGATTCGAGCTTATGATCTCACAGGTGAACAGAAGTATTTAGACCAAGCCAAGTTCATCTTCTGGGACATGACCAAAGGCTGGGATAACGTTTGTAATGGCGGATTGTACTGGCACAAGCGCGAGTTAAATTACAAAAATGCAATTACTAACGGATTATTACTTTCGGTTGCAGCAAAGTTGAATCTACGTGAACCAAATGATAAACGCTATTTAGAATGGTCGCAAAAGATTTGGAAATGGTATCAGCAAAGCGGAATGATCAATGTTGAGAAGTTAGTGAATGATGGTTTAGATAGCAACTGCCGCAACAATGGAAAAACAATCTGGACATACAATCAAGGTGTTTTGATCGGTGCATTAGTGGATTTGTATCGAGGGACAAAAGATGCGGAGTTATTGAAGCAGGCGGAAGCGATCGCGGATGCGTCGATCGTAAAACTCGCCCGCAATGGCATTCTGCGCGAACCTTGCGAAGACAACAATGACTGCGGCAATGATGGGCCGCAATTCAAAGGAATTTTTATGCGGAATTTGACGGACTTGTATCGCGTCAGTCCCAAGCCAGCTTATCGCGAATTCATTGCCAGAAATGCAGAGTCGATCTGGGCAAATCGCAATGAGAAAAATCAGTTTGGTTTGAATTGGGCAGGAACGATCGATAAAGCCGATGCAACTCGACAAACAAGCGCGATCGATGCTCTGAATGCTGCAATTTCACTTTCGACCGCAAGAACTGTTCAAGCCGAGAATTTCGTCGCAACTAGCGTTCAGCCAAATTATGTAATGAGTCAGACTGAGAATGATTTGACTCGGTTTAAGGTGTCGATCGGTTGTTCGGGTCGGTATGATTTGGTGTTTCGATACGCATCCCCCCAAAGCGCAGTTCGGTATGTCTATGTGAATGGTCGAAGTTTGATCGATCGACAAGCGTTTCCAGCAACAGGTAGCTGGAATCACTGGCAGTCAATCAAAATCGAAAATGTCTGGCTAAATGCAGGTGATAATTCTGTTTCAGTGATTTTCAATTCGAGTAAAGGCAGCCAGAATCCTTTAGCGCTGGATGCTTTATCGATCGATGTTTCTCGTAGTTTGAAATGAATGTGATTCAGAAAGTTACACATCGCTTAAATCAGATTAAATCTCTGAGCGTTTACGGTTTTGATCTGATTCAAGAGCGAATGACTGATTTTTCTCAGTTACAGCACTATGATCAAGCCAATACTAAATTGATTCCAGATTTCGATCGCGTCATTTTCTTTGGTGATTCAATTACTGATTTTTGGGATTTACAGAGCTATTTTCAAAATCAGTCTTATGTCAATCGCGGAATTGCTGGACAAACGACACCGCAGATGTTGATTCGGTTTCGTTCAGATGCGATCGCGCTTCGTCCCAAAGCCGTGATTCTTCTCGCTGGAACGAATGACATTGCAGGCAATACAGGCAGCGCGACGATCGCTCAAATTCAGGATAATCTGATGTCGATCGTCGAGCTTGCAAAATATCACCAAATCCGCGTGATTCTGGCTTCACTACTCCCAGTGAGTGAACTGGTTTCCGCTACTCGTCCTCTCGACAAAATTGCGGCACTCAACGATTGGATTCAGAACTATTGCTCAGAAAATGACTGCGTTTATCTCGATTACCACAGCCAGATGGTAGACGATCGAGGTTTCCTACAATCTCATCTTTCGGTTGATGGGTTACATCCAAACGACGCAGGTTATAAAATCATGGCTCCACTCGCAGAAGCCGCAATTCAAGGGGTGATATGACGATCGAATTCAGTTTAGATGCCAACCGTGAAGCGATCGACTGGATTCGATCTCTTTTAGCAACGGTTAATTTTGAAGGGAATCTACAAATCGAATCCGCTTCTGAGCCTTGGGCATTCCATGTTTGCTTTTATTTGCCGAACGACGATCGCAGCAAAATTAATCAAATCGAAACAGCATTGTCATCGCTTCATCGCACTGGAATGACAACAGAATTAGAAATGACGGTCGTTGAACAAGAATCAGAAGACATCGTTACTACACATCGAATCGGTAATAAATTTGTGATTGTGAATGGAAATTATGAAGCACAATCAAATGAAATTGCCTTAAACATCGAGGAAAGCCTAGCATTTGGTAGCGGCTTTCATCCCACAACAACACTGTGTTTACGATTGATTGAACGCCACGTTAAGCCAGACTTAGAGATTTTAGATCTGGGTTGTGGAACTGGAATCTTGAGTGTGGCAATGGCGAAATTAGGCGCACAGGTTCATGCGATCGATAACGACGCGATCGCAGTTGAAGCTACCGAACGCGCGATCGATCGAAATTCGGTTGATGTTAAAGTCGATCGCGCCAGTCTCGGCAAAGGCAGCGATTTAGGGCATTGGATGGGCGGCGAAGCTCCGGAAACATTGTCGATCGAGCCTGCTCAGAACTTTGATCTGATTGTTGCCAATATGTTTGCTCGAATCCTGATTGACTTGAGCGAAGATTTGAAAGCAGCACTCCGACTAGCGGGACGATTAATCTTATCGGGATTCACGATCGAATACGAAGAAGAATTAACCGAAACGCTCATACCCTTGGGATTTGAACGAATCGATCGAGAACAACTTGGAGACTGGATTGCGATCGTTTATCAGCTTCATTGAGTTTGACAAGAAGAATTCGCTTCGATGCTGAAACCAGGATCGCTGCCTAAATTCGCTATATAGAGGGGCTTTGAGTGACTTCTGTAACTCATCTGTTGTAGTCTATTTTCGATTTGATATCGGTATTTGATATCAGTAAAAGTTTGCAATGGATCGCAATCTCAAAATGTTGCATTGCTCTCCCGAAATCAGAGAGGGCAATGCAACATTTTGTTCTAGGTTAATGTTCTAAGCTAAAAGGGCGGTTTCGCTGGTCGATCGCGTTAATGCAGCAAAACAATGATCGATCTTAGTTAATAGTTTTGGTTAATGCCCTGAGATGTTAGCTCGAATCGTTTGATTCTCCTCAGGTGTTTTAGAGGTAGTGCTATCTGCAAAGGGATCAGGTTGATCCACATTCTGCCCTTGCGGTAAGACATCCGCTACAGTTGCTTCGTTAGAACCCAGGTATTCTTCCTGCAATGGATCTTCCTTCGCCGCCTGCTTAAGTGCGCTTGGGTTGGGAGTTTGAAAGGGAATATCCTCTTTCTCAGACACTTTCTCGCTCATAGTGCAGTTCGCATGGTAAATGGTCACTCTAAACCATAAAACTGTGATAAAACTCCTACACCTTGCAGAAGAGGTAGGTGCTTTCGATCAATCCGATGCGATCGTAGACCTTCACCTCTAGAAACTGCTTGGCTAGGTGAAACCAATCAAACCAAAGCGAAAAAACCTCACACCGGCACCCGCCTCAAACCAAATCAGAATTAACTTCCAATTCTTCTGGAATTTCCTCAATCTCAGGCAGCTTTTCTAACGTTAATCGCGTTTGATTCGAGCCGCCCAAGATCTTGAGCAATTTCGGTTTTGGATCATGCAGTAAGTAAATTAATCGATCCCCCACTTGCCAAGTTAGATCTGCTAGACAAACCTGTAAACTCTGATCACGCTCCAACAATACAGGCAACAGCGTTTCTGCTTCAGCCATTGCTCTAAGTCGGGCTTGCTGCGCCTCAAAATTCTCTAATTTGAACTCAGTTTCACCCAACTTAACGGCACTGTCTGACAAAAATTGATTCCAAGTTTTCAGGTTAAATTGCGGGGTAAATGCAGGCTGAATCTTCACTGAAGCGGCAGAATCCGCCGGAAAAACCGAGACAACACGCGGCGGCGCAAACTCTTCGATCGCCCGTTGCGCCAGCACTAAATTCACTTCACCATTGTTCGTCATCGCTAGGAAGGTTCCCACAGATGCCAGTCCCGCTTCTTCTAAGACATCGGTATCTAACGCACTGCTGATAAATATTCTGAGATCTGCATCGGTGGGATAAGAGTCGGGAGCAGTATCAATCAGCGCAACAGACTCACCTCGATCGCGGAACAATCGCGCAATCAGCAAACTTAGCGGACTACACCCAACAATCACCGCACCTGTTGTATCTTCTGCAGTAATTTTTAATAGGTTAGCGATCGTTTGTGCGCTCACAGACTGCAATACGACCGTCAATATAATCGTTAAAAATACCAGCGCTTTAATCGAATCACCGCCGTTAATTCCTCGTTGCGTTAACAAAATTGCAAAAATCGATGCCACAGAAGCCGCAATAATTCCACGAGGCGCAACCCAACTGAGAAAGATTTTTTGCCGCCAATTCAAATTGCTATTCCACGTACAAGCAAATACATTCAAGGGACGCACAACGAACATCAGCACGAATACCGTTAACAGTCCACCCCAACCCAGCGCAAAAATCCCTGGAATGGATAAATCTGCCGACAATAAGATAAACAACACCGAAACCGCTAGCGTGGTTAATTGTCCCTTAAATCGCTTGAGCAATCGTTCTTCCGGTAGCGCAAATGCACGCAATACAATCCCTGCAACCACTGTCGCCATCAATCCCGCTTCACCGCGAATCGTTTGCGCTAACCCAAACAACCCCCACAATCCTGCTAGTACCACCAGCGTTTTGAGATCATCGGATAAAAATGTCGCTCTCCTCAACAAAGCGCCCATTAATCCTGCCCCGATCGCCCCAATTCCCGCCCCAATTCCCAACCGCACAATCAAATCGATCGCAACACCGATTAAATCGGACTGCCCATTCAGCACCACATTCAGCACCACCACCGCTAGAATCGCGCCGATCGGATCAATCAACACCCCCTCTCCTTCTAAAAGCGTTGCCACCTGTCGATCGACTCTCACATACCGCAGCAGCGAGTTAATCACCACAGGCCCCGTCACCACTACCAATGCCGCATACACAAACGCGATCGACCAGGGAAATTCACTCAACATATGGGCTGCGATCGCGCCCCCCAAAATCGAAATCAGCACCCCGATCGTCACCAAATTCCGCAAGCTGCCCGACACGCGATCGAGTTCCCGCAATTGCAGATTAAACCCACCCTCAAACAAAATCACCGCCACTAACAGCGCGATCAGTACCTCTAATCCGGTGCCCAACTGATCCGGGTGCAGCCAATTTAGCCCACTCGCCCCCAGAATTACCCCAAACAGCAGCAAAAACACGATCGCTGGAATTTTTAGCCATTCTGCCACCACCTGAGCGCCAATTCCCGCCATCACGGTCACGACGATCTGCAAAGTAAGTTCAAGCGTGGCATCCATAGCGGCAGAAAAGGGGGACAAAATAAAAACGTTTTCCCGAACTTCTGTCCTCATTGTGCGACCAACGTGACGCAAAAAGTTGCCGCGATCGCAAATTAGATTGCGAAATTGCAACCAAATCGCGGGTTTTACTCAATATTTTGTAACTGCTCGACACGAATTCGGCGATCGCGCTTTATGGGAACATGAAGGCAGTCAACGATTCACAAAGATTTAAGAAAATGGCACAAGATCAAAAACCGACCGTGGTGATTACGGGTGCTTCCTCTGGAGTCGGCTTGTACGCTGCAAAGGCTTTGACCCAAAGAGGTTGGCATGTGGTGATGGCTTGTCGGAACTTGGAGAAGGCAAACAATGCTGCACAGTCTTTGGGGATGTCACCCGATAGCTATACTCTGATGCACATTGATCTGGGGTTACTCGACAGTGTTCGCAAGTTTGTTGATCAGTTTCGCCAAAGTGGAAAATCTCTCGATGCACTGGTTTGTAATGCAGCCGTGTACTTACCTTTGCTCAAAGAACCACAACGCAGTCCCGAAGGGTATGAGATCAGTGTGGCAACCAACCATTTTGGACATTTTCTATTGTGCAATTTGATGCTGGAAGATCTGAAGCATTCTGCTCACGCTGATCCGCGTTTGATCATTCTTGGAACAGTGACCGCAAACTCGAAAGAACTGGGCGGAAAGATTCCAATTCCGGCTCCGGCAGACTTAGGGAATTTGGAAGGCTTCGAGGCAGGGTTTAAAGCTCCGATCGCAATGATCGACGGCAAGAAGTTCAAAGCAGGTAAAGCTTACAAAGATAGTAAGTTGTGCAACATGATCACGGTGCGCGAACTGCATCGCCGCTATCACGATTCCACCGGAATTGTATTTAACTCCCTATATCCGGGCTGTGTTGCAGATACTCCATTGTTCCGCAATAGCTTACCTGTGTTCCAAAAAGTCTTCCCGTGGTTCCAAAAGAACATTACCGGGGGCTATGTGTCTCAGGAACTTGCAGGAGAGCGCGTGGCACAGGTGGTTGCTGATCCTGAGTTTAAGCAATCGGGTGTGCATTGGAGTTGGGGCAATCGCCAGCAAGCCGGACGCGAATCCTTTGTGCAAGAGCTTTCTGAGAAAGCAAGTGATGACGCAAAAGGTAAGCGGATGTGGGAGTTGAGCGAGAAGTTAGTGGGTCTAGCGTAGTGGATAGTGAGCGATCGCTAAAATGCGCTTTGTATTTTGGCGATCGCTCACTATTATCAGTAGACTTCTTGCGTGAATACTTTGCCTCACCCTAACTCTTTCCCCCAGGGAGAGCTGCAGGGCTGATTTATTTTTCTCGGGCGATTTCTCCACCTGCGAATTGCACAACGTTAAGCTTAATCGTCGCCCTCGTCTGATTGCTCGATCTCAAGCTCAATGGCTTGTTTCTCCGCAGGCTCGATCGTCTGTTCAATCTCGATTGCTTCCTTTTCCTCTGGCTCAAACTCAGCTGCTTGTGCTTGTGGTAATGCCCTTTCAACCTGTGCAGGCAACTCTAACGGCTGAAGCTCGACCAACTCTGGCAAAGCCACTAGCGGCTTCTCGACTTCTTTGACCGTGATTGGAATCTGTAACGGCTGGAGTTCTTCGACCCAACAAGTTGCGATCGGTAACGTCTGATCCAAATCGTCTAGCGCTCTCGGAATCACCATGACAGAATGCAGTTCTCCGACTCGCTCAGCCTCTTGCATTCCGACCTCAACCGCCATCGCCACATTCGCCACGGTTCCGCGAATGATCGCAGTACACAAGCCATCGCCGATCGTGTGATACGCCGTCAAAGTCACATCGGCAGACTTGAGCATCGCGTCGGCTGCCGCCACCATCGCCGGAAAACCGCGAGTTTCAAGCAGCCCGACTGCGAGATTACTAAACTGATTGGTACTATGTTTGCCAATCATTGCAGCAAGTTTACTGCCAATCGGTAACACTTCATCCAAATTTGGCATCGGGCGCGGAATAATCACCGTCGAAACCTTCATGCCGAATTGCTCAACGGTTTCGGCTCCCACTTCCACCGCCAACCGCACATCCGAAATGCCGCCACGCACCACCGCCGTACAGTAACCGCCGCCGATCATTTCATAGCCAACCAGCGTCACACCGGATGACTTCAGCATCATGTCAGCAGTGCCCACGATCGCGGGAAAGCTTTGGGTCGAGACAAGACCAAGGGCCGTATTGAGAAACTGATCTTGGCGGTTCATGGGCACAGGGATGTAACTGTCCCTTTCATCTTACTCTGTCGGAATTTCCTTGCAAGCGCCAACCTTCCGGTAACAAGGCTGTAATGCAGTTAAAGCGGCGAGATTGAGCAAGCCCAATCTCGCCGCTCCCGGTTTATGCCGTCACGATGTACGGAGAATCGACTGATGCAACTCGTCCATCTCTGAGCAACGTTTGATAAACCATTGCCGAAACATCGGCGCGGGTCGCTTCTCGGTTAGGGTTGAACTGCTTCTGATTTGGATAGTTCACGATGATATCTGCCTGAACTGCTGCGGCTACTCGGTCTTGCACCGATTGCGGAATTGCACTGCGATCGTCTAACACCGCCAAGATATTTGCATTGGCAGACGGAATGCCAAACCCACTTGTCAGCGACAAGACTAATTGCAGCCGCGTGACATTCTGATTCGGCTTGAAGGTTCCATCTGGGAAGCCGGAAATAAATCCAGCGCGGTAAGCTTGGTCGATCGCACTCCTCGCCCAGAAATCTCCAGGCACATCCGCGAAGTTAATCCCTGCTCGCTTTGGCGCTGGATTGAATGCCCGCGCAATCAAGGTGGCATACTGAGCGCGAGTCATCGCTGCATCGGGCTTAAAGGTGCCATCGGCAAATCCTTGAATCAAGCTCTGATTGGATAAGCCCAGAATGAAATCTTTTGCCCAATGATTTGTTACATCAATAAAGGCGATGTTGGTTGCATCAGGATTGACAATGTAAGCGGATGCGATCGTCGGTGCTTGACTCAGTGCCACTAACGATTGATAAATAAACGTCGTCACTTCAGCACGGGTAATTTCCTGCAAAGGGCGCAGTTGTGACAAGTTTGGATAGTTCACCACTAAGCGGCGCTGCGTTGCGGCAGCGACTTTATCAGTGGCAAAGCTCGGAATCTGAGCGCGATCGCTATACAGTGCCAGCAGATTTTGCGTCCCACCAGATAGCCCTAACCCATTGACGAGGGCAACGATCGCTTGCGTCCGAGTGAGATTTAAGCCAGGTCGGAAAGTCCCATCTGGGAATCCAGTAATAAAGCCCATGCGATTCGCTTTTGTGATCGCTTCTGTTGCCCAGAAATTTGAGGGCACATCAGAGAAGTTAGTTGCAGGTTGCTTCAGCGGCAAATTAAAGCTTTTCGCCACGATTGCAGCAAACTGAGCGCGGGTTAATGAATTCTCTGGCTTAAAGGTATTGTCTGGAAATCCAGTGACCAGATTTCGACTCACGAGCGATTGGATAAATGCTTCTGCCCAATGCCCTCTGATATCCGTCAATCCAGCCGTCGGAGTTGGAGTCGGAGTCGGAGTAGGTGTTGGAACTGGCGTGGGAGTCGGAGTCGGAGTAGGTGTTGGAACTGGCGTGGGAGTCGGAGTCGGAGTAGGTGTTGGAACTGGCGTGGGGGTCGGAGTAGGTGTTGGAGTCGGGGTTGGAACTTGACTCACCACGAAATCGACTGCGCCTTGAACTCTCGATGCATTTAATTGATTCCCGACAGAGACGATCGTAATTTGGGGATTCGTCGCATTCTGAAGATCGAACTCGCCGTTATCGCGGATGGTATTACCGCCGGGATCTTGACTGCTGCCTAAATTCGGGGCGCTGCTTGCTAAGATGACAACGCCGCTTTCGGTATTTCGCTCGATCGTATTGCCCCGCAACACTGGACGCGCTGCATTACTCAACACGATACCAGCGCGGTTCTGAAACACTCGATTTTCAAGGATTAATGGTGCCGCATCATCGCCGATCGCAAGTCCAAACCCAGTGTTCTGACAGACATTGCGCCGGAATTCCCCTTTGGCATTGCGAGAAAAAGAAGCACCATTGGCATCGTTTTGTACAAATACGCAATCGGTCACAATCGGATTTGCCGTTCCAGTGGCAAACACACCCTCACGTTTGCAGTTAGTGAAGGTGCAATTGGCGATCGTCGGAGCCGTTGATTCTGCCCAAGCGCCTGTTCCGCGTGAATTCGGATTTGTTACCGTCACACCGCGTACCTGAGCATTGGTTTCGAGCCGGAAGGTGATATTCTGTCCTGCCCAAGTCGGACTCAAGAAGTTCCCGCCTCCTTGAACTAAAATCCCACTGCCTTTATTCGACTCGTTACCGATCACCGTCACTCCAGACGGGATCACGATCGGGAAAAATTCACCGCTTTCTGTGCTGTAAGTTCCGGGAGCGAGTTGAATCGTAGTGCCAGAGCGGGCTTGTTGAAGAGCGCGGGCGATCGTTTTGAGCGGAGCCGATGACGTTCCGGCAGCACCATCGTTACCGCTACTAGGATTGACAAAGAGAATGGGAGAGCCTGCTTGAACCATAACGTTTTAAGCGTGAATAGGTAATCTTGTGAAATGCAACAGAAAGTAAATCAGCGATTCCAGGAAGCTTCAAAAGTAATTCATGATACTCATTTGCGCCCAAGTCGCACACAGATTTGTTAAGAAACTTCGAGTAAGAGAATATTGAAGTCAAATCTGCACTTCTCTGCCTTTCTCTAGATGGATTTTTGGATCAAATGCTTACGTTATGGTTTTGATGCATTTGTGATTTTCAAACCACCGAATTTTCAAACCACCAATTGACTCATAAAGATTAAAACATTGCCAAGGAGCGCGCAACTCCAGCGCGATCGCCTTTTAAGTTATTCCTAGTGTCGTTTGTACCTTTGAGAACTCGTGCTTGACTCTCTTCTCCCACCGCTCAACGAGCATAATTTGCCGTATCCCGATACCATCCATCCGATCGTGGTGCATTTTGTCATCGCGATGGTGTTGTTTGCGTTCGTCTGCGATATGGTTAGCTACTTTACTCGCAATCCAAAATTGGCAGAGGTCAGCTGGTGGAACTTGGTATTTGCTACAGTCTCTATCTTTATTGCAGTCATTTTTGGACAAATTGAAGCGGGACTTGCAGAGCCTTATGATGCAGCCGTCTCGACGTTGAATCTACATTCCATCCTGGGTTGGTCGCTGTCTGGAGTTTTGGCAGCCGTGACCGGATGGCGCTATGTCCTTCGACTGCAGAACAAACCCCAGCTTCCAACCCCTTATATTGTTGCCAGTGTTGCGCTGGTGGGACTGGTCATTGCTCAGACCTACTTAGGGGACTTATTGGTATGGGTTTATGGGCTCCATTCTGTTCCCGTCGTAGAAGCCACAAGAGGAGGACAACTGTGATGACCAAAACAGAACTCCTAGATCAAATGGCGGGTCAGCTAGGAGCGAATCATTTACCGTATGTGATCCCAATCCATCCCAATCTGGTGCATTTAACCTTGGGACTGTTCATTGTGGCGATTTCGTTTGATATTGTTGGGGTGCTATTTCCGGTGGATAAAGCCCTATTTAAGTATTTGGCGATTCCGGTCACGCGATCGGGCTTGTTTGATGTGGGTTGGTTCAATATGGTAGGAGCGGCTGTGATTACCTTCTTCACCGTTGCTTCTGGCTTTTATGAAATGCTGCTCGCTGATCCGCTCCCCGATGTTAAAAGCGTTTGGGGGCTACAGGCACTCGAAACAATGATCTGGCATGGCGTGGGTGGCGTATTGCTGCTAACTCTGATCGTGGGCATGACCGTGTGGCGAGGATTTCAGCGCTTCGCTTGGCGGAAAGACATGGCGCGCCAAGTGCAGTGGAGCTACATTGCGGTGGGTCTTCTGATCTTTCTGATTATGTTTGTTCAAGGAACATTGGGAGCGCACTTAGGCGGCGAATTTGGCATTCACACCACAGCAGATCAATTGATTAAAGCAGGCGAAAACCCCGATCTTAAACTGTAGAAGCTCATGAAACTCCGCCCGATTTTAGTAATTAGTGCCTTTGTCGCTTTTCTAACGACTGCCAGTTTCTGGATGGCAAAGCAGGCGTACTCCTGGTTTCCACCGCAGGCTTCGGCTGAGGCAAAACTGTATGATGAACTATTCAGCATTCTGACGGGGATCGGAACGTTTATTCTGCTTGGCATTTCGTTGGTTGTGTTGTATTCGGTGTTGTTTCAACGTGCCGAAAAGTATGACTTTAGCGATGGCCCGCACATTGAAGGCAATACGACGATCGAAATCGTCTGGACAGCGGCTCCCTTACTGTTAGTGCTGTGGATTGCAACCTATAGCTATCAAATCTATGATGCAATGGCGATTCGAGGTCCAATGGAACTGGTGCATCTTCACAATCCTATGGAGATGCAAGCCGCATATGCCGTTAATTTAAACGAAGTGAAGCCAGGTCTGCCGACCGAGAACATTGATGTCACTGCGAAACAATGGGCTTGGGTATTCCGCTATCCCGCTCAGAGCATTACAAGCACAGAGCTACATCTACCTGTCGATCATCGCATTCATCTAACCTTGCACTCAGATGATGTGCTACACGGATTCTATGTGCCTGCATTCCGGTTAAAGCAAGATGTGATTCCGAGTAAGATGATCGACTTTGAGTTCACGCCGATTCGGGTGGGCAAATACCGACTGCGCGATTCACTCTACAGTGGCACTTACTTTGCCTCGAATCAAGCCGATGTTGTGGTTGAATCCCAGGAAGACTACGATCGCTGGTTAGCCGCTGCCACAAGTCAATCTCCCACTCCCGCCTTTAATCCCGCTGCCGCAGAACACGCCCGCAGTGCTGAGAAAAACGTAGTTCGAGGTTGGAAAACCGTGGAACCTGCACCGCCTCCGGTTGTGAACTTTGCACCCAAACAAGAACCGACTAGCCCTGCTGCTTAGCAAATTAAAATAACTGGATAAATTGCGATGACGAATGTTCCTGTAGAAGCGATCGAGGTCGCCCGCCAGCAACCGTATCCTGGTGCGCCCGATAACTGGAAGCGATTTTTCACCTTCAGCACCGACCATAAGGTGATTGGGATTCAGTACATTGTGACGGCGTATGTCTTCTTTTTGATCGGCGGATTGCTGTCGATGATCATGCGCGGTGAATTGATTACACCCGAAGCAGATTTGGTCGATCGAACAGTTTATAACGCATTGTTCACAATGCACGGTTCGATCATGCTATTTATGTGGACGTTTCCCGTATTGGTGGGATTGAGTAACTATCTAGTACCCTTGATGATTGGGGCGCGAGATATGGCATTCCCAAGGCTGAATGCGGTTTCGTTCTGGATGATTCCTGTGGTTGGGATCTTGATGATCGCGAGCTTTTTTGTTCCGGGGGGTCCTTCACAGTCAGGATGGTGGGCTTATCCACCTGTTAGCTTACAAAATCCCACCGGAAACCTGATTAATGGTCAGGTGCTATGGATTCTTGCAGTTGCGATTTCTGGGGTGTCCTCGATTCTTGGTGGCGTGAACTTTGTCACGACGATCGTCAGAATGCGTGCGCCCGGAATGACTTGGTATAGAACGCCTGCGTTTGTCTGGTCAGTGTTAGCTGCACAGCTCATTCAGCTTTATGGACTGCCTGCCCTGACTGCCGGAGCCGTAATGCTATTGTTCGATTTAACTTTAGGAACGAGCTTCTTTGCGCCAGAGCGGGGCGGAAATCCAGTGCTGTACCAGCACTTTTTCTGGTTCTATTCCCATCCTGCTGTGTATGTAATGGTGCTCCCCGTGTTTGGGATGTTCTCCGAGGTGCTTCCGGTCTATGCGAGAAAACCTTTGTTTGGGTATCGAGTGATTGCTACTTCATCACTCATGATTACCTTCGTTAGCGGCTTAGTGTGGGTGCATCATATGTATGCCAGTGGGACTCCCGGATGGATGCGAATTCTGTTTATGTTTACCACGATGCTTGTTGCCGTTCCAACTGGAGTTAAGGTGTTTGGATGGGTGGCAACGATTTGGGGCGGAAAGCTGCGGTTGACGACCTCGATGTTGTTTGCTCTTGCTGGAATCACAAATTTTGTGTTTGCTGGTATTACTGGGGTGATGCTGGGATCAGTGCCGCTCGACATTCACGTCAACAATACTTACTTTGTGGTGGCTCATTTTCATTACGTGGTTTACGGCACGATCGTCTTTGGGATCTATGCAGGTTTGTATCATTGGTTCCCGAAAATGACCGGGAGAATGTATTACGAAGGACTTGGAAAGCTACACTTTGCGCTGACTTTCATTGGCACAACCTTGTGTTTCTTCCCAATGCACTTTGCGGGATTGATGGGAATGCCGCGCCGAGTTGCTTCTTATGATCCTGAGTTTGCGCTGTGGAATGTGATGGCAAGTATCGGTGGATTTTTGCTCGGAATCTCAGTGTTACCCTTCATTCTGAACGTGGTGAGTTCTTGGATTCAGGGGGAAAAAGCACCGAACAATCCCTGGCGTGCGATCGGTCTCGAATGGCTCACTACTTCCCCGCCTCCGGTCGAGAACTTTGAAAAAATTCCTGTGGTGATTTCACCGCCTTATCAGTACGGCAAAAGTCAACCGCTTATCGAGAATCAGTCCGAGATTGTCCCCGCTGATGGAGTAACGACATGACCGCAGAAAGTTCGATCGCGAAATCTATAGAAGCCGATATTCGCTCCGAGCAGGCACACGAGGAAGCAGAAAACAGTAAGTTCGGCTTTATTGTGTTCCTGCTGTCTGAGAGTGTGATTTTTCTCAGTTTCTTTATTGGCTACAGTGTTTTCAAAACCAGTAACTCTGATTGGTATCCACCGGGAGTCACTCCTCTAGAGACAAGAGAGCCGTTGATCAACACGATCGTTCTTGTTTCCAGTAGCTTTGTGATCTATGTCGCTGAACGATATCTGCATGATAAAAAGCTCTGGGGCTTTCGACTATTTCTGCTAGCAACAATGGCAATGGGGGGTTACTTCCTTTATGGTCAAGCCGTTGAATGGAATCAACTGAGCTTTGGACTGACCTCTGGCGTATTCGGTGGATTGTTTTATCTATTAACCGGATTTCATGGCTTGCACGTTCTCAGTGGAATTTTGCTGCAAACGATCATGATTGGTCGATCGTTTATTCCCGGTAACTACGACAGTGGTTACTTTGGCGTAGAAGCGACCTCTTTGTTCTGGCACTTTGTCGATGTCATCTGGATTATTCTGTATGTTCTGATTTATGTCTGGCAGTAGGAGCAGCGCCATGATTATTGATGATCAATTCTATGATGTGATTATTGTCGGCACAGGCGCAGGAGGCGGCACTCTGGCGCGTAAGCTTGCTCCTACAGGTAAAAAGATTCTAGTTCTAGAGCGTGGCTTTTTCCCGGTGCGAGAAAGCTCCCAAACTCAGGACATCGAACTGTTTAAAAAAGAACAGTTTCACGCCCCGGAACAATGGTACGACGAGAATGGAGAGCCGTTTTATCCGCAAACGAGCTATTGTGTCGGCGGTAATACGAAGATCTATAGCGGAGTCTTGATGCGAATGCGCGATCGAGACTTTGAAGCCGTTGAACATCAAGACGGCATTTCTCCAGAATGGGGCGTAAAATACTCAGACTTCGAGCCTTATTACACTGAAGCTGAAAAGCTATACCAAGTTCACGGCAAGCTAGGGGACGACCCGACAGAACCTACGCACAGCGAAGACTATCCATTTTCTGAAGTTGCACATGAATCGCACATTCAAACCGTGTGTGATGGACTTTCCAAACAAGGCTTACATCCCGCTTATTTACCTCTGGGCATCAATCAGCAAGGGAGAACTGATGCCGAAGATACAGGGATTACTCCGATTCTAGACTATGAGAATGTGACGCTGAAGACTTCTGCTCAAGTTGTTTGTTTACATACCAATCCTTCTGGCACAGAAATCAAAGCTGTTGAAGCTAAGGTTGGTGAACAATCGTATCTCTTCCTTGGGCATATCATTGTGTTGTCTTGTGGTGCGATCAACTCTGCGGCATTGCTATTACGATCGCAAAACGAAAAGCACCCAAACGGCATTGCGAACCATTCCAATCAAGTCGGACGCAATCTAATGAAGCAACAGCTATCGGTTGTGGTGCAACTGATGGCAGACGCGAACTGTGGACTATTCCAGCGCACCCTTGGAATCAATGATTTTTACTGGGGCGATGGTGATTACACCTATCCAATGGGTCATGTCCAGAACTCAGGTGGCATCTTGCAAGATGTGATTTTTACCGAAGCACCTCCGGTTCTCTCTGCGATTTCGCGAGTGCTGCCCGGATTTGGAATTCGCCAATTGGCAACGCGATCGCTCGGTTGGTGGTTACAAACTGAAGACTTACCGAATCCCGACAATCGCCTCCGCTTCGTCGGAGATAAGCTGCACATCGACTACACCGCCAACAATGTGGAAGCACACGATCGCTTAGTCTATCGCTGGATTGATGCGCTCAAACAAGTCGAAGCTTCCCAGCCTTCAATGTTCAATCGCGCTGCCCATCCTCGCAGTGATATGCCGATTCAGGTAGTGGCGCATCAATGTGGTACCTGTCGATTTGGCGAAGATCCCAATACTTCCGTGTTAGATCTCAACTGTCGCACGCATGAAGTCGATAATCTTTACGTGGTGGATAGTAGCTTTTTCCCATCGAATGCGAGTGTGAGTCCGTCGCTTACCGTGATGGCGAATGCGTTGCGCGTGGGCGATCATCTGGTTGAGCGGTTGAAATAACGATCGCGCCATAATAGTTCTATTGAGTTGGGGAATTGTCGATGTCTCAAGATTTGCTGAACGACGAAGACATCATCACAGAACTAGACATCAGCCATCTGATGATCGAGGACGATACCCCAGTGAACAACTTTCAACCTGAAAAACATCAACGGCTGTTAGTCGAACCGCTTTACAGTTCCAAAGCGCTGCCCGCTCCCTTCCTAGCGGCTGCAAATGTTGGCTTATTTTACAAGCTGAAGGGCGATCTGATCGTCCCCGATGTGATGCTGAGTTTGGGCGCGCAATGCGCTGACTTCTCAGAACGACGAAACCGCTCCTACTTTGTGTGGGAGTTTGGTAAAGTCCCAGAAGTTTGCATCGAGATTGTTTCCAATCAGGAAGGAGATGAAGTCGCGCTCAGCCAAAAATCCCGCCAGAAGGGAAAAGCGACAGCGAAAAAAGACATTTATGCTCAAATCGGTGTCCGTTGCTATGTGGTGTTCGATCCGCTCCAGCAAATTCAAGCCGATATGAATGGCGCACTACTGCGCGTGTGGGCGATCGCACAAAGCGGTTATGTCGAATTGACCCCACCAGAGGGACTCTCCCAACCAGGGTAATTCGTCTGGCTCGAAGCCGTTGGATTAGGCTTGTCACTCTGGGAAGGACAGTTTGAAGACGAAGTGATGCGGCTGTGGTTGCGGTGGTGCGATCGTTCCGGTCAGGTGATTCCGACTGGAGCCGAAGGTCTAGAAATCGAGCGTCAACGCGCCGAAATCGAACGCCATCAAGCCGAAACAGAACACCAACGCGCCGAACGACTAGCTGAGCAGCTCCGGGCACTAGGGATTGATCCCGATGAAGGTTAGGGAAGAAGTAGCGATCTCACTCACGATCGCTACTTCCCACCTCAAAACTGAAACGTCGCCCAATCTGGCTCTCGCAGATATTCCACCATGTTGTTAAACTTGCGGAACTCTGCTTGATGAATCCAGAACTCATTATCGGGATAGTTGTCTAACCAGTCTTGGTTCAACTCATCAAACGTTTGACTTAATTGAGCGCGATCGAGATCCGTTGGCAGCTTGCCAAAATAGCCCAGCGTAATGTGTGGCGTGAAGTAGTATTGCTGCTCGATGCCAATCTCGATTAGACCTGGATTTTGATAGATGGATCGCCGGAATTTCAAAATCCGCTCGTATCCTGAACTATCAACCGTTGCCAGGCAAACCGCGATCGCTCTTGCCATCACCATCAATCCGACCACCTGGAATCGAATCGCCTCTCCGGTGCCAATCGGCTGAGACTGACGGAAACTACCCGCCACACGATCGCGCAAGCGCTCATCAAATCCCGGCGATTCTGCCGCATGAAGATACGCGCCATTCCAGATAAGATCCGCAACCGTCACATGAAAACTGTCTGCTGGAATCGGCGCAAACATCTCAGCCCCTAGCGTTTGGGCAATCCGATTCTGGTAATGTTTCAGAGACTCATAGAGACCCCGATTTTTGCCGTCTTCAGATCCAGGCGGCGTAATCACCGTGTAGCCGGGAAACGCAGTCGGAAGCCATACATCCTCCAGGGAGCGCTGAAACTTTGGGGACTTTTGGATGTGCTGCACCTGAGACTTGTAAGTGTCCGGCAGGGTTAACCGCATCACGCGATTGAGGAAAGTTTGATAATTCTCGTCCAATGTGCGATCGCCTCGCGCCGTAAATCGATAAATTAGAAATCCATTCTTAAATCTAACGGTAAAGTGTCATCCTACTACGAGAGATTTAACGATCGGGTATTACTCTAGGGCAACGGGAAGCGAAGATCAGTATGGGGATTTACTTTTATTGGGGCGAGGATAGCTTTGCGCTCTCTCAAGCCGTGAAGCGCCTGAAACAAAAGATACTTGACCCAATATGGGAAAGTTTTAATTTTGATAAATTCTCGTCGGATCAAAGTGATGCGATCGCTCAAGCGCTGAATCAGGCGATGACTCCTCCATTTGGTGCCGGAAATCGCCTCGTCTGGCTCTCAGAAACAACTCTAGCGCAACGCTGTCCTGAAGATGTCCTAACTGAACTCGATCGCACCCTCATCGCCTTGCCTGAAACGACAACGCTTCTATTGACCAGTTCGACCAAACCCGATGGACGGCTAAAATCAACCAAACTGCTCCAGAAGTACGCGACCCTTGAAGAATTCGCCCTCATTTCACCTTGGAAAACTGAACTAATTAGCAAACAAGTGCAGCGAGTTGCACAGGAATTAGATCTGAAACTCACGCAAGGCGCGATCGACTACATTACCGAAGCTGTCGGCAACGATACGCGCCAACTTTACAGCGAACTCGAAAAGCTCAAAGTGTTCGCAGGTGAATCCAATAAGCTGCTGAATGAAAGCGCGATCGCGCCGTTAATCACTGCCAGTACACAAAGTTCACTGCAACTGCTGACAGCAATTCGGCAGGGAAAAACAGCAGAAGCATTAGAGCTGGTGAGCGATTTACTGCGGCAAAATGAGCCAGCTTTGCGAATTGTGAGTACGCTGGTTGGGCAGTTTCGCCTGCGACTCTGGATCAAGCTGATGCTGGAATTAGGAGAGCGAGATGATCGAGAAATTGCTAAAGCTGCGGAGCTAAACAACCCAAAGCAGCTTTACTATCTCAAACAAGAACTCTTCTCAACTTCACTCATCCAACTGCAAAGCGCTTTGCCCTTGCTGCTCAATCTAGAATTCAGCCTCAAGCGGGGTCACGATGAAACGATCGCCCTTCAAACCAAAACGATCGAACTGTGTCAAATTTTCCGAAGCCGCTAAACTTCATCGGGATCAATTCCCAGTGCTCTCAGGCGCTCTGCTAAGCGTTGCGCTTTTGATTCGGGCTTCATCTGCTCTCAGACGCTCGTTTTCCGCTCGCTCTGCACCTGTCGGAATCACTTGCCCAGATCGATCGCACCACCGCAAACATAATCGATTGGCTAATACCTAGCTCCGTGACGATTTCATCAGTATTGAGAAGTTGACCCGTCATGAGTAGTCCTCAAACTCGATAATTCATTATTGTCCAATCCTGGCTGTAAATCGGGCGCATCTGAAAGTTGGGTAGTGAAGATCCGGGTGAACGGCGACAGAAATCATGGGAGTAGAGCCAGCCGCCCGAACTTTTTTAACCTTCTTCCCGTTTTCTGGAACTTCTTGCAAGTAAAATAATTCAGATTCCTTGTACCTCTCTTGTGTGCTAGTTCCCCGAATGTCACACCGTCTTATGATGAACCGTGATCTCTCTTCTCTCTCTTGCTGGTTAGTCAAACGCTCGATCGTGTTAGGAGCATTCTCCTCGATCGCAGTTTTAGCAGGCTGGGCACCGAATCTATCGGCTCCCTCGATCGCCCAGATGTTTGATTCTTCCGCATCCGCTCAGGAATCTTCATTCACTCGATATGTCCGTTCTGCAGTTGCCCTGGAACAACGTAGACAAGCCCTGCAAAGTCAACTCCAACAAGCCACAGGCGGAAATGTGCCCAGTGGCGTTTGCCAAAACATCAATCAAGTCAACGGAGGGGCGCGGGATCGAGTTCGTGGCTTGTGTCAGCAGTTTCGCCAGAGTTTTTACGATATTCTCGCAAGCCAAAATCCCAAACTCACGCCGGAAGAATTTAATTCGTTCCAAAGCCAAGTTGGAAGTCGTCAGATGTGCGATCGTGTTGCCCAAGAAGCTCGTCGCCTAAAGCTTGGTGAGATTAGCTGCAAAGACGCAAAATAGCAAACCTCCCTATCACTAAACACGGTAGAAGAAATCCCCTTCTAGCGTGTTTTGTATTAATTTACACGCCGTGTTTTAAATCGGAGTACGATCGCAGCGGCGATTCGAGCAATGCAGAATGAAGACAGCAAAAACGGCGAAGCTGGAATCATTCACACAGCACTGAAAGCTGGCGTAAAAATATCACCCGACTTAGAAGCTTATCTAAATCGGGTGGAAGATGAGATCGAGCTTATGATTGCTCGACCACTAAAATAGGTACTTTAATTAGAATCCCATTGCTCCCGCAACCGCACTTAAATCAGGGTCAATTCCTTGCTTGAAGTTATTTTCGCTGAACTTGATTGCTGAATCCGGGTCTTTCAAACCGTTTCCAGTCAGGACACAAACGATAGTTGCCCCAGTTGGAACTTGATCCTTCACCTTTAGCAATCCTGCTACTGATGCAGCACTCGCAGGCTCACAGAAAATGCCTTCATTCGCTGCCAGCATTCGATAAGCTGTCAGAATTTCTTCATCAGTCACGGCATTAAAGCTGCTTTGGCTTGCATCTCGAACCGCGATCGCTCGATTCCAGTTCGCCGGATTCCCAATCCGAATCGCCGTTGCTAAGGTTTCTGGATGCGTAAATGGTTCTCCCTTGACCAGCGGAGATGCACCTGCCGCTTGGAACCCCATCATTTTTGGCAATTTCGACGATCGACCTTCCTGGTGGTACTGACAAAATCCCATCCAGTACGCGCTAATATTTCCGGCATTGCCCACCGGAATACAAAGCCAGTCGGGGGCATCACCCAAGACATCAACGACTTCAAATGCCGCCGTTTTTTGTCCTTCTAGACGATAGGGATTTACCGAATTGACCAAAGTAACGGGATAATTCTGAGACATTTCTCGCACGATTTCTAAGGCGCGATCGAAGTTGCCTTTAATCGATAAAACTTCGGCTCCATATAACAGCGCTTGCGCTAGTTTACCCAAAGCTACATAGCCATCAGGAATCAGTACAAACGCCCGCATTCCACCGCGACGAGCGTAAGCTGCCGCCGCTGCTGAAGTATTTCCGGTACTTGCACAGATCACCGCTTCTGCCCCTGCTTCCTTCGCCTTTGAGATCGCCATTGTCATACCGCGATCTTTGAAGCTTCCCGTTGGATTCAAGCCGTCGTACTTGACAAAAACTTGCACCTGACGACCGATCGCTTGCGAGATTGCAGGCACCGGGATCAAGGGCGTATTGCCTTCGTGCAGGGTCACAACAGGCGTTTGATCGGTTACGGGCAGGTAGCGTCGATAGCCGTGAATTAAACCGCGCCAGGGTTGGACTCTAGGCAGTTCTTCAGAGGGAGAGGGATTTGCAAGAGACAGGCGTAAGGTCACAGGAATCAATCTTTAGAGGGTGAAATACAGTGGCAATATTCTAGTGTACTGTGTTTAGCGGCTTCAAATGCAGCCAGATTTTAATCGTTAATCACCAGATTCTGTGATTTCGGAATTTCTTCTGGAACTGAGGGAATCTGCTATCGTCTAAAAGTGGATACCAGAATACAAACTTCTGTTAAGTTTGAGTTAAGATCTTCTGGTGGTGTGAGTAAGTACAAATTACTAATCAATATGAACGCTTCAAACGGACAACTTAGTAACACTGCGGTCTGCGGTTCTCAGCGGGGTGCATCTGAAACCACGAACACGTACTCGTGTAGCGTGGCTATCGCGCAGGAGAAGATCAAATTGCTCTATCCTGTTGATCAACAAGCCAAGTTCTTCGACCTGCAAGCGGAGGCTGATCTGCTCCTCAAACAGCTTCAAGCCCTCAAACAGCAGCGAACGGAGCAACCGGTTAGCCCAGTTTCATAGAGTTCCGAAGAGGTGAGAAATAGAGAGAAACTGTAACACTCTCTATTTCTCACCTCTTCCACTTTGAACGATATACTGATTCAGTCATTACTACGAACGTTTTAATATGCGATCGTTTTGGGCTGATCCGTATTTGTGGATTCATCTTGCAGGGATTGCGGCCGTGCCGCTGTCCCTGCTCGTTTGTTTATTAGGGTTGGCAGCAGGTGATCCGATTTTGCCACCTTGGTTGGAACTAGGACTCGTCGCGATCACGGGCATTGCGCCGATCACTTGGATGCAGCTTCAAAAACCCTTCTATATCTATAGTCTGCTAGCAGTGGCGCTCCGTCCTTCACAGTTAACCGAAGCACAAAGAAAGATTTTGGCAATGTTTGTCGCTCGTCGCAATCCGATCGCGGTTGGAGTTGCGGCGTTTGTTTTATTTCTGGCACTGAAGCAAATTTACGCAATCGCGCCGATCGCAGAAGCAATCACCCCGATTCCAGCTAGAGGCTCAGGGCTAATTGTGGCAGCGCTTGGATTTTTTGCAGCTAACTTATTTCTACAAGTGCCGCTTAGCGTTCTGCTGGTGATGCTATCGAGCGAGGCAGAAGTGGCGCTGATTCAGCCGATCGAAGTTGATCAAATTCTCAACCGTCTCTTCGTGTTCGGATTTCCAGTTAATGCGATCGTCCCGCCGCTTAGAGTGGATTCCACGACTTAAAAAGATCGTCTGGATTAGAGCAAATCGACTTAGGATAAAGAAAGGAACTTTACAGCAAAGCTCCGGCTCTATCCGCGATCGTCTCTGCTTAAAATCATGGCTTTTTTTCGTCAATACATTGCCCCCTTGATTGTCGTTTTGGTGTTTGTGTTCTCGCTGGTTGTCGTTAGCGCGCGGATTTTCCTGCCGAATGATATGGCAGCCCCCGCTCCGATCGAGGAGGCGAACCCGACCAGCGATAGGGCTCAGATTCCTGATGCCGATGCAGTCGCAGGGTTACCGCCGAACCTTGCACCCTTTATTCAAGGGTTGCCCAACGATCCGACCCAACTCTAAAGGCAGTGACGGAATTCATTCCAGGGTATTCGCTTGAACGCGGCACAGGCTCTAGACGCGATCGCGATCGGCTACTAAGCTTTATGCAGTGTACCTATCGTGAACTCTTCAAGGGCGAATTTTCTCAGCTTGAAGACGCGATCGACCGATTTTTTTCACCCGAAACGCCGCTCGTCTGGGTGCAAGGATCGAATGAATCAAGCTGGAACCCGATCGCTGGACTGTGGCTCGGAAGCGCGATCGATCAGGGCAGTGGCGATCGACAGGCTCATATTTTGTTGCTGTATGTCATGCCAGATCATCGACGGAAGGGAATAGGAGCGGCGCTAGTGCGCTACGCTGAAACATGGGCAAAGTTACGCGGCGATCGGCAAATCGGGCTGCAAGTGTTTGAAACAAATTTGCCTGCACTTGGACTTTACCGCGCTCTGGGATACGAAACTCAGTCGCGGTGGATGACCAAATCGATCGAATAGCTGGATAAAATACTTCTTATGTATAGCGATGACGATTTAACCGTTCTAGATATTGAAGCGGATTTAGAAGACCCGTTGGATCACATTCCGGCGATCGCTGATGAAGTCACGCCGAAACCGGATGCGGATGCGATGTTGCCGTTGCTGGACGCATCCGATATTCAGCAGCGAATGCTAGCGGCGCGGGTGTTTTGCGATGTGCAGGACGATCGGGCGATTCCGCAGTTAATTACGCTGTTAAGCGATCCCTGTCCGCTGGTGCGAGTAAGTGCGGCGTATGCGCTGGGTCGAAATCCGAGCCCTGATGCGGTTGAGCCGTTAATTGATCGCTATCGTCAAGATTGGAATGGCTATGTGCGAAAAGGAATTGTCTGGGCATTGGGAAATTGTCGCGATCGTCGATCGCTCGATACGTTAATCGAGGCGCTGAAAACGGATATCTCTGCGGTTAGGTTGTGGGCGGCGAGTTCTTTGGCACAGATGGCAACGTTGGGATATGAGGTTGTAGTTGCGGCTGTACCGCCATTAAT
The DNA here is from genome assembly GCF_039962495.1 of Leptolyngbya sp. AS-A5. NCBI lineage: Bacteria > Bacillati > Cyanobacteriota > Cyanophyceae > Leptolyngbyales > Leptolyngbyaceae > Leptolyngbya > Leptolyngbya sp. AS-A5. The sequence continues at coordinate 195,689 of NZ_JAMPLL010000003.1, read as the reverse complement.
TGAGGCGTTGCGGCGCGATCCAGTGGCGGCGATTCGCAGTAATTGCGCGTGGTCGCTGGGTGAGTTATGTCGCGAAATGCCCTCGAATGTGGTGTACGCAACCGCGATCGATGCCTTGATTGAAGCGTTTGCGGAAGACGAAGATAGCGGAGTGCGTGAGGATGCAAAAGCCTCAATGCTGAAGGTTGGCGATGCACGAGGCTTGCAGGTGATTGAGACGCTAGAGCAAGAGGATTGGTTCTAGTCTGCGTTTTGAATCGCGCGGCAGCACTGTTCGATCGATTGCCTTTCCCGCAGTGCTGTCACAAGCGCATCGTAAGCCGCTTGATGGTTCTGCAAAAGCTCTTTGGCTCTGAGAATCGATAATCGCTCACGTTGGGGCAGCTCAGAAGCGGGAATGCCTAACTTCACTAACGTCTCGCGAAATTTTTGGCGATCGTCCGTCCCGCCCTCAGAATTTCCAAAGGCTAACTGCTCTGCCGCAATTCCCGCCATCCACACCGTACAATAACGCTCGATCAGTTGAGCCGACAGCTTGCCTTGCTTTAATTCCGATTCAAGTTCTTGCGTGTCAAACTGCACGCCGCCTTGCCCGGATCGACCCTGTCGAAAGGCTTCCCAAGCGTTCAAGGTATAGCTCACAACCGGAATTTCAAGCTGTTGCGCTGTAAGAAAATGTCCGGCTTCGTGGCGTAGAACGCGATCGCGATATTCCGGTGAAAAACTGGCGAACCAGTCGAGCGCGATCAAGCCAAATTTCCCCTGCAATTGGAACGCATCCAGCGTCGCCAGTCCCAGAATGCTGAAGGTTGCGATCGCGGGAACCGCAGGTGGAATGTGCAGCAGTGGACTGAGTAACGTCGAAAGCGTCATGCCAAAAATACCAATGGCAACGAGATTTAGAGCCGTTTGATTCATGGTGAGGGACTGGGAAAAGGGGAAGCTTGCTGTTGCTGAAACTCTTTGGATTTGTAGAACGTTTCTAAACTGGCTTTATCTCCGACAAATCGCCAATGCCAGGGTTCATAAGTTACCCCCTGCTTGTTTCCTTTGGGAAAAGACAACTCAAAGTTAAATCGGGTAGCATTCTTGCTGAGCCACTGAAACGCGGGCGTTTTTTCAAAATCTGGACTGAGATTCGTGGCAGGAACATTGCCATCCCCGATGTCGATCGCATAACCCGTGTGATGTTCACTGTACCCAGGTGGGGCGCTCACTAAAGCCCGCTCCTGTAGCGTTTGCGATCGCTCTGCTTTGATCTCGAAATAAATTTGCTGTTGTTCGCTAATTGATCGAAATGCTGAAATCGGATTCAGAATAACTTCTTCTGCACTCGCTGCTGCCACCATCTCTCGAAACGCCCTTGCAGCAGGACTCCGCATCTTCATGGCTCCATCGGCGCTGATGGGTTCTAACTCAGATTTTGGCGCTTCAGGATAGGCAAAATGATTGAGAAGGCGCTCATCTGCGGATTGGGAACTGAGCGAAGCAGCCGGAGAAGGAGATGCTGCGACAGTGGGATTGCTGCGAGTTTGTGCAGCTTGATACGCAAACCAGCCGCCTCCAGACAGCAGCGCGATCGCACCGAACCCCCCCAACCCCCATAGCCAGGGAAGCAGTTGAGATTTCGGTTTAGCTAATTCAACCACCGTTTCACGTTCCGCGATCGGGATATCGTCAAACGATGGCGGATCCTGCTGCGACTTTCCCGGTTGGCTGGCGTTACTCAAAACGTCATCTCCTCAACGTTACTTTACATAGTATGTCAGGTGAACGAATGATCGCACATTAGAGACGCGCCAAGAAGCCGTAGTTCCCCGTACAACGCTGCCAATTATTGTCCTGTATACTGAACCCGATAAATCCGATTGTTTGCTTCGTCGGTAAATAAAAGACTGCCATCATTTAGAACGAGCAATCCAACCGGTCTACCCCAAGTCGTTGGGATTTTTGGATCAAGTAGAAATCCAGTGAGAAAGTCTTCGTACTGCCCTTGAGGGCGACCCTCGCTAAACGGCACGAACACGATTTTATACCCGGTTCCTTGTGAACGATTCCACGATCCTCGGAAGGCGACAAACGCACCGTTGCGATACTTTTCTGGAAAGGTATTGCCTGTATAAAAGCGCAGTCCTAATGCAGCAGAATGTGCCTCAAATAAAACATCAGGAGTGCGAGTCTTTGCCGCGAGATCAGGGCGAGTGCTCTTACCATCTGCCTTAAGGTGACGGGGATCTAGACGATCGGGGCTGAGATAAGCGTAGGGCCAGCCGTAGAATGCGCCTGCTTCGACCTGAGTGAGATAATCGGGGACTAAGCCATCTCCGAGGTTGTCACGTTCGTTCACCGTGGCGAATAATGTTCCGCTTTGGGGATTGAAGTCGAGTCCAACTGGATTTCTCAGCCCAGCGGCAAAAGTCTGCCGATCGCTCCCGTCTAAATTCATCACCTGAATCGAGGCGCGGGGTAAAGGTTCTTCATCGACATTTGATCGCGATCCGACAGAAACGTAAAGCTTTTGTCCGTCAGGGGATGCTACAACATTTCTCGTCCAGTGCTGGTTATACCCTTGTCCTGGAAGCTCTGTAATTTTTTCGCCTCGTCCTGAAATTTGATTATTTACGTAGGGAAACCGTAGAACTGCGTCAGTGTTGCCGACAAAAAACGAATCACCTGCAAACGTCATTCCAAGCGGTAAATTTAATCCGTTTTCGGCGGTGGCAAAGGGTCTACGGCTAAACACAGCACCATCTCGGTGCTGAAGCAGCATAATCCGGTTTTGACGAGTTTCAGTCACCAAGACCTCGCCGTTCGGAGTGAGTGCTAGCCAGCGCGGTCGATCGAGTCCTTCGGCAAAGACATTGACCGTGAATCCTGCCGGAACCCGCAACACCGGATTGTCTGGAACGGGCACCACAGATGGAGGCTTTGAAGCGCTATCTGGCTGACTCGGCGGTGGCAGTTGCGCCAAATCCACTCGGAGCGGCTGCGGTTCAAGCACTTCTGTGCGAATTGTGCGGCTTGGGGTGGAAGAAGCCTGTGCGGGTCGAGGCTCGCTTCCCGTTTCAGAAGGTTGCGTTGTGCAGGCACTTAATGCTGCGATCGCCAGCAGCATTGCAGCGAAGGCACTTTTAGAAGAACGAATCAGCATGAAGGCAGGAAAACAGTGCAGTTTCTAGCGTACAGATAGAAACACAATTTGACATCTTTGACGAGGTAGATGTTGCTAAGCCCGAAACCTTTTGCAGAATTTATTGAGAATCCCGCCTAATCCACTCAAGAAAACGGAGATTCTTCTTGCATTCTTCCCGGTTCCCCGATACGATGAGAATCGAAAAAAAATACGAAAACATTAGCGACAAACCGTAGAATAAGGAGAACACAATGAAGGGTTGGCGGTTCCAGACACAGTGGGCGAAGAATGCCCAAAGATTCCAAGCATTTTGGACACCCCGATCGCTACGCAAATCGGTCTCACTCTTTGTGATTGGTGTGAGCTTGAGCTTTGCGATCGCGGCTTGCGGCGGTGGCAATGATGCTTCAACGCCTGCTGCTGGAGGAAATGCCAGTCCGGTTTCCAATTCAGCAAAAGATGTTGAATTGACGCTAGTAAGCTACGCGATTCCGAAAGCGGCGCACGATGCAATTATTCCTAAATTTGTCGAGCAGTGGAAAAGAGAGAAAGGTCAAAACGTTACCTTTAAGCAAAGCTATGGGGGTTCTGGTTCTCAAACCCGCGCGGTTATCGACGGTTTAGAAGCCGACATTACGCATTTGGCGTTAGCCGCTGACACGGAGAAGCTGGTCAAAGCTGGACTGGTGAATTCAGGCTGGGAAGCCAGAGTGTCGAATAATGGCACGGTGGCGAAAACGGTAGCAGCGATCGTCGTGCGTCCTGGCAATCCCAAAAATGTTAAAACCTTCCAAGATTTGACCCGCGATGATGTGAAATGGGTCACGGCTGATCCGAAAACCTCAGGCGGCGCACGCTGGAATTTCCTAGTGTTGTGGAATGATGCCCTCAAACGCAACAACAATGATGAAGCGAAAGCGAAAGAGTTTGTGACCCAGGCCTACAAGAATGTGGCAGTGTTGGCGAAAGATGCTCGCGAATCAACTGACGCTTTTGCGAAACAAGGTCAAGGGGATGCGTTGATTCAATATGAAAACGAAGTCATTCTGGCGAAGCAAAAGGGAGAAGCGCTCGATTATGTTGCGCCCGACGTGAATATCTCGATCGATACTCCGGTGGCTATCGTGGATAAAAACGTAGACAAGCATGGAACCCGCGAGGTTGCTGAAGCCTTTGCGAAGTTCTTGTTTACTCCCGAAGCCCAGGCTGAATTTCTCAAGCTCGGCTTCCGTCCGCTCGATAGTGCTGCTGGAACGAAAGCGGATACGGCAAAACTGCCTCCTGTAACGAAATTGTCATCCATTCAGGATTTTGGTGGCTGGAGCAACGTGCAGACGAAATTCTTTGAAGATGGCGGCGTATTTGATCAGACGCTAGCTGCCTCCAAACAATAGTAGAGTTGATAGTTGATCCGCGATCGCGAAGCCTGGTGTAACCCTTGCTCATGACGATCGCGGAATTTCTCATTTGGAGTGATTGATGATGGTTGCTTCCAGTCCTACAGGATCTGAGAAAGTCCCAGTTTGGAAAATGATGGTTCGATCGGTCGTGCAAGCTCCATGGACGTGGCGCATCATGATCGGGTATCTCGCCGTGATGCTGTTTGTGCCTGTTACCGCAATGTTCTTAAGGGCATCAACGGTTGGCGTGGAGAGATTTTGGCAAATTGCGACAAGTCCGATCGCGCTTGCTACGTATGACATTACGTTTACAACTTCACTGATTGCAGCATTAATCAATGGTGTGTTTGGCACATTGATTGCTTGGGTGTTAGTTCGCTATGACTTTCCGCTCAAACGATTTATTGATGCGTCGGTTGATTTACCGTTTGCGTTGCCCACTGCGGTAGCGGGGTTAACGTTAGCCACGGTTTACAGCGAGAATGGCTGGATCGGTTCGCTGCTTACACCCTTTGGAATCAAAGTCGCATTCACACGATTAGGGGTCGGGATTGCGATGATCTTTATCTCATTACCGTTTGTGATTCGCACCGTGCAGCCTGTACTCGCTGAAATGGAAAAAGAAATCGAGGAAGCGGCTTGGAGCTTGGGCGCGTCAGATTGGCAAACGTTTCGGTATGTGATTCTGCCGCCGTTGTTGCCTGCAATCATAACGGGTGTGGCGCTAGGATTCTCGCGTGCAGTCGGTGAATATGGCTCAACGGTGATCATTGCTTCAAATACACCGTTTAAAGATCTAATTGCGCCTGTGTTAATTTTCCAGCGTCTTGAGCAATACGATTATGCGGGCGCAACTGTGATCGGAATTGTGTTGCTGTTTATTTCGTTAGTGATGCTGTTGGGCTTGAACCTCTTGCAAGCCTGGGGTCGTCGCTACGATACAGGTTCTTCAACTCGACGAGTAGGACATTAATCATGAGTACGATCGTTTCTTCGCCCCGCTCTAAATCAGGAGCGAAAAAGAAAGCTGAGTGGGTGCCGATCGTGCTGATTACGATCGCGATCGGGTTTCTCGCTCTGATTATTTACATTCCTGCGATTAACGTTTTTTACCAAGCGTTTAGGAAGGGAATGGGGCCATTTCTGGCAAATATACGGCAGCCGAATTTTATTACTGCGGTGAGATTAACGATCGCACTGGCAGCCATCTCAGTCCCGCTGAATACTATTTTTGGACTGTGTGCAGCCTGGGCACTGGCGCGGAAACAGTTCCGCGGTCGTACACTGTTGCTTAGCATCATCGATTTGCCGTTTGCGATCTCGCCTGTGGTTGCTGGGTTAATGCTGGTGTTGCTGTATGGGCGAAATGGTTGGTTTGGACCTGCCCTGCAGGCGGCAGATATCAAGATTATCTTTGCGTTTCCGGGAATGGTGTTGGCGACGATGTTTGTGAGCTTGCCGTTTGTGGCGCGGGAAGTGATCCCGGTGCTAGAGGAAATTGGTCCAGAGCAAGAAGAAGCAGCAAGCACACTGGGAGCTAGTAACTGGCAGACTTTTTGGCGGGTCACATTACCCAGTATTCGTTGGGGATTGCTTTATGGGTTGATTTTGACCAACGCAAGGGCAATGGGCGAATTTGGTGCGGTGTCGGTTGTGTCTGGGAACTTAGCTGGAAAGACGCAGAGTTTGCCGTTGTTTGTGGAAGAAGAGTACAAGCAATATGCGACTGAATCAGCTTACTCGGCGGCGGTATTGTTGGCGCTGTTAGCAGTAGTAACGTTGGTGGTGAAGGAGATTATGCAGCGTAAAACGCGGGTTCAAGACGAGCAGGAATAGGAAATCATCGCGCTAAGTGTTCTTCAATCAAGCATTGGTGCTTCGTTTTAGGCGGTCTCAGCCCCCTGGATCTTTTATTCTGGGGGATTTTGAGAAAGATGAAGAAGGCTCGATCTCTAGAACGCTCTAATCGCAAAGTTGAGAAACGCTTTCTCAAGCAGAATCGAGCCAATGAAAGTCTTAATTAATCTCCTCAAAGTTCCCCACTCGTGGGGCATTTGGGGGGCACAATCCACCTAAACCGAAGCAAAAAAAATCAGGGCGTAATACCCTGATCCATGTGAAGCGTTTATCAACGGAAACCTAAAAATCTATAAAAACATCCGAGAAGCGAACTTCTCAAAATTTGCTTGTGTTTGATGAAGGAGCTGTTCTCGACTATCTGGCGTATTCGTTAAGCTAGGAACTAAATTCCGGGCTTGAAGCGCCATATGCAATTGGAGATGAGCAACATACTCGCTGAATTCTTCTTGGGAAGCTGATTGTGTCAACGAGGTTTTTAATAACTCTGATGTGCGCGAATCCAAAGTGTTCTCTCCTAGACGATCGACAAATTACCGTCGGTGGTAGTCGAACGAAGCTGAATCATCCGACAGATTGATTATTCCAGCAAAGTTAGGGTTTGCGCCACACTTCTTCAAAGATGTTTACGTTATTCATTAAATTTTCTGATCAAACCTTCGATTCCTTCAACGATCGAGATCTTCGTGTTTAACTTTTGCTCAAGTTCTTCGACGCTCATATCGTCGAGAAATACGGCCTCACCTTGCTTGAGCATCACAGACGGCAACAGAATGCCATCGCCTAAATTCTGCCCCTGAAGCGCCATCAAGATGTCTCGACCCGTGAGCAATCCGGTTACAGTAATGCTTTGTCCCCAGTAATCGCTGTTGAGGGCAACCATGCGAACGGTTAAGCCTTCGACCTGACTGAAGCGATCAAGCAGTGGTGTAAAGGCTTTCTCAACTGCATTTCCCAGAACCCAAACATAACTTCGACTAGGTGTAACTTTCTTTGGCAGTCGTTTCGCTGCCGTCTCAAATTCTTTTAGAAACAGACGAATGGAACCGACTCCGTTTCCAATCTGCGGATAGTCTCCGTAGTCTGATTCGGGCGGTAAATCCATTCCCGCGATCAAAAACCACTCGTCGGCTAACCAGACGATCGTCGCTCCGTATTCTTTCCGAAATCGGGCTTGCAGTGCTTGAACTTGGGCGATCACCTCTCGCGCCTTCTCTGGTGAAACGGGGATTAATTCATCTTCAGTCGGACGAAATCGCGTTAAACCGACCGGGACAACCGCGATCGATGCCACCGCCGGAATTTCTTCTTTGTGAAACTGGGCGAGATCTTCGATCGTCCGGATGAAATGTTCGCCGTCATTAATTCCAGGACACAATACAACTTGAGCATGAACCTGTAAAAGCCGCTCTTGGAACCAGTGCAATTGCTCCAAGATTTGCCCTGCGCGGAGGTTCTTGAGCAAGCGAATTCTTACCTCTGGCTCCGTCGCATGAACCGAAACATAGAGCGGCGAAAGCCTCATGCGCTCAATTCGACTCCATTCCCGCTGAGTTAGGTTGGTTAGGGTGAGATAGCTTCCGTAGAGAAAGCTCAGTCGATAGTCATCATCTTTGAAGTAAAGACTTTCCCTCTTTCCGGGGGGCTGTTGGTCAATAAAGCAGAATGGACAGCGATTTGTACACTGCATCAAGCCATCAAACAAAGCTGTGTCGAACTCTAAGCCCAGATCCTCATCGTAATCTTTCTCGATCTCGATGTGATGGGTTTTGCCTTTCTGATCCAGCACTTCGAGTTCTATGAATTCGTCTGCACATAGAAACTGATAATCAATCAAATCGCGGGGCTTTTCACCGTTGATCGACACAACTCGATCGCCCGCTTCAAACCCAATTTCTTCTGCGATCGACTCTGATAATACACGGGTGATTAAAGCTGGACGGATAGAAAGCTCGCTCATGACTCGAAATTACACGGCTTTTCTAGTCTAAACTCCCTTCAAAAGCTTTGTGGCGATCGCCACAAACAACGTGACACCCAACGCCAGACGATACCAAACAAAGACCCAGGTACTCTGACGCTGAAGGAATTTCAACAACCAAGCGATCGACAAATACGAAAAGATAAAGGCCGATACAACGCCCACAAGCAGCGGTAAACCTTTATCGGCTTCTTGTAGCACGTCTTGCGCTTGAACGAGAGTTGCAATTGCTAGCGTTGGAATGCCTAGTAAAAATGAAAATCGTGCGGCGGTCTCTCGACGCAATCCAAGAAATAATGCTGCGGTTAAAGTCGAACCCGATCGCGAAGCTCCAGGCAGTAAAGCAATCATTTGCCCTAAACCTACGAGAATTCCGTCTTTAATCTCCAGTTCATCAAAGCCGCGTTTCCGGGTTCCAATTTTCTCTGCCAATCCAAGTAAAAGCGACATGACGATCGACATCGTGGCGATAACCATCACGCTTTCTGGCAGCATATTTAATTTCTTCAGCACAAATCCCACTCCTAGTGCTGGAATTGTGCCGATCGCAATACCGACCAAAATTTTCCATTCCTCGCGATTCCAGTCTTTGCGCTTAAGTGCCGTCAATGCGCCTGACAGAATTGCCCGAATATCTTTCCAGAAGTAAATCACAACCGCAATCACGCTGCCGAATTGAATCGCATCGATCGCGGCTTTATTCCATTGATTTTGCCAGCCGAAGATGTCTGTAAAAATAATCAAATGAGCGGTACTACTAATCGGCAAAAACTCTGTAATGCCTTGAACCAAGCCCAGCACAATGCCTTGAAACAAAGCAAAAAGACCATCGACCTGATTCGCGACGAGAAAAACTGGCATCATGCGCTTCCTTAAACCTACTGAGGGACAACACTCTCGCTGTGAGTTTACAGCCTTTCTAAAAAATGCTGATGATCAATTCCGAAATTCTTCAGCGATTTCCGTAAAATTCCACTACGATTAGAGACATCCCCCCAGGGGGTATCCGCCGAAAGGAATGATTCAGCCTTTTCGATTGACAGTCTGAAGATTTCCTATGGTAGTGTTAAGTTAAGTTAACAAAATTAACAGGTTTAAGAATCCTTGCTTACCTATCCGCCCCATTCCAAAACAACCTACTCTCCAGAGGCTGAAGTGATTGCGGTTTCTGAATCTTCTTTCGTTGAGTGCTCTGCTCCCCCCCGTGGGCTTCTCATTTTCGGTGCATCGGTCTTTTTAGTTTCGGTTCCCGTTTTTTTTGAAGCTCCCCTTGTACGATCGCTCCCTCTCCTCTGCCTGATGCTAACTTCAGTCTGGGTTTGGCTCTCGATCGCACTTTCCGCAAAACCTCACACAAAGCACTGGGGCGAACTCCTCACAGGATTTACCTGGACTTGGTTGGCTGGATCGCTCTACTGGGGCTGGATGCGCTGGGAACCGACGCTGCACCTCCCGATTGAAGCGATTGGATTACCGATCGCGATTTGGGGTCTCAGACAAAATTGGTGCAAGCTGGGAAACTTCTTCTACTTAGGCTCGTTGTTTGGGACTGCACTCACCGATCTTTACTTTTATCTTACGGATCTGATTCCCTACTGGCGCAAACTCATGCAGGTTGAACCCGATGCCGTTCAGCCTGTCTTTCAGCAAGCTCTGATTCAGATGTACACACCGTCGGGTATCTTCTGGGTGATTGTACTAGCAGCTTCATTACTCATCGTTGGTATGGCTTCGCTACGAATGAAAACAGCACCTTGGATTGCGTTTGGTGGCGCGGTGCTGAGTACAATCCTGGTTGACAGCTTATTTTGGGTTGCAGCGACCCTGGCATAGCTACTTAGAGTTCATGAATTCCTTCTAAGTAGCTACGCCAGAATTGCGGAAATTACGGGCAAAAATAATTTACCTTACTTTCATATTCCAAGCGCTACTACTGAAACATTTCCGCGTTGAGCGTTGCATCATAAGGGAGGATGCACTCTTTCCTTGTTGAGCCTGTGGTCATTCTCCAACCCATTCCCCACCTTGTGCTGCACAGCAGCGATCTGAATAGCCGCCAGCTTCCGTTGGTGGGAAACAATTGCTGGACGATCGGACGGAGCGAAGACAATACCTTTGTGATTCCCGATCGCTGGATTTCTCGAAATCACGCAATGCTGCAATCGATGGAAACTGGGGAATTTTACCTGATCGATTTGGGCAGTCGGAATGGAACTTTTGTCAATGGGCGACGCGTGAGTATCCCGGTCACTTTGCGGAATGGCGATCGTTTAACCTTTGGGCAAACTGAACTGGATTTTGTTTGCCCCCAAAATCGCCCAACCGCCAACGCTGACGATTCTGACTCTAGAGACTTCACAGCGACCGCAACCCTTCATGTCCGCCGTTTAATCTCAGTTTTGGTGATTGATATTCGCGACTTTACAGTTCTGACGCGCCAACTCGACGAGAAGGTGCTGTCTGAAGTGATCGGGACTTGGTTTCGGCAAGCAGGCAATATTATTCGGGAGTATGGAAGCTGGGTTGACAAGTATATTGGCGATGCGGTGATGGCAGTCTGGACGCACGGAGCGCAGGGAGTCGATCGAGATGAGGCGCTACGGATTTGTCAGGCGATCGCTGCACTACACCAGATGACCAGTAATCTGTATCATCAATACCCGCTACCATTTCCGTTAAAGATTGGGGCAGGAGTGAATACGGGATTTGCGATGGTGGGCAACACTGGAAGCGGCGATCGACCAGACTACACGGCCTTAGGCGACACGGTAAACGCTGCATTTCGGCTGGAATCCGCGACCAAGCAGCTTGGACTAGATATTGCTTTAGGTGAGCGGACTTATCAACATCTCGCGGAACAAATCGGCAATGTGCAGTTTTTTGAGCGCTACAGCGTTGACCTCAAAGGATATGACACGCCCACTCCGACTCATGCTTGCTCGTTTGCCGATCTCGATCGCTTCCTCCGAGCAACGCTAGGGACTGTCCGTTGATTTCGATGCAGCAAGATTCTCCGATCGTATCCGCAAGATGATAGGCTCTAATAAAAGCTGTGTATTGCGTTTGCTCGATCCAGTTGGGAGGGACTAACAATGAAACGTTTGATTCGCTTTTTGGCGGTTTTTAGTTTGGTGGTGGGCTGTCTGGGTTGGTTATCCCAAACCGCAGTCGCAGCAAACTTGAATAGAGTGACGGTGTTAGCGGCAGACTACCGCAACGTCGTGGAAGATAAAATGGCGACCGAGTTCGGTAAGAAGCTCGATTTGAACAACACGAATGTTCGTGCTTTCCGCCAACTGCCGGGATTGTATCCGACTTTAGCAGGCTTGATTGTGAAAAATGCGCCTTATGAATCGGTAGAGGATGTACTCAACATTCCAGGCTTGAGCGACAAGCAAAAGGAACTTCTAGAAGCGAATTTAGATAACTTCGTGGCGACTGAAGTGTCTAAAGAGCTAGTGGAAGGGGGCGATCGCTATAACAACGGCATTTACCGCTAATATAGTTTTCACTTTGTAGGCTGACGCTCTATGCAGGGTTTAATCTGCATAGAGCGATTTTTTATTTCAGGGAAAGCGATGTTGCAATCTGCGTATGATGTGTTGGTGGTCGGGGCAGGCGCGGCAGGGTTATACACAGCGCTCTCGCTGCCTCAGCATTACCGAGTCGGTTTGATTACGAAAGATAGTGTGGCTCGCTCTGCCAGTGATTGGGCGCAGGGTGGGATTGCGGCGGTGATCGACCCACAAGACTCGGCTTCGCTCCATATTACCGATACATTAGTTGCGGGAGCGGGCTTATGCGACGAGGATGCGGTTAAGTTTTTAGTTGAAAATGCGGCGGAATGTATTCATCATCTGGTTGATTTGGGGGTGGCGTTCGATCGTCACAATCATCAATTAGCGCTGACCTTAGAGGCAGCGCATTCCCGGCGGCGGGTGCTTCATGCGGCAGATACGACTGGGCGAGCCGTAGTGAGTGTTTTAGCCGAACGGGTGCTAGAACAACAGAATATTCAGGTTTTAGACCAAACCTTTGTGCTGGATTTGTGGTTGGATTCGGAAAATCAGTGTCAAGGCGTTTGTTTGATTTACAAATCTGAGGTGCATTGGGTTCGCGCTCAGGCAGTGATTTTGGCAACTGGGGGAGGGGGACAGGTTTTTGCTCAGACGACCAATCCGGCGGTGAGTACCGGGGATGGAGTGGCGATCGCGCATCGAGCCGGAGTGCTTCTGCGCGATTTAGAATTTATGCAGTTTCATCCGACGGCGTTGACCAAACCGGGTGCGCCAAGATTTTTGATTAGTGAAGCAGTGCGGGGAGAAGGGGCGCATTTGATCGATCGCTCCGGGTATCGGTTTGCGTTTGATTATCATCCTTCTGGTGAACTGGCTCCCCGTGATGTGGTGAGCCGCGCTATTTTCAATCACATTCAAAAAACTGAAGCCGATCCTGCGACTGCTACCGTTTGGCTGGATTTGCGCCCGATTCCCACCGAGACGATTCAGCATCGATTCCCAAACATTATTCAGGTTTGCCAAAAATGGGGAGTCGATGTGTTCAAAGAGCCGATTCCTGTTGCACCTGCAGCACATTACTGGATGGGGGGAATTGGGACGGATTTAGAGAACCAGACTTCGATCGCGCATCTCTATGCCGTAGGTGAAACTGCAAGTACCGGAGTTCATGGAGCCAATCGCTTGGCAAGCAATTCGCTGTTGGAATGTTTGGTGTTTGGAGCGCAGTTCCGATCGCTATCGCTAGACCCGATTTCCGCAGCCCCTCTAAAAGCGGTTGAAACTTTATCAGTTGAGTTCGACCCGGAGCCAATTGAGCAATTCCGTGCTGCTTTACGTCGGTTGGTTTGGCAGAGTGCGGGAATTTCGCGAGAGCAGAAAACGCTAGATGCTGCGATCGCTCAAGTTCAATCTTGGCAGCAGGAATTTCTGCAACTGCCGCTGAGCCAGCTTTTATGCAATTTCAAGCTTGATCGCGCTCTTAAGCTGAATCTTTCTGCTCAAGATCTTCGATCTTGGGGTGAGCTGTACAACTTATTCGATATTGCGGTGTTGATCCTAAAGAGTGCAGCGCTCAGAACGGAAAGTCGCGGCGGACATTACCGATCGGACTTTCCTCAAACGTCTGAAACTTGGCGAGTCCACACGCTCGTCAAACAAAATCACTGGACAACTGCGCCCGTTAGAGATATTTCTGCACCACTTGCCAACCCGTGATCGACACCCAGACGAGGCTCAAACACAGCAAGAAGTTTACGCCTACATGCACTGATCGCGCCCAAGGCTGGCTTGGAATCTGCACCGCGCTCCAAACCGAGAGAAATATGAGTTCTACCACTGCCAGCCCTGACCAAAGATGGTTAGAATGCCCTAAACTGCCGTAGTGACCTAGCGTTCCAACGATTCCAATGCCAAGTAAAACTAGAACGAGAACCGCGATCGCAATTCCCACACCGATATGGATCGATCGCAGTCGTTTCGCTCCAAACAGCAATTCTGATCCAGTCACGACTTGAACCAGATACGCGGCGATCGTTAGACCCATTGCCCAAGCTGCAATCCGCCACAGCCAAATAAAAGAAGGTAAATCCAAAGCCTTCACCGAACTTGTCTTCTTCATTGTGCAAAAAAACAGCCACGATCGGTCATGGTGATCGTGGCTATTGATTTGAAATCAGTCTTTTAACCCGTAAGCGGTACTCTTAAGCAATGACTAATCTTAAAGAAATGTAAGTATACAAAGCTTTATGAGTCTGTCGAAGCCATTGCTAATCCTAGAGGTTTGGAAAACGGTTCGTCCTCGCCCTCCTCGCTCACCATCAAGCTTGAACAGGGAATAGTGTCCGACAAGATCGCGCTTGCCATCATTCCTGTGTGAATTTCAAGTTGAGCGTTTGCGCTCGCTTCAAAAAGTAACCGTTGCCCCGGAAAAACTACACGCTCAAAATACCAATTCGGTACATTTGTAATTCGAGCAATTTGAATTTGACTCGTTGCATTCACATAACAACAAAGAATGGGATCAGATCCACCCAATGGTAGAGGATCAAGAGTTTGAGGCATGGCAGTTAAAGACCCTACGTTAAATAACAGGCTGTTTCTGAACACTAACACTGGGCGATCCCTGGCGACTGTAAACGCGATTACCAATGTTGCTTTTTAAGACGATTTGTGCGTTGAAATTGAGCCATATCAAGCGATTAACAAACAATTAAGTCTGCTTAATCTCTGAATACTGAATACAACAAACTTGCATTCAATATTTAGTAAGAAAAATTAATCATGATTGACGACTGCGCTTCTGGAGATAAAACTGGCGCTTAGCCATGCAGAGAACTGAAGTCAGTGATATCGTAAAGTTATGTGAAATAAATTCAGGATCTCGATGCGGGATCTTGCATCGGGCGACTGTGAGTAAAATGCTATGGAAACTCGAATTCTCTACGTTCGACTGCCTTGTAATCCCATTTTTCCGATCGGTGTGGTTTATCTTGCCGATCATGTTCATAAACAGTTTCCAAACATTACGCAAAAGATTTTTGATTTAGGCACGGTTCCGCCCCTGGATTATGTCTCAGCGCTTGATGCTTGCATTGATGAGTTTCAGCCCACTTTGCTGGTGTACTCTTGGCGCGATATTCAGATTTACGCTCCGGTCGGTGGACGGGGAGGCAACCCGCTTCAGTATACGTTTGAATACTATTACGCCTCGAATCCGCTACTGAAAGCGCGAGGCGCAATGGGTTTACTCCGAATTGCATCAGGCTATTACGGGGAACTGTGGCGCAATTCTAATCTGATTCAACGCGGCGTGAAACGCGCCAAACGCTACAATCCCGATGCGAAAGTGGTTGTGGGTGGCGGTGCGGTAAGTGTGTTTTATGAGCAAGTGGCGAAAAGCTTGCCAAAAGGCACGATCGTTTCGGTGGGTGAAGGGGAAACGCTGCTAGAGAAATTGCTGCGCGGTCAGGATTTTCTTGATGAACGCTGCTATATCGTCGGAGAGACGAAACCCCGCGATCGCATGATTCATGAGTTTCCAACTCCGATCGAAAAAACTGCCTGCAACTACGATTACATTGCACAGATTTGGAAAGAGTTTGAATATTACTTTCAGTCTCAGGATTTCTACATCGGAGTGCAGACCAAGCGCGGCTGTCCGCATAACTGCTGCTACTGCGTTTACACGGTGATCGAAGGCAAGCAAGTGCGGATCAATCCTGCCGATGAAGTTGTTAAAGAAATGAAGCAGCTTTACGACAAAGGCATTCGCAACTTCTGGTTTACCGATGCTCAGTTTATTCCGGCTCGCAAATACATGGATGATGCGATCGAACTGCTGCAAAAAATTGTCGATGCAGGCATGACGGATATCCACTGGGCAGCTTACATTCGGGCGGACAATCTCACGCCGCAGCTTGCGGATTTGATGGTTAAAACTGGAATGAATTACTTTGAAATCGGCATCACGAGCGGATCTCAAGAACTCGTTCGTAAAATGAGAATGGGCTACAACCTCAGAACCGTTTTAGAGAATTGTCGCGATCTCAAAGCCGCCGGATTTAACGATCTCGTTTCCGTGAACTATTCGTTTAACGTAATCGATGAGCGACCGGAAACGATTCGACAAACGATCGCCTATCACCGTGAACTCGAACGCATTTTTGGAGCAGATAAAGTTGAGCCTGCAATCTTCTTTATCGGTCTGCAACCGCACACCCATCTAGAAGAGTACGCCTTCAAAAACGGCATTCTTGAGCCAGGATACGACCCAATGAACGTCAAACCTTGGACAGTCCGAAAACTGCTTTGGAATCCAGAACCGCTCGGCTCATTCTTTGGGGAAGTGTGTTTGCAAGCATGGAAACGCAATCCCAATGATTTTGGGCGCGAAGTTATGGATATTCTAGAAGAAAGACTCGGACGCGCCGACCTTGAAGAAGCGTTAACCGCGCCGATCGACAAGCCCAACTCTCAACTCGTTACCGCCTCTTAATTCCCCCGCTTTCTTACTTCTCCCACTGATATGCTGGAAGGTTCGATTCTCAATGATCTCCGAGTGGCTCACCAACCGGGAGCGATCGGCAAGCGCCCCCTTAATTTTGGTGTGTACTACAAAAACACGCTCGTTTCGCTCTGTCACGCGCTGGAAGACTGTATCCTCAGTTGCTCTAGTGCGCCGCTAGTGATCACTGCTTTCCAACGGGGAAAATGGTACCTCGCAGAAGCCGATCGCTACGGTGAAATCGCCGATCATGCTCAACAGATTGTGATCATGGCTTCTGGAGATACAGGCTTTGCGGAACATTCCACTAGCCAACGATCAAATGTGGCGTTAGTCGAATTAGAAAAATCTGATCCGGTCGCTCAAGAATGGCACTTGATAATTCTCGCTCCTTCGTATACTGCGATGGTGCTGTGCCAAGAGCTTACGCCGGAAGATTATGGGGTGCAAGGCGTTCCGACTGAGGATCTAGAGCGCAAGTTCTACGGATTCTGGACATTCGAGGCAGGGTTAGTCGAAGAAACGGTCAACATTGCGATCGCTCATATCGAGCGGTACAACCCCGACTTGGCAAATCAACTACGATCGCGAGTATCTGAAGTTTCCGTTCAAACCAGCGAACAGGACGAGATTTATCAAGCTGTTTCGATGGTGGTGAACTATCTTCAGGCGGGACAGGAAGATTTGCGAGCGCGCTCAAAGCACGAAGCCCTGGATAACAATCTAACTTCCAATGAGCTTCAAGCCTTTCTCCGACTGGCTCAACTGATCGATCAAACCGATATCAGCAATCCAAATGCGGCGGCTGAAGTGGCAACCTTGTCTGAGGCAATGGCACAACTGCTCGATCTTCCCGCGTGGCAGTTGAATCGATTAAAACTCTCAGCATTGCTGCACCGATTAGCATTCCTGCGGCGAGCGGATAGTGTTCTAAGTCCGGGAAGTTTTGGACGAATTTCTGAGCACCAAACTGAAGAAGCGCCTTGCTGCCCGATCGTTCCCGGTGCCCAAATTCTGCGAAACATGGGACGAATGAACGCGATCGCCACGATCGTCACGCACCAATCTGAGCAATGGAACGGGCAAGGACAACCCGCCGGGCTTGCAGGCGATGAGATTCCCCTAGAATCAAGAATTCTCGGTTTACTGGCAGAGTTTCAGCAGCGAGTCACCCAGAAGCAATCAACGAATCCTGAGACGGCTTTGAACCATGCCCTTGCTCAATGTCAGGCAGAAGCAGGCGATCGCTGGGATAGCAAGCTGGTTGAAGCCTTGGGTCTTTTAGTCAGTGCCATGCAGCAAGGATTGAGCTTACCGATTCAAACTCCCAAAATTGCTGCTGGAATGTGGCTTCTGGATTCACACTCGGATGACGAGCTGTTAGATTTGTCTGACAAAGTAACGGAGCAGGTGTGATGGACATTGGGGCAATTCGATCGGGGAAAGTCAAACAGCTTGCAGGTGCGGATCTCCAGGATGAAGATCTCTCGAAAGCTGAATTAAGCGGTGCAAATCTTGCAGGTGCAAAGCTCGCTGGCGTAGATTTCACAAACGCAAAGTTATCCGGTGCCGTACTAGACGGTGCGAACCTAGTCGGATGTCAACTGATTGGCACAGATTTGCGGGCGACCTTGACAGGTGCGAACTTGATGCAGGCAGATTTAACCGAGGCGGATCTGCGCGGGAGTAACTTGCGGGGTGCGAACTTGATGCGATCGCGCCTCACTCGTGCCAACTTAGCGGGTGCATTCCTGAGTGGCACAAATTTAATGGGAGTCAGTTTACAAGGCGTTGATCTGCGTGGGGCTGACCTGCGGGGTGCGAACCTGAGCGGCGTTAACTTGCACGGAGCAAACTTGTGCCAAGCCGATCTGCAAGGCGCACAACTCACCGAAGCAAACTTAGAGGAAGCTGACTTACAGGGAGCGAACCTAGCAGGCGCAAACTTGGCAGGCGCAAATTTACTTTGTGCTGACCTCCAGGACGCAAATCTTGAAGGCGTGAATTTGATCGGAGCTTGTACGGTCGGAACAGCGATCGATCAAGCGAGCAATCAAGGCGCGATCGCCTCCAAGATCTCTTAGCTATCGGTTGGTAAGCTGGTTGCAGGCTGCATACTTGCGAGACCAAGGTGGAATAGCGCATCTTGAATAATCAGATCCGGCGAGATTTCTGTAAACATCTGCACGCTTTGCCGAACTTGGTCGATCGCTTTGGGATTGTCGAGCAAATCGCGAATTTCTTCACAGAACGGGAGCGATCGCCGAATCTCGTAATTTCACCCCTAAGGTGGAATCCCTTAGATAGAACGGGAAGCTTAGAACTGTTGGCAACAGTTGAGAAATGTTTATGCCTATCTCTTCCCGCCTTCTATCGATCACAGGCTGGAGCTATTTGGTGAGCCTTTTGCTGTGGTTGAGCTTTCGTTTGCTGTTTTTCGATCGCTTCTGGTGGTTAGCGCTGCTCAATACAATTGCACCATATCTGTTCTTGCCGTTAGTCATCCTTCTGCCTTTGGCGCTTTGGCATCGAAGGCGAACACTATTTTTTGGGATGATTTTGGGTTGTCTGCTGCTTGTGATGTGGGTACAACCTCGACTCCACTTTTTCTCTAAGGCTGTACCCACAACTCCAGCAGGTTCGCTGCTTAAAGTGATGACGTTTAACATACTGTGGAGCAATCAAGACTACGACAAGATTGCACAGATGATTCGTCAAACAAAACCAGATTTGATTGGGGTACAGGAGCTACAACCGAATCAGCTATCCAACTTGCTCAAAGCGATCGCTCCAGACTACCCGCATCACACAATTCATCCGGTCGATCTCTTTCATACCGTTGCATTGTTTAGTCGCTTGCCCATTGAAACCGCTAAACCCTTACCTGAACCGCCGATAGAACGCGGAATTCAAGCGATAGTCCGCATCGGGGATCAGCACCTCAATGTTTTAGTCACGCATCTTGCTCCGAATAATATGCCACTATTGCCGATCGATCAATTTATTGCTGAAACTCGCGATCGCTATGCACGCCGAGCCGCAGAAGCGACTTATCTCAAAGAACTGGTACAACAGCGATTGCTGCCCACCCTGATGTTGTGCGACTGTAATCTAACCGACACTTCTGAGGCTTACCAACAGCTACGCAAGCACTTCAAAGATAGTTTTCAGGAGCGAGGTCAGGGATTAGGACACACACTCTTTATCAGTGGTGTACCCTTTCCAGTTCAACGAATTGATTACATTTGGCACAGTGAGGAGCTTGAAGCGATTGATGCCTCTGTTGCTCCCGATGGCGGCTCGGATCATCTCCCAGTCGTCGCGACCCTAAAGATTCGATAGGGATTATTTCAAATCAGCGTGTCTGCTGAAATGAGTTCCAACTGATGCAGTTAGCTCGCTGATTGCTTGCTTCACTTCGTTTAAGAACAATGTTTGTCGATCGTAATACCACTGCTGAGCTTCTTGAGCGGCTTCTGGTGATTGTTCAGCGTTAATCGCTGCCATCAATTGTTGAGCAAAGCTTCGTGGCAGATCCGCGATCTCCACGGTTTGCGGCGGATTAGCAATGCCTCGCAGCGCGATCGTAGTCGCTACAATATGAGATCCCGAAGCGATCGCGTCCAACGTCTTGATTTGAATTCCACCGCCGCTCAAGGTCGGAATCGCCATCACTCGCGCCTGCATCATAAACACCTGCGAATCTTCGACAAATCCTTGATAGACCAGATTCGGATAGCGATCGCTCAGCCAATCTGCTCCTCGACCCGCGACGTGAATAGTGAGCGACTCTGGAAGCAGTGGATACACCGCTTCTAAAAACCATCGCAACCCTTCTTCGTTTGGCTTCCATGCCCAGCTACCAATAATGCCAATATCAAACATCTTCGCAACAGTTTCAGTCTGTCTGCTGACAAACCCCGAAGGCAAGCTCAATGTTCTTGCCTTTGTGAACTGAGCAAAATAGTTCGCATCATGCTGCGTCAACGCCCAGACTTCTGCGACTGAAGCTGCCGTTTTTGCTTCTAGTGCTTCAACGGTTGCAGCTTCACGTCCGTAAACCCACTTTGCCAGCCTATTGCTTGATCGCTGATAGTGTTGGCGATACATATCATGTTCTAGATTGTGAGCCACTAAAATCACTCTGGGATGATCAATTACATCGAGCAACCAGCCAAGCTGGGCGTGATCAATCACGATCGCATCATACACCTCAGCCGACAACAGCGACTGAACTTGCTTGATATAGCGGCGTGTGAGATATTTCGCTGCAGAATAAGGCATCCGCTTGATCAGGCTCAGCGCAAACCAGCCCATTGCTTTGAACTTTGCTTTTTTCGTCTCAACAGCACGATCAGCAACGAGTACCTCATGCGCTGCCTTATGTAATGCACCATCCTCTTTTCGACCATAGCCCAGCACAGTGACCGTGCATCCCGCTTGCTGCAGCGCCTCGACGATGTTTTGAGACGCAATTTCACTGCCATGCAGCTTACGAGCAGGAAGTACAGTGGTGAGAAACAGAACGTTCATGATGATTTAGCTTGGTGAATATAAAGGACAGAAAAGACGGTCAAGGCAACTATGATCGCTGAGGATAAGGGTTCGGAGACAATGCAGTCTTCTGGTCAAAGTCCGAGGAAGGACTGCCTAAACGATCGTCGATCTTGAGGCGGCGATACTGAAGCGCGATCGCGATCGCAAAAGAGACAAAGATACTCCATTCTCCCCCGGCACTCGCCACGCTGAAGCTATCCGCGGAATTAATGCAAGCTGCAAGAATGAGCGATTGAAACACCCAAAACAGTTCTACAGTTTTGAGCCGCAACAGCAAGTAAAACGTTCTGAAAAACAGCGTACACAAGCTAATGAGATAAAGCGTGAGTCCCACAATACCTAACTGTAGAAATAGTTCAAGAAAACCATTGTGAGCATTAAAGCGAACGCCAGCCCGAAAAGAATTCACTGCCCAGGTCTGCGTCAGAATTGGATAAGCTGCACCAGAAGTCCAAAATCCGGAGTATCCATGCCCCAGCCAAAAATGCTCTAATCCCTTCTCTAGCACCATATTCCAGATGGGAAGCCGCCCGTTAAATTCAAGGTTCTTACCCAATACATCGACCACAATGAACTGCAAATTCAAGAAGATCGATAGGGCGACACCTAGACTTACGGCGAGAACGATCGCCGTTGAAGCCACGCGCAGCCTGTAATCCTGCTTGAGAATGCTGTAAAGCGGAAAGAGATACATCGTGATCAAGAGCGCTGCCAAAGCAGTTCTGCCTCGACTCAATAACAACAGCGCCACTGCAATTGCACACACGCTCCAAATCAGCCAGCGCCATCTGGAGCGCTGCAACCCCAGCAGCGTCAGCAACAGAATGGCAGATGTCATTTGAGCCGCAAACAGGTTCTTGAACCCAAAAATACCCTTCCAGGCTCCGATAAATTCACCATCTGTTTGGATGCCATACGTGGGAAAGGCAACCCCTGCGATCAAGCTCAAGACAGCAGCGATACCAAGAACCTTAGCGAGTAGTCGCATTTCACCGCCCAGACCAAAGCGCACAGCAATGTAAACACCGAAAACTCCGGCTCTTATGAATGCTTTGGTTTCGTCGCCCGTGACCTCCGGAGCCATAGACCAAAACACGGAGACAAGCGCCATGACGTGTAGCAGCAGCAGAGGAATGTCTCTGGTCATCGCGAACAAGAGTTTCTTCCAACAGCCTGAGACTAAAATCAGAAATGCCAGAATTGGATAGCTTATTAGGTTGGCGATGCTCACCGCTTGCGGGGGAAGCGCGATGCCTAAGAAGTACGCAAAGAAGAGTCCAGCGAACCAGGGTTCTAATTTCTGGATGAGCAGTAGTAGATCTTTGAGTTTCAAGGGTCTGCCTCCGGTTCTAATCTGAGTAACGAGTTTTAGTGTCGCTTGCGATCGTTGCTCTGTAGGATATCTTCAAACAGAGACTGATAGCGATAGGCTTGCTGCGCTTGGGTAAATTCTTGCTCGACTTTTTCGCGAGCACGATCGCTTAATCGACGATGACGATCACGGTTTTCAATTGTCCAGGCAATCCCCAGCGCTAAATCGTCGATCCAATAAGGCTGTGCTAGATAGCCTGTTTTCTGATGCTCAATCAGGTCGGGCATTCCGCCAATTTCAAATGCAACACAAGGCGTTCCACAAGCCATCGCTTCCATGATCGTATTGGCAAGATTCTCCTGCGTCGATGGCAGGATAAACACATCTGCGGCGGAGTAAATCAAAGACAGCGATAAGTCATCGCGAAAGGAACCGAGGTAATGGGTTTTCATCCCGAATTCGGGCGGATGCTGTGGACGATCGGCACCGAACACTACTAATTCCAGCGATTCACTCCATCCTGCCTGTGCCAAACTCTGGAGAGCAGGCTGCAACAGATGAAAGCCTTTACGCCGATCACTCGTTGCTGCCATCGCCCCAAACAGCGCTAGATGCTTGTCTTGGGGCAGACCCAAGGCTTCACGGGCAAGGGTGCGACTGATCGGTCGGTACCGGGTGATATCTAAACCGTTGGGAATCACTTCAATCCGCGAGCTGCGAAACAGTGAACTCGATCGCGCACAGTCTGCCAGCCATTGGCTCAACGCCACGATTGTCAAGT
Source organism: Leptolyngbya sp. AS-A5 (assembly GCF_039962495.1). Lineage (NCBI taxonomy): Bacteria > Bacillati > Cyanobacteriota > Cyanophyceae > Leptolyngbyales > Leptolyngbyaceae > Leptolyngbya > Leptolyngbya sp. AS-A5. The sequence goes on along the minus strand of NZ_JAMPLL010000003.1, from coordinate 172,646 downwards.
CGATCGATTGCCAACTACGGGCTTTGCGCTGCCAGATTGAGCGCGATAAGTCCCGCGCTTTGGAACTCTGCAACTGTGGGCAACTGCCGCACGATTGCGTGTAGCGATCGCAGGACAAGCCCCCTGTTGAATCACTTACACCCGTATAGTGACAGCCGCCAGTGAACGCCCACATATCATGCAGCGACCAGACGATCGGACGATTGAATCGGGCGATCGATTCAATCTGAATAAATGCATCGTTAATCCAGTGCAAATTCACCAAATCTGGATTGATCCGATTCACACGAGCAGCGACGGTTTCTGGTAGCCATTGCACCGAAAAGGTCGTGGGCTGGCGCTGGCGATAGCGTTTTAAGGGCAGTGCATCAAAGGTCAACCTCGCTTTCGCAATGCCTTGTTCAAGCTGCGTTCGAGGCGCGACGATCGACTTGTCCCCGCTCGTCTTTGCCTGTACGAGCATCTGAGACGCTACCCCAATCTGGTGCAGCCCCTGATGCAGTCGATACGCCGCTCTTGCCGCACCGCCTTCGACATCATAACTACTTGCCAGTAAAATCTTCACGCTCCCTCCATGATTGTGGCGACTTCCTGAATCGCTCGTGCTGCTGCTTATCTCGGTTATTGCTGCTTGCCCAACGAAAATCTGAGCGGATTCGGGATAATTTTCAGCGTTTGATAAGTGCGAGTACTAAAAATGGCTCCCCGCATGATGATGCTAGTGGCAGTGGCGATCGCGGCCCCCTCTAGCCCAAAGTTTGGAATCAATAGCGCGTTCAGCACCACATTTAAACCCGCCGTTACCCCTGTGCCGATCGCGGTTTCTCGCTCTCGTCCTGTCATCAGTAGGAGCAATCCAGATAGCTCAAGCGGTGAACTGATTAAGTAACCGAGGCAAAGAATCGTCAGCGCGGCTTGCCCTTGAAGAAATTCTGAACCAAAAATTAGTAAGAACCAATGTCCAAGTACAATCAGCGAGGTTGAGATTGCACCGCAGGCAAGAAACAGCATTCGAGCACCGCTGTGTGCCACCTGTTCCACTTGTGATAGATTTCGCAGTGCATAAGCTTGCGCGATCGCAGGCCCGGTTGCAGCAGAAACGGCTGCCAAGCTGAACTGGATCAACTGCGCTCCTCGCCCAACCACCGTGTAAATTCCTGCCGCACTGGTTCCTTTCATCGCGCCTAGCATCAGCACATCGATTTGCTGATTGATCGTAAACATGGCAACGATTGCTAAAAACGGCAAGCTGCCCTGAAACCAAGCGTTAGTGTGATAGACCGGGGAAGCTTGCTTTGTCTCAACAGGCAATGCGGCATGAAGCTGCTGTGAGCCAATCCAATAGGCCACGCCAACCGTAAGAACATAGATGCCCATGACGGAATACACCGTGATGAACGGGCGGTGAAAGACAAACAGCAGTCCGAGCAAAACTAGGAATAGAATCGGCTTGATCAACAACTCCGGGAAGTCGCTTTTGACGACCTGATTGAGTCCCCGCATACTGCCTTGCCGGAGTGCTGTTAATGTTCCCAAGGGCAGAGAAAACAGACAAAGCCAGAACACCACCAGCGTTTCAAAACTGGCGCGGTTGAGCCACCAAGCAGTGACAGCACCGATCGCGCCAATTGTAATCGACAGCAGCAGCACCATCTCGTTCGCTCGTCGCAGCAATCCCTTGAGTGCTCCCCAGTCTGAGTTCGCGTGATAAACCGCAACCTCACGCACAAGATATTCGGGTAAGCCTAAACAGGCGGGCACTCCGAGAAAGCCGACCCAGGTAATTGCATAAATATAGTCTCCATAGCCAGAAGCCCCCAAAGCTCTCGCTAGACAGACATTCGTGATGAAGGCGATGCCGAGCGAAATGACTTTTACAGCGAACGATCCAGCCGCTCGTTTTGCGATTGAATTACGAAGCGCGATCGTTTTAACTTTTCTCAAGCCTTTGATCAGTGAGCTTTGATTCAGCACTCGTGCATCCCCATATCAGTGTCGTCAGTCAATCTGTTTTGTGTGCAACCCAGACGCTCAATCCAAGCTGCTTTAGAATTTCTTTCAATCAACGCCCCGCTCTTACCGGAGTCGCGGGTTGGCTTGCACGATTGGTTTGTTCAAGCATTGCCTGGCTCAGTTGGTGGAGCTGAGCTTTTCGATGCTGCATCTGCGGTGTTGGCGGTAAACCAACCGTTGCGAGGATCTTCTCCCAGCGATAAACCCAATCGTGCTTCTGCAAGGCGTGAGCCGCATTGTTGACGTGAATTTGATTGAGGCGATCGGGCTGAGCCTCAAGCTCCGCTAGGAACTGGGCGATATCTGGCGCATGAAACGGCATCGGAATCACTGCATCCGGCCAATCAAAAAGCTGCTGGAATTCCTTGCTCTGGGGCGCACAGCCGATCATAATTGTTCCTGCTGCCGCGCCTTCATAAAAGCGGTAGCCAATTTCCTGAGCAGATGAGGATTTATCTGGCTCATCGGCACAGGCATAGTTCGTAATGAAATAGCGACTTCGTTTCAGCAGATTGGCGTACATGCTGCGATGCTCCTGCGGCACCATGGTTCTTAGGTTCGAGCCAGTATCGTAGTAGTAAAAGAAGTTTGCGCTTTGGCTGAGTTCGAGCAGTGCTGCATGAGTAATCTCCGATCGCCGTCCTAATGAGGCGAGATCAATACTGCGCTTTGGTAGACCCAGGGACGGGGAGAATTTTAGGGTATCGAGTCCGAAGGGCATCCAAGTGCAAGGACGGCGAGTATAGTAGCTCATCGGCTCAACGCTGTTTGTCGATCCCATCAAGATGGCATCAAACTGCTTCAGGGGTTCTAATAGATGACGGCGCTTGTGCAGCCATTCATCGTTAGGCCAGGATTCGGTGATGAAGCAAATCGCAGTCTTACATCTGCTGCGCCAGTTTTTTAGAGACTTTAGCGCTTGCAGTTCAAAGATGTTTCTAAGTACGACAAAGAATAAATCGTAATCTTGCTCAAGGGTCTGAACTGCGTTGAATGCAGGCGTGATCCACTGCGATAACCGTCGCGATCGCGTAATTTTGTACGCTGCCGTGTACATCCGGCGAGAGCGATCGGGAGCACGATCATAAGTGAGTAAGTCTGCTTGATCAAAGTCGCTAATGAGATCTTCAATCTCATAAATCATGGCATCGGTGACGCGATCGCGCACATTCCGTGCGGACAACAAACAGACGCGAGACTGTTGTTCAGAGGCGGGGTGGGACAGTTTGTTTTCTACAACAAAGTTCACTGTATTTATCCTATGCTTTAAAGTTGACAGCATTTCTAGATTTGCCCACAGCCGTTGGTGACTGCTCACGCTCAGCTAATAGGCACCCGTCTTTTGCAGGACAACACTAATAGTTTGTAAGATGATTTTTAAATCCAGCCAAAGCGACCAATCTTTGATGTAAACCATGTCTAATTGCAGCACATCATCAAAATTATCGACATCCGATCGCCCTGAAACCTGCCACATTCCGGTAATTCCAGGTAAAACCGCATGGCGAATGAAGCAGTGTTCTGAAAACTTTTCTACATCCCGCACAGGCAGCGGTCGCGGCCCCACAAAGCTCATCTCGCCAAGCAACACGTTAAAGATCTGCGGGAGTTCGTCTAGGCTATAGCGGCGCAAAAACTTACCAATGTGGGTGACACGCGGATCGTCTTTGATTTTGAAGAGAACGCCATCGCGGGTTTCGTTCTGGCTCTCTAGCTGCTTCTGTAGCTCAGGTGCATTCACGACCATCGTGCGGAACTTCCAGACGCGGAAGGGACGGTTGTGCAAGCCGATGCGAGTCTGACGAAAGAAAATCGGGCCTGGGGAATCCAGCTTGATCAGCAGCGCAATCACCAGATAAACGGGGAAAGTCAGGGCGAGAAACACAACCGAGGCAAGAAAATCAAAGCAGCGCTTCACCTGAAACTCAACGCCAGCGATCGCAGGTGGCGCAAATGTCGAGCAATAAAAGTCAGGCAATTGCCAAACCCGTGAATCAGAGCAACTTTCATCCCGACCCAGTAGCACACAAACATGAAGCGTTATTCCCGCGTTCCGTAGATCCCAGTAGAGCAGCATCAGCTCTCGCGCAGGCAACTGTGAACATAAATAGACTTCAGATACTCCCATCCGCGCCAACCTACGAATGGTTGCTTCTCGCTGCTCATCGCTTAACTGCTGCGAATCATTCCAGCCTGCCACAGTGTAGTAGGATTTCTGCCCCAAAAGCGGCACAATCCGCTTTGCTTGCTCTGGCTGACAGAAGATGAACACCGTGTGCCGCCCCGCTCCGGCTTGGCGCACGCATTGGATTAAAACGCTGGTTAAGCATCGCCCTAAAACCAGGAACACTGTGCCCAAAAGCGCAAACCAAGCGAAGGGAAGCAGTAAACGGGCATCTACCGAATCGGTGAATAGGGTAGTTACTCCGATCGCGCCATCGACCAGCATTAGCGTTCTGCCTAGCTTGCCAAAGTCCCGCCAGCCGTTGCCTTCGCAATAAAGCCCCACAACTGCAAACACCCCGACCGTCAAAATGGCGGTGGGTGTAAACGAGATGATGCGCTCTTCAACTCGCAAGGAGACGCTGAGATCTGTGCCGCTGACTTGCGCGATTCGCCAAGCGACATACAAGAGCACAAAGTCAAGTGCCATCAAGACCGAAAAGCGAAGCCAATTCATTACGCTTCTTTGATGAATCTGAAGCGAGGCGGGAGAGCGCAAGTCCCTGACTCGTTGCTCAGGTAGAGGGGGCAGAGTGCGGAGGCGCGACTCTGGTGGACGAGAAACTTGAGAGGTCATAAGTGTCTGAATCGTGCAGGAATGAGGAGCAAGAACGGGGTTATAACGCCGGGGCTGTGCTGCTAAGCAGCGAAACAACCCTTCAACAACGATTGACAGCCTTCTCCGAAGCAGCCAGCCCAGCCAGACTAAATTCAGGCAGTCTCCTGCATCAAGCATCAACTCAACATTCAGTCTGTTCAAACATCCGTATTCCTATGTAACAGTGTTTAGGAGGTAGGTGCTTGAACGCTGGATTGATGCTTGTATCATTACTGAAGACTTTGTATCAGCTTTGCCTCTCGTTGCCTGGACTGCATCTTAGTACAGCGAAGACAAAGTAGCCAAGCACACGCTAGGGTGACTTCACTTAAACTTTACGCAGTCATCCGTGATATGAGGGAGTGATTAGATAAATTTACGGAAGTCGATACGGTATTCCGCTCAAAATTCAAATCGTTTTGAACATCCTTGAGGAGGTAGCCCCTGAATAGAGCTGGAGGTAGGGTACTGCTCCTTTAGCGCAGGATGAGCCAATCCGACTTGGCGTACTGAATGTCATAGCGCTTCAAACCCTCTCCAGATGAGCAATTACCGACTTTTTAATGGCTTAAACTGTCGAAACTGTAGAGGTAGACCGATCGTTAACTCAGGGTGTTACGGCTTCAAGCGATAAGAAACGCCATATTTTTTGAGCCAGTTCTTCTATAGATTGCACTATTTTACTAACTTTAAAGAAACGGTGAAATTGCGGATATTTGCTTGATTCAGGCTGAGAAAATCATCTAGATTGCGTCCATCTAGCAACGTTATCAGCAAAACGAGAATTGATTACATGAAAGTACTGGTTACTGGCTCTAGTGGCTTGATTGGTTCGGAAGCAGTGGAATATTACGATCGCGCTGGTCATCAGGTCATCGGCGTAGACAACAACATGAGAGCCAAGTTCTTCGGCGCTCAGGGTGACACCCTCTGGAACCTCAAGCGACTGCAAGGTAATACTGCTCAGTTTCAACATTACAGCATCGACATTCGCGATCGCGATCGCTTATTTGAATTGTTCCAAGAACATACATTTGACTTGATTATTCACTGTGCGGCTCAGCCCTCACACGATAAAGCTTGCCAGATCCCCCTCTTGGACTTTGAAGTGAATGCGCTTGGAACGGTCAATCTGCTCGAAGCCACTCGCCAGTTCTCCCCAGAAGCGGTGTTCATTCACATGAGTACCAACAAAGTGTATGGCGATTCCCCCAATGAGATTCCCCGCGCAGAGCTTGAAAAGCGGTACGACTACGCTAACGCAGAGGATTATCACGGTGTGGCTGAAACCTGCCGCATCGATCGTACCCTGCACTCCCTGTTTGGTGCATCGAAGACGGCAGCCGACGTGGTAGCACAGGAATACGGACAGTATTTTGGCATGAAGGTTGGCGTGTTCCGAGGCGGCTGCTTAACGGGTCCGTCGCACTCAGGAGTTGAACTGCATGGATTTCTGTCGTATTTGGTGAAAGTTGCACTGACGGGCGGCACCTACAAAGTCTTTGGCTATAAAGGTAAGCAAGTCCGCGATAATATTCACAGTTACGATGTTATCCAAGCCTTTGAAGCTTTTCGCAATGATCCGAAACCGGGCGAGGTTTATAACTTGGGCGGCGGACGCGACAATAGCGTTTCGATCCTCGAAGCCTTTGACTGGGTGGAGTCGATCAGCGGTCGGAAAGTGAACTGGGTCTATGTGGATCAAAATCGTATTGGCGATCACATTTGCTACATCTCTGACCTGCGGAAAATGAAGTCGCATTTCCCCAACTGGACAATCACGCGCAGCTTGCCGAGCATCTTCGAGGAGATGGTTGCCGCAGAGTCTGATCGCTTAGCAGCACTGGTGTAGCCTTACACCGAAAAATCGTAATGATAAACAATTGGATGCTCCAGCTTCCAGAATTTCATTGCTAGAAAGCGGCAGAGTCGCTACAGGCTGGATCTGAATATCACACACGAAAGCTTGTCTAACTACATTTAGGGTTGCATTGATTTAGTCTTAGTCAGCGTGTCAGTTGACGGGGAATTTATGACAAAAGATTTGCTCAGGACAGACCTCGCGATCGCTGCGTCGCCCCGAAACATCTATTTAACCCTTTTTCGAGTTTGAGCGATGCGTTGAATTTGCATTGCAGTGACTCATGCTTCTTGCTAGGCTTCGTTGATCAAATTAAAACGCTACGGAACTTGAGGCGCTTGGTTATGTTAGAAACACAGGCAATGTACCCCATTGCAAATCGAGGGCGAAACGGGGATCAGGAGCGGTTCCTGCTGTTTGAACTCGATACTCGCGGACATCACCCTGGCTATATTCAGCATCTCGTCAGGTACTGGTGTCAGCACAATCTGCCTGGACAGCTAGACGTGCTAGTTTCGCCAAAGTTTATCCAGCAGCATCACAACATTGTCAAGCTGGCTGAATCCTCCTCAACAGTCCGATTTATATCGATTACCGAGGCTGAAGAAGCGGCGCTATTCAACAGCTTTGATTTAGCACATTCCTTTCGCGGTCGGATTGTTCGAGCATTTCAGGAGTGGCGCTTGTTACGTCAGTATGCACTCTCGCTAGGGACGACGCATATCTTTGTGATGTATTTGGATACAGTTTTACTGCGCTTGGCGCTGAAGGTGACCTTGCCTTGTCCGGTGAGTGCGATCTACTTTCGACCGATTCTGCACTATGGGACGTTTCCAAACTACGTTCCTGAAGGCAAAGAGAGTGCTTGGCAGTGGCGCGATCGCGTCTGCCTAGCTCGGTTTTTACTTTACCCGAATCTGCAAACCCTATTCTGCCTCGATCCGTTTGCGGTGGAGTATATCAATCAGGTCTATGGCACCACTAAGGCTGTGTATCTGCCTGATCCAGTTCAGCGATATACCTATGCTGAGAGTGAGTATGAGCAACTAAAAACGCGCCTAGGCATTCAACCGAATCGAACGGTATTTTTGCTGTTCGGAGCGCTAAGCAGCCGCAAAGGGTTAAGTCAAGTGCTTGACGCGATCGCGCTATTACCCCCCGCCTTGTGTCAGCGAATGACCCTGTTGTTAGTGGGGCCAATGGAAGAACCCCAACAGCTTGAAGCGCGAATTGCTGAATTATCTACAACCAAGCCGATTCAGATCATCACCGAGCATCGATTTGTGCCAGATGAAGCCATTCATCCCTATTTTCAAATTTCTGATGTCGTCTTAGTGCCTTACCAACGACATGTTGGTATGAGCGCGATCGTTGTCCGAGCGGCAGCGGCACAAAAGCCCGTGCTTGCCTCAGATTTCGGCTTAGTGGGAGAGCTGACTCGACGCTATCAGCTAGGACTCACGGTTGACTCAACGCAGCCAGATGAAATTGCCAAGGGAATGACTCGCTATCTGCTGGAAATTCCTAGCGAGTTATGTGATCCGGTACAGCAAAAGCAGTTCGCCGATCGCAATACAGCGGAGCAGTTCGCCGGCCAAATCTTTCAATGTCTACAGCGCAGTTCTTCGCGTAGAGATCGCAGTTTTGCGAATCCAGCATCCGATTACTCGCAACTCAGCAACTCATAAATCTTATGAATTCTACAGTTTCACCCTACCAGCGCTTCGGGGAAGTCCGCCTCTTAAACACAAAATTTCACAAGCTTACGGTTAATGAGCTAATTGAGTATATTGTTGAAGCTGCTCAGTGGAATCAGAAAACAGTCGTTGCCCATACCAACGTGCGCGGCATGAACTTTGCATGTTCGCTGCCTTGGTATCGTCGCTTCATCAACCAGGCAAATTTGGTGTTTTGCGATGGTTTTGGAGTCATCCTCGGCGCAAAGCTCAATGGCTATGATCTTTGTTCGTGTCATCGCATGACTTGCCCAGATTACATTGAGTCGCTTGCCCAAGCTTGTGAGCGGCAAGGCGTGTCGCTATTTTTGCTGGCAGGCAAGCCAGGCGTAACCGATCAGGCGATCGCCAAGCTCAAGACGGTCGCACCGAATCTTAAAATTGGGGGACATCATGGCTACTTCAGCAAAGTCGGTGCGGAAAACGATGCGGTGATCGAGCAGATTAATCGCTTTCAGCCCGATGTTTTGTACATTGGGTTTGGGATGCCGCTACAGGAGCGCTGGATTGTTGATAACTACGATCGCGTCGATACCCGTGTGTTTCTGCCCCTGGGAGCCTGCCTTGATTTCTACACCGGCACAGTCTATCGCGGTCCGCGCTGGTTAACAGACATGGGATTTGAGTGGTTAACGCGACTGGTGACAAAACCAGGACAGCTTTGGCAGCGATATATTTTGGGGAATCCACTGTTTTTCTCACGGGTTTTGGCTGAAGCCTTGAAAAGACGGTTAGGCATGAAGAAGTGATAGCGATTTGCATCAGAATTAATTCCCTATTGCCAAGCGATTCTTAGGAGAGCGTGTATGACCCTTTCAAGACGGCGCACTCTACAACTGGGTTTAGGAGCAGTTGCAGCAGCAGGATGCTCTGGAATTGAGCGACAACCCGTTCGCGCATCGGACAATCCGAAACAAACTTTTTCTATGACCGGGGAGATGCAGCTAAAGCAACGGGCAGCCGCAAAAGGACTGATTTATGGTTCAGCCGCAAGCTATTCTTCATTGAAACAAGATCCGCAGTTCGCTAAGCTCTTTGCTGAGACTTGCGGCATTTTAGTTCCTGAGAACGAACTAAAGTGGGGAGCCTTGCGCCCTGCATCGGATCGCTATGACTTTACACAAGCAGATTGGATGGCAGACTATGCTCAGCAGAACAACATACTGTTTCGGGGACATAACTTAGCTTGGAAACATTTCAATCCAGACTGGCTAGAAGGTGTAACTAGCCGGAATGCTGAGCAAGTCCTTACCCGACACATCACAACGGTTATGAAACGGTATGCAGGACGGATGCACTCTTGGGATGTCGTGAACGAAGCGATCGCGGGTATTCCAAGTTGGCGGTCAGATGGGCTTCAAACTTCTCCGTGGTTGACGATGCTCGACAAGGACTACATTGATATTGCATTTCGAGCAGCAGCAGCAGCCGATCCGAAAGCGATGCTAGTTTATAACGACACGGCACTCGAATATGAGAAGCCCGAAGATGAGCGGACGCGATCGGCGGTACTGGCTCTGCTGCGGGATCTCAAGTCGCGTAAGATTCCAGTCCATGCCCTCGGCATTCAGGCACACTTAGATGCTGCGGAAACGCGATTTAACGCCAACAAGTTGAGGCGGTTTCTCAGTGATGTGGCAAGCCTGGGTCTAAAAATTCTGATTACAGAGATGGACGTAAAAGATCAGAATCTTCCCCCAGATAGGGAACTGCGCGATCGTAGCGTTGCGCGTACTTATGAAGAATACTTGTCAGTGGTACTTGATGAACCTGCTGTGGTTGCCGTGATGACTTGGGGACTTAGCGATCGCTACACTTGGCTGACTGAGACTAACCCCCGTAAGGATGGTTTAGCTATCCGTCCATTACCATACGATGAGAATTTAGGTCGGAAGCCAGCTTGGAATGCGATCGCTCGTGCCTTTGATGCCGCACCTAAACGGAGTTAGATCAAACCCCTTGTAGTGAATTCTGTCAAGGGCGAGAACACACGCTTGAGGTACCTAAAGTTTTAGGATGTGCTGGTTCCCGCCTAATTCATACTCCTATTTAGCAACGCCCGTTTTCTCAGTACCTCTAACAAAGTTGTAAAATAAGCGGGAACAGGCGCGATCGCTTCGACCCACTTCTCAGTTACAGGATGAATTAATCGCAGCCGCCAAGCATGAAGGGCTTGTCCGGGAAGATTGACCCCAATCGATCGACCAGAGCTATAAACCGGATCGCCCACGACTGGATGCCCGATAAAAGCACTATGCACTCGAATTTGATGTGTTCTTCCGGTCTCTAGCTCGAATTGCAGCAGCGTATAGTTTCCTAAGCGCTCTTTGATTTGCCAATGGGTGATTGCGCGTCTTCCGCCTTTTTCTTCGGGAACGATCGCTTGTTTCTGGCGATCAACTGGATGCCGCCCAATCGGTTGATCAACGGTTCCACTCTCTTGTTTTGGCGCACCGTAGACGATCGCGTAATAATCTCGTCGAGCCGTTTTAGTACGGAATTGTTCTTGCAGGTGATGAAAGGCTTGCTCGGTTTTCGCGACAACGATCGCGCCTGTGGTGTCTTTATCTAATCGATGCACAATTCCAGGACGCTGTACCCCATTGATTCCTGGTAGCATTTCACAATGCGCTAACAACGCATTCACTAAGGTTCCTGATTCATGTCCGGCGGATGGATGTACGACCATTCCCGCAGCTTTATTTACAATGATCAATGAATCATCTTCATACAAAATGTCTAACGGAATTGGTTCTGGTTTTAGTTCAAAGGGTTGTGCTTCGGGTAGTTCAATCTGAATCAAATCACCGTCTTCGACTTCTGCTTTTTTTGATTTGCAAAGTGCGCCGTTGACTTGAACGTGACCGAGTTCGATTAATTTTTGAATGCGCGATCGTGACAGATTGGGAAGCTGCTCCGCGAGATATCGGTCGATACGCTCACCGCTTTCTTCAACATAAAACTGAATCAATTTTGTCTCACTCGCCTAGACAGTCATAATCTATCTTACGCTCTCAATCCAGGCTTCAGCTTTCACGGTTGCGGTTCCAGAATCTGAAAAATGCTCTCGCGACTAATCTGTTCTGTTGTTTCACCTTCTGCGATCGCTCGTTCTCCTCCCGTTTTAGCAAGTCCTAGCTCTTATCTAATCATTTTCCTTGCCTTCGAGCGATTGTTTCTCATACTCTGAGATAATGCTCCGGATGTCTTCTGCGGCAATATCGGCTTGCTCGGATTCTGTGTAAATGGTCAGCAAAATAATGCCCGTTACTGTTCTGAGGTAATAAATTAAGCGATAGCCACCACTTTTCCCTTTCTGAGTATCACTGTTCCGGACTCTGAGTTTGAAGACTGGATAGCCACTCCCGGTATTTGATCTCCTGTTTGCTCTCCTTGCTGAAGTTTTTCGATATTTCTTGGTTAAGTCCCGCAGATTTCGTTTGAATGTAGATGAAGCTTGAACTTGAATCAAGGGTTGCTCAGTCATCCTCAAGCCCTTCCCAAAGCTGGCTGACTGGAATTGTTTGTCCGGTCATTGCTTCATGCCAAGCTTGCCGAAAATCAGCTAACAGTTCTGCTTTAGATTTATCCTCTATGTCTGTCTCTTCTGGAATGAGAACAATTACTTCTACACGGCTGTTCTTTTCTTGTAGAAGTGGTTGATCTAAGGATAATTGTCCTTGATATCGATCATTGCCATGACTTTTAGTGCCTTCATTGCGCCTCCAGCTAGGTCAAGTTGATATCTAATACTTCAATCTGCTGATTAATCCAGGCGATCGCGCTTTCTTCGTCGGTCTCGATCGCTCGTTCTACTCCTGTTTTAGCAAGTTCTAGCAGTTGTTTCGATTGAGATCGCTTTTGATGGGATTCTTCAACCTTGTTTCTAATCTTTTGCTGGATTGATTCTGGTGCATCCCAAATTAGGAATTGAGCAATATCATCAAGATAGACTCGAATAGTTCCTGATGACCCCTGTAGGTGCTTTTGAGTTTAATGCCTTGTGACAAAAAGCTTATAAATCCCCTCAATTACGCAGGATTACTTTTCACGGCTAGAATTTCACATCTAGAAATTGTGGGCGACACTGCGACAGAATTTCATGCAGATTGACAACATTCCCGATCACCGCGATCGCAGGCGCACCAAAATTTGCAGACTCCATCTGAGCGCAGATCGTTTCCAGCGTTCCAATCAATTCTTCTTGCTCTGGGCGAGTTCCCCAACGCACCATTGCGATCGGTGTTGCTAAACTCATCCCCGCTTGATGCAATTGTTCAATGATGTGCGGCAAATTGTGAACACCCATATAGATGACGATCGTTTCTGACCCCTGCGCAATCGCGCCCCAATTTACGGCAGGGCGATACTTTCCCGCTTCTTCGTGTCCGGTTACAAATGTCACCGATGAACTGTACGAGCGATGCGTCAGCGGAATGCCTGCATAAGCTGGAGCCGCAATCCCAGAGGTAATTCCGGGAACCATTTCCACAGAAACTCCTGCGGCAATGAGATCCGTCATCTCTTCGCCACCGCGCCCAAAGATAAACGGATCGCCTCCCTTCAACCGAACAACGATTGCCGCTTCTTGAGCTTTTTCGATTAATAACTGCGTAATCTCCTCTTGCGCCATCGAGTGCCGTCCGCGTCGTTTTCCTGCGTCAATGCGTTCGGCGATCGGATTAATCATTGCCAAGATTGGCTCACTCACCAAGGCATCATAAACGACCACATCAGCGCATTCTAGTAAAGCCTTTCCTTTTAGAGTCAGCAACCCCGGATCACCTGGCCCCGCACCGACGAGATAGACTTTACCGCTGCAATCTGTGTTTGTTGTAGTCATCGTTAGGAAGATTAAGAAAACGAGTGAAGACTGAGTACCTCACAGTAATCAGTCTAGCCGCTTAAATGTGCTACTTTCGATACATGACGTTTGGAAAATTTGTAAATTTCGCCACGCTTTATCTCAGAATAGGGACTGATTTTTCGGTTGCGCAATTCAATTCGGCTGAAGATTGCACCGTAATAAAATCCGTAATCAACCGCAGCAAATCTTCACAGAAATCAAATGGAGCTAACCATTGCAGCGTGAGGTCAGGATGTTCTTCGGAAAAAGCTTGAACTGATCGCTCGATCGCATCTGTAATCCCGCCTGAGAATAGAAAATACGGCAAGATCACAATTCTGTGACATCCTTGCTGGTTTAGCTCAAGCAAGCGTGTTTCTAATTTCGGCTCAACTGACCAGTAAGCAGAAACCGCATCGATCGCATTTGCAATTTCTTCAATGGGCGCATTCCCACCCGATCGACGACTGCCATGAGACATCAGAATTCGAGCATCAGCGGGAAACTCAGCCAGTCTTGAAGCAAGAACCTCTGCCATTCCAGAATGAGTTCCTAGATGCGGCAGAATTTGAAGTTTGGTATCAATCCGAGACTGAGCGATCGCAATTTGCGTGGGAATATCTTCCATTACATGAACCCCCGGCAGCAGAAACAGCGGCACAATCTGAATCTGCGAAACGCTTTCATGCTGGCGACTAAACTCCTCGATTTGCTCATGCAGCGCAGTTGGGGCGCATTCTAGGACAGCCGCTCCTACCGGAACAGATAACCGTTGTTCTAAGCGATCGCGCAGTTGATCGATCGCCACTTGGGGACGAATATCTCGACTTCCATGCGTAACGAGAAGATAGGCAGAACGCAAAATGCAAGCCTCAATCTACAAATGTAAAGTTAAGTAACATTCTAGCGGCTCTGCTGCATCCTCAACACAAGCAATCTTTAAACAGAGATAAAAAGTGAATTGATCAAGACGCTGCGTGCTACACTGACCGAAATTTTATCTTGTCGCTTGGGCATCTATGCGAGTTCAATTGAAACAAATCGGGATTAGAACTGCTGTACAGCTTAGCGTTGCCGTCGTGAGCCTATCAGTTGAATCTAGTTTTGCTCAAGCGCAGAGACTCCCCCCGCCGCCGAATGTCCCCCCCATTCCTACCACTCCTAGTGCGCCGCTTCCTTCAACTAGCCCAGACTTCCCACCGCGAGCCCCCATCAATGTTGCTCCCGATGAACGGATTTACACGGCTCCAGGCGTGAGTCCCGTCAATCCCGTTGCGCCTGTGAGCGGTCGATATCGCGTTTTCGTGGATAGCGATAGTTCATTTGTCTTGCAGCGGGTGCGAGTGATTCAGCCGGACGCTTTTCTTCAAAATGCTGGTGGACGCAGAGTGATTCAAGCAGGGATATTCAACAATGAGGTGAATGCTCGGCAGCAGGTTTCACGCTTATCTACTCAGGGAATTTATGCCCAAATTACAGGGGGACTTTCTCAGCCCGGAAACCCGCAACGGGGCTATTATGCGGTCGTCCCCGGCAATCAATTCGAGGTGCAGGAGCATCGCAATCGAGCCATTCGTCTAGGCATCTCTCAGTCTGCGGTCAGGATTCGCAATCGCCCGCTTGGATTGCATCTCGCAGTGGGTCCTTTCTCAGATGAGGGGGAAGCAGAACGAATGGTGCGGTATTTGCGCGATCGCGGCAGGATGGATGCTCGACTGTTTTATGCTCGCTAAGCAAACGTTGCGAACACCCAACCGAGCCCGAGTCCCAGCCACGCGACGACCACGAGAATGATTAGAGCTTGGTGCTGAGTATATTCAGCCGTTTGCAAGTCCAACCGCACCAAGGATTCCGCACTTAGCACCATAATGATCGGTACAAAAATCTTAAACCAGTTAAGCAGAATCGATGCAAACGCTGCGATCGCCAACAATGAAGCAAAGGCAACCGTGTCTGACTTAAACCACTTGGTCAGCATTTTTTCCGAGCTGGTAAGCGGGTGCATCAAGATCAGAGCCAGAACTACACCGAGACTTGCAGCAGAAGCAAGCGATGTCCAAAGGTAGGCGGTGGAGATGATTAATTTTCCGAATGTGGCATATGCCGCAAATAGCAGAGATGCAGACAACCAGGGAAATTTCTTCATACAGGCGCTAAACTATGCGGTTTTGGCGGATACACTCAGCGTACCAGTGATAGCTTGATTTCGGTATCCGTCGCTGGGTTTTGTAATCGACATAGGTAATGCCAAATCGCCGATCGTATCCCCATGCCCACTCAAAGTTATCCAGTAAGCTCCAGACAAAATAACCGCTGATCGGATAACCTTCGCTCGCAGCTCGATGAACGCCTTGAAGATGCTGACGCAGATAGAGAATACGATCGATGTCAAACACTTCGCCAGAATTGGTTAATTCATCTTGAGCAGCACAGCCGTTCTCGGTAATGAAAAGTTTGAGATCCGGACGATTTAAGGTTTCGCTAACGTGCCGAATCCCCCAATACAAACACTCTGGAACAAGATGTAACCAAGGCATATGTAATAGCGGATAGCCTTTGGGAAAATTGATCCATTCACAGCCTTGTGAATTGTCCGCAGCACGAATGTAAGCGCCGGTGTAAATATTTAGACCAAGAAAATCTAAAGGTTGATGAATGATTTCTAAATCACCGGATTGAATGTCTGGAGCATCATTGCTTAACTGTTTCAGAAAGCCTGGATGGTATTCACCTGTTAATGCGGGATAAATCATTCCACCATTGCGAAAGTGATAGGGAAAGGCTTTTTTTGCAGCTTCGATGTGTTCCGGTGCTTCGATGATGGGCACAGTGACTCCAAAGTTATCGACTAAGCCGATCGACGATCGCGCTGAATTTGCTCGAATTGCCTGGCACGCTAATCCATGTGCTAACAACGCATGATGCGAGGTTTGCCAGACTTCTTTCAGCGACTTTACCCGCGTTCCTGGAGCCATTTCCGGCTTCTTGTTCACCGCGTAGGCTAAGTGCGTAAAGCAAGTAATTTCATTCAGTGTCATCCAGTTCGTGATCCGATCGCTCAATCGAGCTACGATCGCGCCCACATATTCTGCAAAATCCTGCGCCATTTCGCGACTGCGCCAAGATCCGTATCGGTCTTCCAACGCTTGGGGGCTATCCCAGTGAAAGAGTGTTGCCCAAGGGGTAATCCCGTGATCCAACAGGCAATCGACTAATCGACGGTAGAAATCGACTCCAGCTTCATTGACTGCACCGCGTCCATCCGGGACAATCCGACACCAAGAAATGCTGAAGCGATAGTTCTTGATGCCCAACTCTGCCATCAATTTAATGTCTTCTTCGTAGCGATCGTAATGTTCGCAAGCGATCGCGCCTGTTTGCCCTCGAAAGGTGTTGCCCCGCTTGGCGCTAAAAGTATCCCATACGCTTGGTTTTCGTCCGTCTCGCTTAACCGCTCCTTCGATCTGATATGCCGAAGTTGCAGCACCCCATTCAAAGCCCGTTGGAAACCGATGGCTAACCATGATTGCGTGAGAACTTGAATAAAAGTACGGTTGCTAAAATCAATGCAGGAGATAACACAGCAAACAATACATTAAATAAGGTGGGTTCGATCGCTGCAAAAGGAGCTAGATACTTAATTGAGATCGACACCAGCAACGATATGCCCATCACTTTGAGAATCACATTGAGCGTGTCCATGTTACTTCTCGTACTGCTCATAAGCTTCTACAATTCGCTGCACCAGTGGATGTCTGACTACATCAGCTTTGGAGAGCGTACAGAATGCGATCGTATCGATCGATTGCAGAATCCGATTCGCCATTGCCAATCCTGATTCCTGATGCATTGGCAAATCTGTTTGCGTCAAATCTCCAGTGACAACCATTTTGGATTTAAACCCAAGCCGAGTCAGTAACATCTTCATTTGCGCTGGCGTTGTATTTTGCGCTTCGTCCACAATAATAAACGCATTGTTCAAAGTGCGTCCTCGCATATACGCGATCGGTGCCACTTCAATAATCCCACGCTCCATCAAGCCGCTAATTTTTTCTGGCTCAACAAACTCATACAGTGCATCGTACAGGGGACGCAGATAAGGATCGATCTTCTGCTGCAAGTCTCCGGGTAGGAACCCTAGTCTTTCTCCGGCTTCCACCGCTGGACGAGTCAAAATCAAGCGCTCATACTGATTCGATAACAGCGCTTGAATCGCCAAAACCGCAGCGAGATAGGTTTTTCCAGTTCCCGCAGGCCCGATACAGAAGGTTAAATCGCGCGATCGTACCGCTTGAATATACTGCCGTTGCTTAAACGTCTTCGCCCGAATGGCTTCACCGCGCCGCGTCTTCCCCAATACGTCCTGCTGAATCGTCTGAAGCTCGCCTTCTTGATGCGTATCCAAGGCATGACGCGCCGTGAGAATATCGACGCTTGAAATCGCCTGTCCCTTGCTCCAAGAAGACTCTAGCGAACCGACTAACCCCTTGACTAGCTCAATCTGATTCGGCGTTCCCGTAATCATCAACTCCTGCCCGCGCAGCACAACCGTAGCTCCAGTCTGACGGGCAAGAATCTTCAGATTGTCTTCTCGATCGCCAGAGAGTGCGATCGCGCTTTCAGGACTTGGCAGGGGCAGCGTAAATGTTTCCATGCAGTACCAAATAAGGATTCTGCTTCTAGTCTAGGACATTCACAATTGTCCCAGCAAAAAAGGCATCTACAGATGAGATGCCTTAATCGATTAATTTCTGGTCGGTCGTCGGGGTGCATCTCCTCGCGGCGAGGGGCGACCTTGGGGACGGGGCGGACGTTCTGAGTCGCCTTTCTCTCGAGGCTGACCGCTCCCGTGAATATCTAAATTCACCGTCTGTCCCGCAGCTTTGGCAACCCCCTCGATCGCGCTCCGAATTACCTGAACATTTCGCCCACCGCGCCCAAACACGCGCCCTTTGTCGGTTTCTTCAAACGCTAAACGCACCCAAATTCTCGAACCGTTGGCTAAGACTTCACAGTCGATTCGTAGAGCATTGGGCGTTTCTAGAAAAGGTTGAACAAGAAACCGGATGAGTCCGGCGTAGTCTGGAGTTACAGGTTTCACAAGTCTTAGACGGATTCAGATTTCAGTTGCTCAAGCACGTTGTTCTTGAAGAGGATGTCGCGAACGGTGTCGGTCGGCTGTGCGCCTTTCTTTAACCAATCGAGAATCACAGGCACATCCAGGCGGACTTCATCCGATCGGGGGTTATAAAATCCGACTTCTGCCAAAGGGCGACCATCGCGCCGGCTGGTGCTTTGAGCGACGACAATCCGATAGCTGGCTTCACGCTTTTTACCGAAGCGCTTTAATCTCAATTTGAGCATGACTAGAACCGAGGACTCCTTATGAATAGTTACAAAGTGATATGGCGTTTTGCCATACTTCCCGGAATAGACATTCTAACACGGTGAGGGTAGATAAGCGCGATCGCGGCGGATTTCAACGAATATTTCTTGAGAGGAACTGAAAAACGCTTGAGAAGAAAATGACGATCGCGCCGGTCATCAGTGCAAGAATCACTAGAGCAGCAATCGTACTAAACACAACCAATACGCCATCGGCTTCGATTAATCCGAGACTAATCGCGACGATCGCAATCGCAGGCAAGATATTCCCAAACGGAATCGGTAGCACAATCACAAAGGCAAGCAACAGGAACAGCAAGCCGAGCGATCGTTCTACGAACGGCGTTGTTGCAAAGTGCCAGCGCGGGCGAATCAACCGTTCAAACTTTTGAAGGTACCGCAAAATTTGCCGGACAATTTTCTCGAAATCTTTGCGCTTGAAACTACGATTTGCCAGCCAGCGCGGAAGTCGCGGACTGGAAAAACCACACAGTAACTGAATTGAGAAAATGACCAGCGGTAGACCGATAATGGCAGAAACACCTGCGATCGGTAATGGCAAGGCTTCCGGTAACGCGCAAATTAACAATGTTGGCCCAAACGCCCGACTTCCTAAGCTCTCAATCAGTTCACCCAAACGAATCGTTTCGCGATCGTGCTGCTGCAATAAATTCTGCAACATTTCCGAAGTATGTAACTGAGGCGGGGAGTTGTTTTGAAATTGGCTCATGTTGGATAGGGCGATCTCAGAACCTTTACTGTTGAGCTTGCATTAGCAGAACAGGATTGAAACAGCAATGCTCAGCAAATAACCCCCACTAAATTGATTCTTCAAGGAGCAAAACAATTCGATGTTCTCCAGGTGTAATGTCGCTAGGAAGTTGAATCGTAAGATTGCCATCCTCTGCAACGATTGCTCGAACCTCAACCGTTTTAATTTTGGCTTCTTTTACTCCGGCATCAAATTCAATTCTGACTGTTGGTGAAGTTAATCACTGATGATTACGTCGAGTTGCGCGGCTGAAATCATACTCAGCGCTTAATTCTCCGCCATCAGAATCCAAGGTTGGTTTAGAGCCCTTGGTCATACATTCTTTTTTCTGATGAGGTTGCGAGTCGAACGCTAAGAATGCGAATGAGATTTAGCTTTTTCCTCATCCCACTCGAACCCGACAGTCAGGGCTTCGCGTTAGCCTCTAACCTCACAAGTTACCGAAGCCTTTCTTCTTCTTATCTTTGCTGCCTTTCTTCTTCTTGCCGCCGCCTTGATAGCCTCTATATCCAGGCTGAGGGGGACGCATTCCACCGCCCATGCCGCCGAACGGATTACCGCCACCAAACGGATTCGGAAGTCCGCCCATCGGCATCCCGCCCATACCAGGAAAGCCCATTTGACCGGAACCCATTTGCTGCATCATCGATCGCATTCTCTGGAAATTCGTCACCAGTTCGCTGACTTCTTTATCCGAGTGACCTGAACCCCTAGCAATGCGCTTGCGGCGACTGGGGGAATTGGAGAGCAAATCGGGATTTTTGCGCTCTTCAATAGTCATCGAGCCGATCATCGCTTCGGCTTTTTTCAGTTGCTCTTCGCCTTTTTGAAGCTGTTCTTCATTCACCATCTTGCCCATGCCCGGAATCAGCTTCATGACACCACCGAGCGATCCCATGTTCTTGAGCAGGCGGGTTTGTTTCAGGAAGTCTGTGAAGTCAAATTGTGCAGAGAGAATCTTCTCCTGCATTTTTTCGGCTTCTGCCATGTCTACTTCTTCGCGGGCTTTTTCCACCAGCGTCAAGACATCACCCATACCAAGAATCCGCGATGCCATGCGATCGGGGTAGAACGGCTGCAACGCATCCACTTTTTCCCCGATCCCAATAAACTTGATTGGCTGACCTGAAATCCGACGCACCGAAAGTGCTGCACCCCCGCGAGTATCGCCGTCCATCTTGGTCAGAATCGCACCTGTGACACCGATTTGCTCGTGGAACGTCCGAGTCAAGTTTGCAGCTTCCTGACCCGTCATGGCATCCACAACCAGCAGCGTTTCGTGCGGTTTAATTGTGTCTTTGATGCGCTTAAGTTCGCCCATCATCGATTCGTCAATCTGCAAACGCCCAGCCGTATCCACGATCACGACATCAAAGCCGTCAGCTCTCGCTTTTTCCACCCCTTGACGCGCAATTTCAACTGGATCAGCATCTTTGCCCAACTCAAACACAGGCACATTGATCTGCTTGCCCAGCGCGACTAACTGGTCGATCGCTGCCGGTCGATAGACATCTGTGGCAACCAATAAAGCTTTACGATCTTCTTTCCGCAAGTGTAGCGCCAGCTTGGCAGTGGCAGTCGTTTTACCCGTTCCTTGCAGACCCGCCATGAGAACGATCGTTGGAGCCGTCTCCGCCTCAGCCAAGGGGACGTTGGCATCGCCCATGACTTTGACAAGCTCGTTGTAGACGATCTCGATAAACTGCTGATCGGGCCGCACTCCAGCAATGACTTCTGCCCCAAGCGCATTTTGTTCAACTTCTGCGACAAAATCTTTTACCACTTGCAGGTTGACATCGGCTTCGAGCAGAGCGCGACGAACTTCTCGCAAGGCATCTTTCACATTCGAGTCTGTGATTTTGTCTTGACCGCGAACTTTTTTCCAGGCTTGTTCTAAGCGATCGGCAAGAGCGTCAAACATAGGAGGAACTGATCAGGAGTTATCTTTTCCAGAGTAGCGTGTTTCTGGACGTGAGGGGCGCGATCACAGGGACGGAAATCCCTAATCACTAGGAATGTCCGCGCTATTTGCGAAAGGAATAGGGAGTAGGGGGGCTGAAAAGGGGAACAACGCACCACTCACCGCTTCGTTATTGCTTCACAAGCCTGTAATATCTATCTTCCTCGGTGAGTGGAAAAGGCTCGAGTTTGTAGCCTTGTTTTTGCACGTCTGATAACAGAGGCTCGTAAGCATCGTATAAGAATACTTCAGTGAAGTTATCGGGGATTTTCGGAGCCGTACCCGGTTTTGCTAACAGAAACTTGGTTTTTGGATCAAGGGCGTAGCTCAAGGCGATGATCAGGTTGGGAAAGGGTGTGTTACTTACCACTAAAGGCTCAGCAGTCCGTCCTATGATTGCGGCGGTTTGCTGGGGATTGATTGGAATGGCTTTGTTCCACCAATAAGGGGCTTGTGAACTCGCTGCACCAGAAAATACGCCAGCTAACAAAACGCAAATCAGTGCGGCTTGCCATACTGTCGATTGCCAGCGTGGTTTAGAAGCAGAAGCGATTTTTTTAGTAAATAGATAGGAGATCGCAAATTGAATGCCCAAATAGATCAAAAACAAATAGCGAGTCTCACCGGAAAAGCGATATCTTCTCAAAATTAAGTCCGGCAGCATCAACATCACAACTTGAATGCCGATCAAGCTCAAAAGCAGCAGCGAAGTTTTCTTTTCAGTATACGTCCACAAGTAATAAAGCGCGTAGCCAGAGAGCAGGAGAGCGGTCAGCGCAAAAGGAACGTGATAGGGAATATCAAACTTGGGGTACCCCAGCCCATAATCTAGAAAAACTCGCGTAATGTTGATTACCCAGCGGTTCACCAAATGCTGCAAGCTGACGCTGTTATTGAAGAAGCCTGCAATATGGCGTGGAGAAAAGTTGTTATGAATGGCGAATCCAATCCAACTCGCAAGCGCCAGTCCCCACATTAGCAGTGAGACTGCAAATCGGCGGACTGATTGATTCCACTGGAGCTTTTGTGTGAATAAAAAGTAGATTGAGTGCGCCACCAGCACTAAACCAAAATAGAGATACGAGTAAGCGCCGACGACTAGAGTGAGTCGATAAAGCCACCAGTGGCGATTCGAGGGGTATCGCAGGGCGCGGAGCAGTGCAGCACTAGACACTAAGGTCAGAAAGATCCACAAAGTGTAAGGGCGTGCCTCTTGTGCATAAACGAGATGGGCTGGTGAAAGCGTGATCAGGGCTGTCGTAATCAAGCTTGCGATCGACGAGCCAAACAATTCCCAGGTTAACCAGTAAGCCGCAGGCAGCACCAGCAGACCAAAGAAGACCGATAGCCCTCTGGCAACTGCGATCGAGTCCTGGAACCGCATTCCCCAGTGGGTTAACACAAAATAAAACGGCGGGAGTTGCGGCTCTTCTTTTGCCAAACTTGTGACTACATCAGTGGTCGTTCGGCTTAAATCCATCCGCTGATACTTCATCAGGTCTTCGCGACCGATTACTTGCTCATTCACAATGTCCTGAAACATCTGCGCTTCAGTGTGACCTGTGCTGCGTAGAAGGGTGTAAGACTCATCAAAGGAGATAGATTTGAGATCAAGATTGACAAATCTAAAGCAGATTCCCACGACAAGCAGCAGGATTACTAGAAAACGAAGCTGTTTTGGGAAAGTCATAAACTACACCATTCGTCTTGAGAAAATATCGAATGCGCGAAGAACCCGCGATCGACGAGCTTACTGAAATTCGGCGACAGTCATGAGCAACCGCACATGATCGCACTTTCTAACAAGGTTGTAAAGCGGTTCAGAACACCTGTCTAGGCGATCGGATAGGAACCTTATCCGTACTACACAGAAGGAGATTTTTTATGAAACTCCCGTAAAATTACTGATTCAGAAATCTTCTTCCGATATATTTACAGAAGTGATTCCACAGCGATCTTCGCTTCGCCTATGCCTACCATTTCTGAAAACTCCTCGTTTCTTCCCACACCTTCTGGTGCGCTCAGGATCGATGGCCTTGCATCACTCAGTTCAATCGGAGTTGATCGCAACTCGGCAGATACACTGACTGAACAGGTTCAGCTTTCGTTGATCGTTCCGACCTACAACGAAAGCGGCAACATTCACCGGATTATTCGGATTCTGTGTAATCTTCTCGATCAGGCTTTGCCGAATGATTACGAGTTGATTGTAGTGGATGATAACAGCCCCGATCGCACCTGGGAACTGGCGCAAGCGTTGATGCCAGACTATCCGCATCTGCGCGTGATGCGTCGTCAAACCGAGCGAGGACTTTCAACCGCAGTCATTCGGGGGTGGCAAGCGTCGAGAGGGCGAGTGTTGGGTGTGATTGATGGGGACTTGCAGCACCCGCCAGAAGTGTTGATGAAGCTATTTGCGGCGATCGCTCAGGGTGCAGATGTGGCGGTTGCGAGTCGTCATGTTGAAGGAGGCGGAGTCAGTGACTGGAGCGCGGTGCGACGGTTTCTGTCACGGGGTGCTCAGACGCTGGGCTTGGTGATTTTACCCAATGTGCTTAGCCGAGTTTCAGATCCGATGAGCGGCTATTTTATGGTGAGACGCAGCGCGATCGCAGGACAAGTTCTCAATCCATTGGGCTACAAAATCCTGATCGAAGTGCTAGGGCGTGGTGATATTGCACAGGTTGCGGAAGTTGGATATGTCTTCCAAGAGCGAGAAGAAGGTGAAAGTAAAGTTACCTGGAAGCAATACAAAGACTACATTCACCATCTACTGCGGCTGCGCTTTTCAACTGGTCGGCTGGGGCGAATTTCACACAAATTGGATTTTCCACTGGGGCGCTTTATCCGCTTTGCGTTAGTCGGATTTAGCGGGCTTGCAGTGGATATGACGGCGCTCTACTTGCTTTATGATGTCTTGGGACTTGGACTGACTCGCAGTGCGATTTTGGCGGCAGAACTGGCGATCGTCAATAACTTTTTGTGGAACGATCTTTGGACATTTAGAGATTTTTCTAAGCAGCAGCGAAAACGGCGACAGATTGTTAAACGGTTTGTGAAGTTCAACATCATCTGTCTGATGGGGCTGATCCTGAAAATCTTGCTGTTGAATCTCCTGTTCAACGGTCTGCATCTCAACGCCTACGTCGCAAACTTCCTGGCAATCATCGCTGTAACCATCTGGAATTTCTGGATCAACCTGAAGCTAAGTTGGCGTGTGACTGAAGTGAAGTAGACTGAAGTTAGTTTAGTTTTTCAACAACGGATAATATAACTGTCCGGTTGCATTAATTAGCCCTGCTTCGTTCCCTGCTTGGGTTCCGGTTCCGGTGAAAATATCCACTCGTCCTGCGCCAATAATCGCGCCGCCTGTATCTTGATCCAACATAAAGCGACTGACCGATCGCGGCTCATACTGCCGATCCGCCTTCAAAATCGGTAGCTGTGTTTGAATCAACGCTAATGCTCCGGGCGGCATGAGTGATTTGTCCGTTGCGATCGAGCGATCGGCAGTCACCGGAACTCCCAGACTTCCCAAGGCGGGCGCTCCGGAGGTATTTCTAAAAAACACAAACCGACGATTCCGAGGCAAATAGATATCTAGGTCTTTTGGATTCTGTTGAAAATACTTCAGCACGTTCGGGAGGTTTAGCTCCTTTAGCTTCAGCTTGCCGTCTTTGACTAATTCGCGCCCAATTCCGGTGTAGGGCTGATCGGTTAATCCTGCAACGCCGATCGTCATTGTGGTTCCGTCAGTCAGCGTTAGGCGGGCGGAGCCTTGAACTTGAATCAAAAAGGCTTCTAGTCGATCGCGCATCCACACTAATTCCGAGCCGCGCAGCTTACCTTTACCACTCTGTAATCCGTCTGTACCTTCTAGCTCTAATCGGGTTGGGTGTGGCTTTTTCCACTGTGAGAAGTCAGCGGGAAGTGAGTATAACGGGTAACGATAGGTAGCGGTTTGAGTGCGACTAGCGGTATGAACTGGCTCAAAATACCCCGTAAACGCAACCGTTCCTTGGTTGTCTTTGCCGATCGATTGATAAAACACAAATTCTCGTGTGATCGCTCTTGATAGCGCTCGGTTCGATTTCGCGGTTAACAGCAATTGTCGAAAGCGCTTCAAGCTGCGAATTACGCGATCGCGAGTAACGGTTTTGACCGGATATTTCTCATAGGCTTGAATTGCTTTCGGAGTTTCTAAGTATCGCAAGCTGTGATCAATCGCGCTTAGCATGGCTCGACGATCGCGCAAAATCTGATCATCAATTGCGACCAGAGATTTCACGAGCGGTTTGAGTGGTACTTGAACCGGAGCAGTAATCGGTTTGGGCTGTGCCAGCAGCGGAACAGTCGGCACGCCAAAAAGTAACAAACTGAGAATGAGCGATCGTTTCATGAATGATTCGGATAAGAACACGATCGGATTTGCCCCACCAGACGTTCATAAAACAATCAAAGTCCCCACTCGTGGGGGATTTAGGGGGCTTTCCGCAGACTTCAACGCAAGCCAAAGGCTTTTATCAAACTTATGTCAATGCCATTTGACTCAGAAAATTCGCGCAAGTTCCTAATCGTCTGCGCCACGATGCACTGTTTTCACCCACTTCAAGCGCTTCGAGCGAATTGACATTCTCAACGTTGCCGTAGACACGATCGCAAACCAGTGCAGCATATAAATCGCACCCCGCAAACCCTGAACCATCAGCGTTGCCCAATCGAGCAACGATTGATGTTTTGCACTCTTGAGCCGTCGAACACGGCGCAAGCCCCCGATCGCGCTGAATAAAAACAGCAACATCATCATCGCGGAAATCGGACTGGTCAGCATCATTCGGTGACGCAGCACTGCCATGAGAAAATCGGGAATTGCAGCAGTCGGCATCACATACTGAAGCGTCCAAAACATCGCCAGATCCAGCGTTTTGCGGGTTCCCATGCGGTTTTGCAAAATTAACCGCCAGTAGTCGAGATAGCGCTGATAGCCACCTTCCGCCCAGCGATTTCGTTGATGCCAAAGCGCGATCGCGCTCGTCACACCCTCTTCATACACCGCAGGCTCCGTCACCACTTCAATATCCCACTGATTCAGATGCAGCCGGAAAGTCAAGTCCAAATCATCGGTGATCGTTTCCTCGTTCCAGCCGCCGCAATCGATCAACGCTTCTCGGCGTACCAGTTGACCATTGCCGCGCAGTTCACCCAATCCACCGATCGTCGAACGCTGCTGATGAATAAACGCATCCAGCGCCATTTCTGCCATTTGTCCTCGAATCCAGAAGTTATTTGCATCTTTTGAATGAAACTCTGGCTCGGCTTGAATAATGGCTTTTCTAACCTGGATTGCACCGACATCACCGCGATCGAACACAGGCAATACGCGCCGGAGAAAATCGGGTTCTACTTGAGCATCCGCATCAAACACAACAATGAATTCGCCTTGTGTGAGCGGCAATACCTGATTCAGCGCGCCGGATTTACCACCGCCTGCATTGGCGGGACGATGAAATACGTTTAACTGCGGGTACTGCGTTGCTAACTGATCGAGAATTTCAGCCGTTTGATCACTACTGTCGTCGTTGATGATCCAAACTTCGTAGCGATCGTTTGGATAATCCAATCCGCACAGCATTTCGACTAAGCGCCCAACGACCGCTTCTTCGTTTTTGGCTGCCACCATCAGCGACACCCTTGGGAAAGCATCATCATCTTCGAGCGGTTTAGGCAAGCTGCAAGGACGCGCCAGAATCAATCGAGCCGCATGAAGGCTCATCAACGTGGTCACACCCAAAACCAACCAGTAGCCCCATGCCATTAGATGCAGCGCGATCGTACTGCCCCAAATCGCAGCAAACACGACCGCCGCTTTCTTCCTACGTCCTTGAAATCCGCGAAAGGTTTTCGGTTCTTCCGGATCGGGTAACTCCGTCATTAATGCGGTCAACGCCTCAAGCTCAAAAGAATCGTTTTCTTGCCAAGATTGCTCGGACATAGTTGCAGTGTCTAACGCCCAGTAAGTGTTTCGTGTCGCTAAAGTTTCGTGTCACTAAAGATTCAAATCGAATCGTAAAGTTTTCGCTACATTGACAGCTTACCGTGCGATCGCTCATTTGCGCGGATTTCTTCTAGCGCTCCTAATGGGCTTTTTCTTCCCACAAATCTGGCACAGACTTTCCACATTGCCGCAGTTCGGAGTCTAAAAACAGCCAGTAAAGAATTTCTTCTGCGCGATCGCGCTCTTCGCGAATTTCGTCTAACTGACGCTTGATCGCTTCATACTGGTTCTCATCAGCACATTCAAATGCCTGCTCAAACTGAACCCGATGTCGATCTTGAATTCTGAGAAATTGATAAGCATACTCATCGACACGCGGATCTTCAACCATCCAGCAGTGATCAATCACATACAAAATATCCGATCGCGACACAGATTGCAGGTTCACTCAGTATCCTTAAACACATGGGTATTCTATCAGGCAACGCGAAAAATGACGCAGCAGTCGTTGGATCGTAAACAAATTAAGTACCATTGAAGTGTCATCTAGATTACAGAAGATAAAATTCTTTAAGCTCAAAGAAAACAGTTTTTAATATAGAGAATTGCAAAACCTCTTAAGGTTTGAGGATAAAATCCGTTAATTTAAGAGCATTAAAGCTCCTTAACCTCTCATTCCGCATATGAGAATTCAATTAGATCGAAAGTTAACAATCCGCCCTAAAAAACTGCTCTGCACTATCCGCAACACTCCCTTCGAGATGGGTAAAATTCGGCTCTTGCTCTACACCGATCGCGGATTGCTCCTTGGCGATATTTCTCCGGAGTGCCTCAAACTTTCTTCTGCTGAAATTCGCTCTAGGCTGCGAGAAAGAGGTTGCGCCCTGCTGCAAGACGATGACATTACACCCAATGACAGCATCAGAGAACGCGCTCTTGAACTTTTACAAGCGGCGCAAGAAGACGTGAAATTTCCAACAACATTGGACTGGTGGTTTAAGAAATTTGAGATTTTTTCCGAAGAATCGCAAGAACTCGAAGCAACTCGCACCGGACTATCTGACTACTATTTAATGGAGCGATCGCGCTTACAAAAGATTCTTGACGACGATCGTGACTAACTCAAACACACAACCCAAACCCAGAGCGATTTGCGCTAGTGTTGAGGAGTGGTGATAGACAGTTGATCGTGATACCGCTTCAGAAATTAACGGCTTCTTTTGGGTTGGCAATGCTATGTGTGTTGCCCTTATCCAGTTGTTCTAACCTTCCCGGCGCAAATTCGCTGCGGGATTCACTTGCGGCTGACCCGCGACTCGATGGATCGCCGAGTCCGCAAGCTTCGAGTCAACCGCTCGTCCAATTGCCCCCGAAGTTTCCGGCAGAGATTCCCAAGTATCCAAATGCCACGCTGATTGATGCCCAATCAACGGGTGAACTCCCCACTGAGCAGAGCGCTGATTTGGTGGCTCGATGGAAAAGCTCGGACGCTCGCGATCGCGTCTTCAATTTCTACCGGGATGAACTGCAAAAGAACGGGTGGACGCTCGATCAGCAGAACGCTGATCAAGGGCAGTTGATTGCCTCGCGGCAGGGCTTGAAAGTCGCGATCAGCGCTCAGTCAGCGCAGAATGGAACGAATTTTACGATCGAAACGAAGTCCGAAGCGAATCAAACTCCCAATACTGCACTAAAACCGGGTGATCCTAACTTTGTTGGACCTGTGCTGCAGACTAATGCCGCTCCACCTGCGGATACTTCTAGCACTCAATTTTCCGACCTGGATAAAGCACCGCAGGAACTCCGTAGCTATCTCAAAGACTTAGCTCAGCTTGGCATCTTCGACACTCAAGCGAAGTCAAACAATAACCGCTTTGATCCGAATAAAAACATTACTCGCCGCGTTTATGCGCGGTGGCTTGTGACAGCAAACAATCGGATTTACAGCGATCGTCCCGCTCGTCAAATTCGATTAGCGGTGAATACGGGGCAAGCTGCATTCCGGGATGTCAACGCCAAAGATCCAGATTTTGGGGCGATTCAAGGATTGGCAGAAGCGGGGTTAATTCCGAGTCCGTTGTCTGGCAATAGTGGGGCTGCGTTATTTCGCCCGGATGCGCCCCTGAGTCGAGAAGACTTAATTTTGTGGAAGATTCCGGTGGATACGCGGCAAGCGTTACCGAATGCCACGATCGAATCTGTGAAGCAATCTTGGGGATTTCAGGATGCCAATCGGATTGATCCAAGAGCACTTAGAGCCGTGTATGCTGATTTTCAAAATGGGGATCAATCCAACATTCGGCGTGCTTTTGGGTATACGACACTCTTTCAGCCGAAACGATCGGTGACTCGTGCGGAAGCAGCAGCGGTACTTTGGTACTTTGGATTTCAAGGCGATGGGATTTCTGCTCAAGAGGCGTTGAAAGGTGGGGCAAAGCCCGGATAATGTTTCTGGACAGAAAGTGATCTTACGATTATGAAGTTTCGCTCTTTTCTCAATGCCGTGGCTGCGATCGCGGTCGTTCTCCTGCTAGTGGCAACGATCGGGTTTAGCTGGATTTTCGCTCAAAGTCCGTTCAGTTTACTCAAGGGCAGCCCAAAGAGTACGCCGACTGCGGCGATGTTTGTTTCCAGGCAAGCGCCTCTGATGGCTTCGTTGTTAGTCAATCCAGACCGATTAGAGAGTTTGCGTCAAGTGGCGGCAAAACCGAGCGATCGTGCTGCGACGCGCCAGGAATTTGAGCGGTTTGAGCAAGGCATTTTGGGGGCGGAGCTGGATTATCAACGAGATGTGAAGCCGTGGTTAGGCGATGAGATTACCGCAGCGATTACCAGTCTGGATGTCGATCGCGATGACGAAAACGGCAAAGAAGCAGGTTACTTGCTGGCGTTGGCGACTAAGGATACCGAGCGATCGCGGGAGTTTCTTCAGCTTTTCTGGCAAAAACGTGCGATTGCTGGAGCCAATTTAGCGTTTGAGGATTATAAAGGTACGAAGATTATCTACGGCAAAGTAGAGACGGAATCTGTACCAATGACGATCGCAACCGCCGTGGTGGGTCGTCAGTTTGTGCTGTTTGCGAATAGTCCGAAAGTGCTGCGGAATGCGATTAATAATGTTCAAGCCGTAGAACTTAATTTGGAGAATTCAAGCGAATATCAGCAGGCGATCGCAGCGCTCGATCATGGGCGAGTTGGCGTTGTGTTTGCAAATCTGCCGCAGTTGGCCGCGTTGAATGGCCAGGACATTAAAGAGGCTGGCTCTGCCGCGATCGCGCTCGGTTTGGATCGCAAAGGATTAGTTGCGGAGACTGCGCTGATTCGGAGCGGTACAAAGTCTCATTTATCGAAACAGGCGATCGATGCGCTGAAATACATTCCCGCGATCGCGCCCGTTTCAGCAGCCGGAGTGAATTTAGATCAGTTGTGGTCAGGATTATCAAGCGATCAGCTTGTCTCGAAATGGATTGATTCCCCGATCACGTCACTTGGAAAGCGATGGAATCTAAACTTACCGCAAGATATTTTTAGCTGGGTCAAAGGTGAATATGCGTTGGCATTGATTCCAAATGCGAAATCATCGGATTGGGTGTTTGTGGCAGAGAAAACCGCAGATGCGGACAGCGCGATCGCACATCTTGACGACTTGGGTAAAGCACAAGGGATTACGGCAGGAACGCTGCAAGTTGGAGATCAACCTGTATCGATTTGGACGCGATTGGATTCTACAAATGCCGCCAAGAAAATTGATGCTGAAGTGGTTGGAGTTCACACAACGATCGAAAACTACGAAGTTTTCGCAACTTCGATGAATGCGATGAATACGATTCTGAATGCGAAAAAGAACGTCTTAGCAAATAGCAAAATATTCGATCAAGCGATCGCAGCGTTACAAAAAGAGAATATCGGTTATCTATACGTTGATTGGGAAACGGCACAACCGATTTTAGAGCAGCAATTACCGATTCTTAAAGTTGCAGAACTCGCAGCCGCGCCAATTTTTGAACATCTACGATCGTTAACGATTAGTAACTACGGCAATCGCTCCGGGGTGCAGCGTGGTGGTGTGTTTATCCAACTGAGTTGAAGCGATCGAGTGAAACCTGATTTAGCAGTGAATCAGGTTCACCTTTTGCTTGACGTGCAAAACGACGCGCTAGAGGCGGCACGATCGCCAGCGGATTACCAAATCCTGAGAAAACATGAAGATTTTCGCGCCCTGGAATCTTGCCCACCAGGGGGAGACGATCGCCGCTAAATGCCACTAAACAATGCTGCCAATTGCCCGCTAACGCTCCAACTTTCGGCAACACCCGACTAATCTTCTTTCGCAAGTCTGCTTCACTTTGAGTTGCATCGATCGCTGCATTCGGATCAGTTAAGGTGCGGCTGACTTGTCCAATCAGCAGCCGTCCATCGAGAAATTGTACGGCTCCAGCATCGAGAATAGCAGGTGCAGGTTCTGCTCCCGGTTGATCCCAAATCACATCATCTCGACTGGCATTCGCTTCGAGTTGAAATCGTTCCGCTTCAGCAGGCATCACTAAGGTACTGAGGCGTAAATCCGTGGCTGGAATCTCGATGATTTCAGCATGGGTGAAATATTGGGCGATCGCAATTCCCGCTTTTTTCAAGAATTGCCGCGTCACTCCACCCAGACAAAACACCACATTTTCCCCAAAGAACTCGCCTTCTGTAGTGTTGACTCCACCTTCAATTAAGTTTGTCACCGTAGCAATCTTGTAAGTCCCGCTCGATGCTTGCACCGCGCTCCGCGTTCGCTGCATTGCTCCAATGTAAGCCTGTGCTGTTTTTCCCGCATCGATATGCCCATGTTTAACCGTGAGCGCTCCAGCAATTCCAGTTGGATCAAGTAAGGGTTCGAGGTCACAAGCGGCTTCAACGGTGAGGAATTGGGGTGGTGTCGCAAAATTGGCGTAGGCGGCGACCAGTTTTGCAGGATCGGATTCGGGGGCGATCGTCAGCAATAAATCAATTTCACGAAATTCTGTTTCGCCGTCCAATTCAGCCGAGAGTGTTGGGTAAATCGCTTTACTTTCAGCACAGAGTTGGCGGGTTAGATCGGTTGTGCCTGACCAGTAAGCAATGCCTCCGTAACTTAATCGAGTTGCAGATTGAGAATTCGGATCAGCCTCTAGGAGAAGCACCGAAAAGCCTTGCTGCGTCAGTTCATAGCTGAGCGATGCGCCAGTAATGCCAGCACCGATCACAATCCAATCGTAAGTCTGCATAAAAAGATGAGGAATGATAGGGCGAATTGATCTTCGGACTAACCCGCTTTTTGCAGTTCATCCAGTTTTGCAAGCACTTCGCGACTATGAATGATCGGGTTCACACCTGTAAAAGTGGCTCGAAGTGTTCCTTCTGGATCAATGATGAAGGTATGACGCGCTGATCGCGCTCCCATCCAAGATCCGTAAGCCTTGCTGACTTTTCCCTTGGCATCAGCAAGGAGCGGAAATCTCAAGCCTTCCGAATCGCAGAAATCTGCATGAGAGTTCACGTCATCTGCACTGATCCCCAGAATTTGAGCGTTGCGATCGAGATATTTCGGCATATCTTCCTGAAATTTCCGCGCTTCTAAGGTGCAACCCGGAGTAAAGTCAGCCGGATAAAAATAAGCAACGACCCATTTACCGTGATAGTCTGAAAGCGAAACCGCTCCGCTCCCTTCATTACTCGGTAGCGCGAATTCCGGTGCGGGCTGATCGATCGATGGCAGTGTTCCACCCATTGCAAACGCAGGAATCGTTAGATTCAAGCTCATGACGATCGCACAGACACTCACAACCAAACCCTTAATCAAATTTCGATGCAGCATAGAACTTATTGAAACAAAACTTAATTAGAGTCTACCGTGATTGATGACCGCTAGGATTTCGGGATAGGAGCGCAATCGTATCTATGTCTTACAGCAGAACTTTGTAAGACTGACCAATTCTGGGTATCTCGCAGGGTTTTGCATCTGTCATTGTAGAAGAAGCAATTACGAAAAAATGTAACGAAAGTAGATGGTTTTAGCTTCTAAAGTCAGTATCCGTAAGGAACTCAAAGCGTTTTTACAACTTGCAGTCCCACTCGCCAGCGCTCAAGTTGCCCAACTTGCAACTGGGTTTGTCGATACCGTGATGATGGGGCATTTGGGGCAAGAGACTCTAGCGGCGGGCGCATTAGCAACGATTACATTTTTTTCGTTTGTAGTCACTGCGAGTGGGATTGCAATGGGCGTAAGTCCACTGGTAGCAGAAGCATATGGCGCAGGAGACAAAGCGCGAATTGAGCAAGTCACGCGCCAAGGACTTTGGCTCTGTGCGGGGTTGACCATTCCGCTGATGATTGCGATCGCCCTATTCGATTCCGTGATGCAATCCTTGGGTCAAGAAGTGGCGATCGTCAAACTAGCAAATGTTTATCTCGATATTTTGCTGTGGAGTGTGTTTCCATTTTTGGGGTTTGCCATGCTGCGGGGTGTGGTTGCAGCAATTTCTGAAACCCGCCCGATTATGATCATTGTGATTGCTGGAACTTTGTTTAACATTGTTGGCAACTATGTGCTGGGGTTTGGTCAATTTGGGTTTCCGCGTTTAGAGTTAGCAGGACTCGCGATCGCAAGCGTGCTGAGCTTGTGGGGCATGTTTCTCGCGCTGGTCGGCTATGTCTTGAGCCATCCGAAGTTAAGGCAATATCGATTCTGCGATCGTATCTATCCGCCTCAACCGCAGGAGATTTACGAATTGCTCAAGATTGGCATTCCGATCGGTGTGTTCTCCGCGCTTGAGATTAGTGTTTACACCGCTTTGACCTATGCAATGGGACTTTGGGGTGCAACGGGTTTAGCAGCACATCAGATTGTGATGCAGACAATCAATCTGATCTTTATGGTTCCATTGGGAATGTCGTTTGCGACCACAGCGCGAATCGGACAATGGTTGGGACAGCGTAATCCTGTGGGCATTTGGCAGGCAGGAAAAGTAAGTCTCAGCGTCGGAGCGATTTGGACAGGATTGATTGCACTGTTGCTGGTACTCTTTCCGCGCCCGATCGTCGGACTATATCTTGATGTTCAGTCACAAGAAAATGCGGAAGTCATTGGATTAGCGGTCTCAATGTTGCGGATTGGAGCGATCGCGCACTTCTTTGATGGGGTGCAAAAGATTGCGTATGGTGCGCTGCAAGGTTTGAAAGATACTCGTGTTCCGATGATCGTGAGTTTGCTGTGCTATTGGTGCGTGGGATTGTTTACGGCTTATGTGCTGGCGTTTCCGTTGCAGCTAGGCGGAGTCGGATTGTGGCTGGGGATTTTGCTTTCGGTTGCGATCGCGGCTGTTGCGTTTGTATGGCGATTTCAACGATTGACCTCGAATCGAATTGCGAATGCGAGTTGATAGGTTAAAACAATGAGACATCCAGAATCTCCTCCAGATGTCTCATTGTTTTAGCGATAGTTCACACCTAAACTTTCTCAGCAATCTGATACGGATTGGTTAGTTTCTCAAGCTGTTGGATCAACAAGCTTAGGAACAATCCTACATCTGTCACCACGCCGATCGATTCGATCGAACCTCGATCGCTCAGCTTCGTCACTACGGCTGGATTAATATCCACACAGACCATCTTCACACCAGAAGGAGTCATGTTCCCAACTCCGATCGAGTGCAGCATCGAAGACAGCATCAAAATCATGTCTGCCCCTTCAATCAAACGAGCATAATCCTGCTGTGCTTCGATCAAATCCATTTTCGTATCGGGTAACGGGCCATCATCTCGGATTGATCCCGCTAACGAGAACGGGATGTTATTACGAACGCACTCATAGAGAATACCGTTCTTGAGAACACCTGCTTCAACCGTTTTGGCAATGCTACCGTAACGGCGCACCATGTTAATCACCTTCAAGTGATGGCGATGTCCACCCCGCACTGAAACGCCGCGCTTCATATCCACACCGAGCGACGTTCCTAGCAGCGATTGTTCCATGTCGTGAACCGCGATCGCATTTCCACCCAAAAGCGCCTGAACATAGCCTTCCCGAATCAGTTTCGCTAGATGTTCACCACCGCCTGTGTGAATCACAACAGGCCCTGCTGTTACAACTACACGACCGCCTTGATCTCGAATTTGCCGCAGTTCCCAAGCGATTTGCTCGACGACTAATTCAACCCGCCGTTCGCTCGATACACCTGCACCCATAAAGCTGAATTCCTGAGTGTTGCGTTGTTCACGCGAGGATGACTTACGGATTGTGCGAATGCCTTCGACTCCGACCACGACACGATCGCTCGTCGTCAAATCTCGCAGCAATTTACATTGTGCGGATTGACCATCCGGAGAAACCGCGATCGCGCCGTCCATGCGTTGACGATCGACTTTTACCCATTCACCGTTGACTCGAACTTCAGTTGGGTAAATCGTGGTCACATAGAAATCATCGGGCGCAACGCCATTTTGAATGACAGGTTCAAGCTCGGCATCACAGACTTCTTGAGGACGCGGCAATGCACCCAGATCAATCAACTGCGACATAATCGTTTCCATCACTTCATGCGATGGAGCCGTGACTTTCACTTCTGCCGATGAGGTACTTTGCCGCTGAGTCCCTAAGTTGAAGTTCAAGACTTGGAAGCTACCGCCTGCTTCGACAATGATATCGAGCGCGCGATTGATCACACCTGAATCGAGCAAGTGACCATCAAGTTGCACAACTCGGCTTTCGATCGTCGCACTCGCATGGAGTTCCACACGGACGGGTTCTGTCACGCGCAACGTTAAGCATTTCGCGGCACCCCCAGCTTTGAGAAATTCGGTTAGCGGGGTTTCTAGTACCTGAAATCCTGCATCTGCCAAGCGCTGTTTCAGGTCTGCGCTGGCTTTGTTCATAATCACAATGTGATCCACGTTTACCGCATTACAAGCAAAGTTGACGGCATCTGGCTCAGAGATTGCAATGCGCTTTTCAGCCGGAACCCGCATTTCGATCAACCGATTAGAATACGCATCAAAAGCAGGTGGATAGTACAGCAGATAGCCATTGTTCAACGGGCAGAAGCAAGTATCGAGATGATAAAACCGATCGTCCATTAATCGCAGCGATAGCACCTCGACATCGAGCCATTTTGCTAAATAAGGATGCGAATCGAGTTCTGACCGAAAGCCATATCCCGCCCAAAGCCAGCGACCTTCGCGATCGAACAGTGCATCGCCCGCGCCTTCAAACGGCAATTCTGGCGGCAGTTCGTGAACCGTAAAGCCATTCTCCTCAAACCAAGCTTTGAAATACGGTTCTTCGCCTTGGCGCTCTTTGTGGTAGAAGCGACTGAGAACAGCAGTTTCACCGAGAACTAAGCCTGCATTTGCGGTGAATACCATGTCTGGAACGCCCTTCTGAGGCGGCACCAAATCAACGATCGCGTGTTCCTTGATCAAGTGATGCAGTCCTTGCCATTGTTCCACCGCGCGATCGCGTGAAGACTTGTGAATGTTGCCTTCCATCCACGGATTAATCACATAATCCACATCGTAATGGTCAGGCGCACACATCAGAATCCGAATCGAGGAGGTCATAGAAAAATCTGGGTAATGGGATAATCTAGGCAATCTACAAGAGTGAACGTGAGTTTGATCCGCGAAGTTGTATCGGTCAATACGGAAGCTCTAGGACACGGTTCGTGTTAGAAAGCGTGAATCCAATCCATTCTATGAACAAAAGGGAGTGGTTCTCGACAAATTTTAGGGAATAGTTTGAAAGGCGTTATTCACAAATCAAACCACATCAAATTGGGATACAAAAAATTGGGATACAAAAAACCCAGTGGCGCGACACCACTGGGCTGGTAGCTGTGAAAGTTGATACTCTCTAATGAAATGACTTATGCGCTAATCATCGCAGCGCCGATGCAATTCCTCATCTGTAGAATCACCGAAATGTGGTTTGCAAAACGCTGGAAGCTTCGAGAATCATGTCAGAGAATCCGTATTCACACGGTGTGTTTTCGCGCTGCGTTTGAAGATGATTAGAAGTTTTTCGATCGTTCATTATGCAACGGCGTGCAACTCTGTCGCATTTTCAGTAACCTTACCCGTCTTTAACCAAGCTTCTAGTTCAGCAGGCGGTTGTACTCGACTTAACTCAGCCCGCAATGCTTCACCTTCAAGCACTTCTCGCTCCAGCAAGGATTGAGATAGTTCTTCCAGCAGCGATCGATTGTTCTTCAGAATCGCTAAGGCAATGTGATGCGCGTTATCGACGATCGCTTTGACTTCGCGATCGATTTCTTCAGTCACTTTCGCGCTGATCTGACGACGCGAAGGAGCGTATCCTTCGATGAACTGCTGCTGCATTTTCTCAAAGGCAACCGGGCCTAACTCCTCGCTCATGCCGTAGATAGTCACAGTGCGTTCCGCAAGATCCGTGGCTTTTTGAATGTCGTCACTGGCTCCGGTTGAAACCTTACCGAAAATGACTTCTTCTGCCGATCGACCGCCTAGCAAAGTGGCAATCCGTCCCCGAATTTCGTCTTCTGCCATGAGGAAGCGATCTTCTTCTGGTAATTGCAGCGTGTAGCCTAATGCACCTACGCCACGCGGGACGATCGAGATTTTCTCAACCTTACCCGCGCCGGGCATCAATACCCCAATCAGCGCGTGTCCCACTTCATGATGGGCGACAATCTTCTTCTCAGTTTCGTTCAAGATGCGCGATCGCTTCTCAAGTCCTGCGATCACACGCTCGATCGCCTCATTGAAGTCTGCCATCACCACAGAATCGCGATTGTTTCGAGCCGCAAGCAGCGCTGCTTCATTCACTAAGTTGGCTAAGTCTGCACCTGCAAATCCAGGAGTGCGAACCGCGATCGTTGAAAGATCAACATCGCTTGCTAATTTGACGTTGCGAGCGTGAACGTTGAGAATCGCTTCACGCCCAATCTTGTCAGGACGATCGACGACTACTTGACGATCGAACCGTCCAGGACGACGCAGCGCTGGATCTAACACTTCTGGGCGGTTGGTTGCTGCCAGCAGAATCACACCCGTATTCGCATCAAAGCCATCCATCTCAGTCAGTAACTGGTTTAGCGTTTGTTCGCGTTCATCGTTGCCACCGGCGAAGTTTCCAGAACCGCGAGACTTACCAAGCGCATCTAACTCATCGATAAACACGATACAAGGCGCTTGTTGTTTCGCTTGTTCAAACAAGTCACGAACGCGAGAAGCACCAACCCCAACAAACAGTTCAATAAACTCAGAACCCGAGATCGAGAAGAATGGAACCCCTGCTTCTCCAGCGATCGCTTTGGCTAACATCGTTTTTCCGGTTCCAGGAGGCCCAACCAGCAAGACTCCTTTCGGGATCTTTGCCCCTAAGCGTGAATATTTCTCCGCATTCTTGAGAAAATCAACAATCTCTTGCAGTTCGGCTTTAGCTTCGTCTACCCCTGCCACATCAGTAAACTTCACGCCCGTTGTGCCTTCTGAGTAGATGCGGGCTTTACTTTTTCCAACGGTGAGCGCTGCGGCTCCGCCTCCTTGACGGTTAATAAAGAAGCTGTAGATTCCAAAGAAAATCAGCGGCGGTAACACCCAGCTAAAAATTGTACCAATCCAGCCGTAAGGACTTGGCGTAGGCGCGCTAAATTCAACATTGTTATCGCGCAGAATCTTCGGCAAATCGAGGTCGATCGCCACCGGAGCTGTAGTATACACCGGAGCACGAGTCCCATCCTGAGCAGGTTGTGTTGACTTCAGTGTGAATTCAATTTTGTCGTTTCCAATAATTGCCCGATCGACATTGCCCGATCGCACTTGAGAGACGAAATCACTATAAGCAACTTGCTGAGATTGTGAACTAAAGCTTGGCACCACAAAATTCAGCAGTAATAGTAACGCAAATACAATCAGCAATCCGCCTCCGAACTGCCGAGGGCGCTGAGTGCGCTTATTGTTTGTTTCTACTGGCATTGCGGATTTATCCCGAATCGTTTTCTCCATTGTAGAAAATGCACTGCGATCGCTCCCGTCGGAACGCTCTGCCAAAAGGTAAGGATTTCCGTACTTTATCGGCTGTTTTATTTGCAGAATTAGGGAAAGTAGCTGTTCTCTGTATGATTGAAGTAAAAATCAAGAATGCAAATTTTATGCTTTTAGGACTAAAGCGAATTGAGGTTCCACCAGGGCAGCGAGTCTTGTTACAGGAAGTTTCCTGGGAAGAATTCGAGTGGATTTTAGAAGAATTGAGCGATCGACGTTCTGCCCGAATCGCCTATGACAATGGAACTGTAGAGATCATGACCCCACTGCCTGAACATGAAGCAAATAAAGAAGTAATTGGGGATTTAATCAAAGCGTTGTTAGAAGAACTGGAGATTGAATTTTTGACACTGGGTTCAACAACGTTTAAGAATCAGGAGATGCTTAAAGGCATTGAACCCGATCAGTGCTTCTATATTCAAAACGAGTCCAAAATTCGGGGCAAGAAGCGATTAGATTTGAGTGTTGATCCACCGCCTGATCTTGCGCTTGAAATTGATTTGACTTCTCGGACACATCCCAGTATTTACCAAGCATTAGGAGTCCCGGAGCTATGGCGGTTTGAGAAAGGAAACCTGCAGATTAATGTGTTGCGAAACGGTCAATATGAAGTCTCAGAGCGAGGAGATATTTTTGCCAATTTACCGATCGCACAAGTGATTCCACACTACCGAGAGCAAAGCGACATGATCGGCAGGAATGCAACTTTGAAAGCATTTCGACAGTGGATCAGGCAACAGATTGGTTGATTCGGGTGCTCGATAGAAGTTTTGCCAGCCAAATTCGTCAACCTGCGGCAAGATAAGATAAATAACGCACTTGTTGAAATTTCCGGGACTTCAATGGCTACTTCTCTTAGCGGCGCTCAAATTCGGCAGACGTTTCTTGATTTCTTTGCACAGCGCGGACATCAACCGCTACCCAGTGCGTCGCTGGTGCCTGAAGATCCAACGGTGTTATTGACGATCGCCGGAATGCTGCCATTTAAGCCGATTTTTCTCGGTCAGCGACAGCCTGAATTTCCCCGCGCGACGACTTCGCAAAAATGTATCCGCACGAACGATATTGAGAATGTGGGACGCACGGCTCGCCACCATACGTTTTTTGAGATGTTGGGAAATTTCAGTTTTGGTGATTATTTTAAGTCGCAAGCGATCGTTTGGGCTTGGGAGCTTTCAACCAAAACGTATGGCTTGCCTCCAGAGCGCATCATCGTCAGTGTGTTCGAGGAAGATGACGAAGCGTTCGCGATCTGGCGTGATGAGATTGGTATTCCTGCTCATCGAATTCAGCGTATGGGGGCAAAGGATAACTTCTGGAATTCAGGCCCGACTGGCCCCTGCGGCCCTTGCTCGGAGCTGTATTACGACTTTCATCCAGAACTGGGTGATGACCACATTGATCTCGAAGATGATACACGCTTCATTGAGTATTACAACCTGGTGTTTATGCAATACAACCAGGACATTGATGGCAATTTAACGCCGCTTCAGAACAAGAACATTGATACGGGAATGGGTCTGGAGCGGATGGCACAGATTCTCCAGCAAGTGCCGAACAACTATGAAACGGATTTAATTTTTCCGATCGTTCAAACCGCTGCAAAGATTGCTGGAATCGATTACGCGATCTCAGATGAATCGACCAAAGTATCGCTGAAAGTGATTGGCGATCATGTTCGCGCTGTTGTTCACATGATTGCAGATGGCATCATTGCCTCGAATGAAGGACGGGGCTATGTGCTGCGGCGATTAATTCGCCGGGTAGTGCGTCATGGACGTTTAATCGGAATCAATCAAGATTTCACGCCTGATGTTGCAGAAACTGCGATCGCACTGGCTGAATCGGCTTACCCGAATGTGCGAATGAAAGAAACCGTGATCAAGTCGGAACTGAAGATTGAAGAAGAACGGTTCCGCAAGACGCTCGATCGTGGCGAAAAGCTATTAGAAGACATCTTGAACCAAGAACAAAAGCAGATCTCTGGAAAAGATGCGTTTGAGCTATACGACACCTATGGCTTCCCGGTTGAACTTACCGAAGAAATTGCGGCTGAAAAAGGTTTAACTGTTGATATGTCGGGCTTTGAAGCTGAAATGGAAGCTCAACGCCAACGGGGACGCGATGCTCATAAAACGATCGATTTAACTGTTCAAGGAACATTAGATACGCTGGCAGAAACAATCCAGGAAACAGAATTCTTAGGCTACAAACAACCTTCTAGCCTAGCGGAAATTCAACTGTTGTTAGTAGATGGCGAAACGGTTGAGCAAGTCGAATCTGGAACCGAAGTGCAAATCGTTCTGAACCAAACGCCGTTTTATGCAGAATCTGGGGGTCAGATTGGCGATCGAGGTTATCTGTCTGGTGAAGATTCGGTGATTCGGATCGAGGATGTGAAGAAAGAGTCAGCGTTCTTTGTTCACTTTGGACGAGTCGAGCGCGGAACGATGCGAGTGAGCGATCGTGTCACCGCTCAGATTGATCTGTCCTGTCGTCGTCGCGCCCAAGCCAATCACTCTGCCACACACTTGCTACAAGCAGCACTGCGTAAGATTGTCGATGAAAGCATTTCGCAAGCGGGATCATTAGTTGACTTCGATCGCTTACGGTTTGACTTCAACTATTCCAAGCCCTTAACACTGGAACAACTGCAACAAGTTGAAGAACAAATTAACACCTGGATTGCAGAAGGACATCAAGCAGAAATTGCCATTATGCCGATCGCAGATGCGAAAGCAAAAGGTGCAGTCGCAATGTTTGGTGAAAAGTATGGGGATGAAGTTCGCGTGATTGATTTCCCTGGAGTTTCGATGGAGCTATGCGGCGGAACTCATGTGAGTAACACCGCAGAAATCGGATTGTTCAAGATTGTTTCTGAGATCGGAGTCGCGGCGGGAGTTCGACGGATTGAAGCAATCTCCGGAGCATCGGTGCTGGAATATCTCAATGTTCGTGAGGCTGTTGTTAAAGAGTTAAGCGATCGCTTCAAAGTCAAACCTGAAGAGATTTCTGATCGAATTACTTCACTCCAAACTGAGCTGAAGAACACTCAGAAGCAATTGGAAGCGGCGAAAGGACATCTAGCGATCGCCAAAGCCGATCAACTGTTAGCTGAAGCTGAAACCGTTGGAGACTTCAAAATTCTGGTGGCTCAACTCGAAGGCGTTGATCCGGCCGCGCTTCAGAAAGCCGCAGAACAACTGCTGCAAAAGTTGGGTGAAGGCGCGATCGTCCTGGGTTCAATTCCCGAAGCGGGTAAGGTGAGCTTTGTGGCGGCGTTTAGTCCAGCAGTCGTAAAGAAAGGACTGCAAGCGGGGAAAGTTGTCGGTGCGATCGCAAAAATCTGCGGCGGTGGCGGCGGGGGTCGTCCGAACTTGGCACAAGCAGGCGGGCGAGATACCAGCAAACTACCGGAAGCTTTAGCAGAGGCAAAACAGCAGTTACAAGCTGGACTGGTCTAATACTGAATCTCTAAATACTCGCTACAGATCTGGGTAAAGACGCGCTATAGCGCGTCTTTACGAGGGTATTGATAGCTCAAGTATTGATACTTTACTGCTTTGTGCGTTGGTTACGACGATATCGAGCTAAACAGGCTTCTAAATCTGTACAGGATTCAGCATCTAAGCTTGAATCACCCTCGCGATTACACATTTCGATGCAGTGTTGCAGCGATCGTGGTTGCGGTTGACGCATTTCTTTGAATAGTAAAAAACAGTCGCGAAACATCTCTTGTTAAAGGTGTAAACAACAAAAAATAGATCTCCAACAGCTTAAGAATGTTAGAGATCTTTAACCGTACCTAATTATTGCGATAGTTCGCATCCAGCCAGCAGCGGGGCAATGCCTCACCAGAAG
The DNA here is from genome assembly GCF_039962495.1 of Leptolyngbya sp. AS-A5. Classification (NCBI taxonomy): domain Bacteria; kingdom Bacillati; phylum Cyanobacteriota; class Cyanophyceae; order Leptolyngbyales; family Leptolyngbyaceae; genus Leptolyngbya; species Leptolyngbya sp. AS-A5. The sequence continues at coordinate 129,351 of NZ_JAMPLL010000003.1, read as the reverse complement.
GAAACACTAAAGCAGTTTTGGTATACTTTTCTGGGTCTTGCTCTTCTTGCCCTGCTTGATCGCGGGCAGGAACCATCTCTTCGTTTGGATCAATCAAAAGCTTCACATCCAGAACTTCGAGTAAGTTACCCGTTTCTTTTTCTTGCAGCAACATACAAAGCCTTCCTTGCGACACTGTGATTAGGATAAAGAACAATCAACGAATCGAAATTCCTCCTAAGACAGAGTTTCGTCAGGATTAATCGCATTCTTGAAGTCATCGGCGATCGGCTGTGCTGCTCCAATTACATCTTGCTTCATGCCATCCATCATCTGCGAAAGCTCTTCGCGAGTTTCAACTTTCAACAGGTAGCGGTTCACAAACCAAACCGTGTAACCGATTCCAACCAGTTCTAACAACCCGCTAATGATTGGAAGGCTCGTCACAAAGCCAATGACCCCGAAGATAAGATTCAGCGCAAACAAGGAGACTAGAATTGCACCAAGCACATAGACGATCGGCTTATACTCTTGCCAGAACGCCGAAATGTACTTCATTGGATCACTGAAAAAGTCTTCAATCTGAGCGCGATCGCGCTCCCATGCAGCAAGCCGACGCGCTTCGATCATCTCTTGCTCAGTCATTTGCTCAGCCGTTGTAGGCGTGGGCTCAATAGCAGAGCTAGATGGCATTTCAATTTGAGTAGTCATGTTAGTTTCCTCTAGGATTTACGACAGCGATCGAACCAGGCTTGATAGGTTTCTTTGTGTTTCGAGTCTTTGAGCGTGATTTCGATCCGAATTTCGGCACAGTTATGATCGGGAGTCCGGGCGATCGCGTCGAGCAGATCACTCACTGTTTTAGGTGAATCGAACTCACCCTGAATCGTGTTACCGTTCGCGATCGCGGTTCCGTTCGTGTGCTCTTTGCCATTAATTTGGCTCTGACCCAGATCGATTTCTGCAATCCGCTCGTAAGTCGGGTCAACCCGCTCAACAATCAATTTTTCTCGTCGAACAGGAACCTCAACAATTCGAGTCTCGATCTCTTTGCGGACAACAATTTCGCCAACTTTACGCTTATCAGAACGAACAACTAACCGTTCTTCTAACAGTTGAATGACTTCTTCAGGGGTAAGAACCTCAGAAGTCAGGGATTCATCAGCTTGGGGGATCATAGCGGCAGGATGAAGAATAAAGGATCGAAGGATGAAAGGTAACTTTCATCCTTCAGCAGTCGTTGAGATTAGAGTTTCTTCTCGACGATCGGAGCACCATCGACATTGAGATCAACCTCTTCGCGGCGGATTTGATCTTCTGCGGTGACAACATCGTGATCGACAACCTTCTTCACGCGCACTTCTTCACGTACAAAGGCTTCTTTCTGGATGTCGGCTACTTCTTCATAAACTTCGACTCGTGCCACTTCACCTTCATGAAAATCAGCTTCACCCACAGTCACAGGCATTCCTCCCGTCACCGGAGTCCGTTCAATGACGACGCGCTCTTTCTCGATTGGCACAGAAACACGAGCGGTTTCAGTCTCGATATGTTTACCGACGGTCACTTCACCCGTTTTTTGGCGAGTCTTGCTGGCGATCAAGCGCTCTTGGTAGAGACGTAAGGTTTGATCATTGTCCAATCCATAGAGATCCGGATCGCGATCGTATCCATAGCTTGAGCGATCGTAGGTCATGTCTGCACTCATTGCAGCGGTTGTCGGGCGATACACTCCCCGAACTTGTTCTTCATGGTCATAATCAATCAATCGCTCTGGATCGTAGGTCGGTAAACTTTCCACTTGAGCCTTGGTCAAATTGTTTGCATAAACCCGATGATCGGGATATGCAATGCGCCCTTGCGCGATCGGCATCAAGACTTTTTTGCCCAAGATCCACAATCCCGTGTTGATCACGAGATAGCGAAACGATCCATCATCATCAACTAGAACATCATCGACTGACCCGACCTTTTCGTTACCAGAATACACATCAAATCCAATGACATCATTGTTATCGAAGTGTGTGCGGTAGTCAGGATCAAAATCTTTAATCTTATGAAGAGCCATAGCAGTATTTCATGGTTAATTGTGAATTATTTCTACAATAGAAACCAAAGCGATTGGCGACATCATTCTTTTGGAGCGTCAAATCAAGCCAAAAGCAGTAGTTTTTGAACGGCTTCGACAGAAATCTGTGTGAGAATCAAGAAAACGATCGCAACCGTTTATTTTATGGCTCAAGTTTTATCAAAAGACCTTGATCAACAATTGGTGATTCAGGGAACCTGGGAGCATTTCAAGCACATCCAAAAAGGATTTGCAGAAACGCCAGGAGTAAAGCTGTCTTATTACAAGGGAACGATCGAGATCCTTATGCCCAGACTAGACCACGAACGTTTTTCCCGCATTATCAATTACCTAGTCTCAACATTCCTGCTGAAGCAAGGAGTTTGGTTTCAGATGACTGGCTCAGTGACACAAGAGCGGAAACGAGAAGTTTCTGCTCAAGCAGACGAATTTTTTTGTCTGGGCAGATTGAAGCCGATTCCTGACTTATCTATTGCAGTTGTCTTCACCAGTGGCGGCGTGAATAAATTGGCGAAGTATCGGGCGTTGGGTGTGCCTGAAGTGTGGTTCTGCGAGGATGGCGTTCTAAAGCTTTATCACCTGCGCGAAGAAGGCTATCAGCAAATCGATCGTAGCGAACTACCAAGACTCGATCGCTTGGATATCAATCTATTGCAGCGCTGTATTTTAATCGCTGAAACCGACTTTGCAGAAGCAGTACAAACCTTTCAACAATCGATCTAAAAGTTCCATTCTCGAAGTGCGATCGCAATTCCTTGTCCTAGCCTGGACTCTTCTGGCTCAACTTTGGCAAGTCGCTTCAATTGTTGATGAGCTAACTCTGCGTTCAGTGTTTTCAATGCCGAAATTGCATGAAACCGTACACTATCCTCTGCATCTGCTAAGAGTGCTATCAGAGGACTTAAAGCTTCCACATTGCCTAACTGTCCTAAAGAAAGCGCGATCGCTTGTCGAGTCACAGCGGAACGCAAAAGCGGCAAAACATTTAACAGAATTCCGGTTGCTTGAAACTTTAGGGTGTCTGAGTCAATCCGCCCCATCGATTGAATAATTTCGAGTTGAATCGCCTCCGGCAGCGCCAACTGTAACAACGCATCTTCTAAGTAATTCAAAGATTCAGGCAGTTTCATCCAGCTTAATGCACGCACTAGCTCGATCGCTAAATTTTTTGGAGTATGCGGCGATCTCAAAGTCTCGTACAGTGCCCTTGCTGCTTCAGAAGTTCCCCGTCTGCCAAGCGAGATCGCAGCTTGCCGACACACCTCAAGATTCAAGTCCAGCAGCATCGGACGAAGATAGGTCACTAAATTTGGGTAATCTTGACAAAACCCTAATCCAGCGACCGCAGCTAATCTAACCTGTGCGACTGGATCTTGCAGTGCATCAATGAGAACAGTCACAACCTCAGGTGCATGAAAACTACTGAGTGCTTCGATCGCAATGGCGCGAACCTGAGCGTTTGAATCATGAACCACCTGCATCAACAATGGAACCGTTTCCGATCGCCGAATCTGTCCCAACGCTTGAACGGCAAACAGTCGCGTAGAAACTTCTACCAGCAATGGCTCTAACATTGGAACAGCAGATTTTCCCATGCTGGCTAACACTGAAACTGCCATCGAATTTAATTCCTGACTCTGGGAATTTTTTAGCAGTTCAATCAAAGCCTCAAGCACTTGTGGATGTTTAAAGCTGCCTAAAATACGAACCGCAAACCATTGTGCTTCTAACTCCGCTTCTTCATCGTTTAACAGTTCAATTAAGGGTGCGATCGCATCCGTCCCAAAGCTTGGAAAGAGCTTACCCATCTCCCAGCGCTCCTGAAAACTGCCGCCTTCTAGCACCTGCATTGCTAAGTCGAGCAGCACAGTCGTAGTGTTTGGATTGCAGAACAACGATCGTTCAGTCTCACCCAGTTCATCGTTTAAGAGAATCTGCTGCAATCTGTAGCTCAACTGTCCCCAGTCCTGCTGATTTGCTGCGGACTGAGCCTGCTCTAAAATCTCGGAATATCTTAAGTTCTGCACAATTTTTGCCTGCCATTCTGATCACACATCAGCATTCATCGTCTGATGTTACTGTGCCACAGAAGTCGGCGATCGTCTTGGCAGTCATTGACAAAAACGCATCAATTGATTGCAATGTTTGCATAAGTGCGGCAGAGCATCAATCCCCACCGCACTCATTGTTTTAGATTCTGTTTTACATTTTACCGTTTTGCATCACTTGTTGAAGATGATGACGGATTTCTTGAGCCGTTTGCATGTCTGCATCTCTCAGCTTGCGGAATAGTTCAGCACAGGGCTGAGACTGCATTTGTTCTGCGTCTTTGATGTACGTTTCGTATGCTTTTACCGCTTCTGCCTTATTTTGCAACGCTGTGAGCAAGTCATACTCAAGGTTACTAATGGCTTCATTCCGAATTGCAGCCTGAGTCATAAGCCAAACCTCCAATGATTTAGGTCTGATTTAACGATGGATCAATGCCGATCGACCTTCCTCTATCCAAAAGCGCATTAACCTAATTTCACTTGAACATTCTGTCCATCTATCTGAACCGGATAAGTCTCTAACGGTTTCGCGGCTGGTTCTTTTTGCACTGTACCGTCCGCAGCAAATGCCGCGCCATGACAGGGACAGACGAACGATTTACGCTCTTTACTCCAACCGACCAAGCAGCCCTGATGGGTGCAAGTCGAATTGACTGCAATCAGCGTTTTTGGATCAGATGGACTGCGAATCACCACGATCGGAGCCGGGGACTCGGTTTGTAGGAAACCTTTGGCATCGAGTTCTGCGATCGTTCCCACCGTCTCAAGTCTCTTAGCGTTTGCTTGCTCATTGCCGCGCCCCGTGCAAGCCGCAAGAAATGCAGTCAATCCGGCTGGAACTCGACTCATCAGCCAACCCACTCCAGCCCACGATAAAAATGTTCGACGACGCATCGCGTTCTCCTTTTCCTCTTTGTTCTAAGGTACGGTGGCGAACCTCTTTCTAGGGGCAGATGACGAAAACGAATAGCCATTATGCAAAAACGTCATATTACGACATACTTTGTAACAACAGCTACGAATTTTCTCTCTTATCCCGCTTACCTTTACTGCATGGTCAACGTCGCATCCAAAGACATCGAATTGGGGAGACGAAACGATCAGACTTGTGTTCGCTCTGGAACACCTTTATCTATAGGCTCAATCCATGACAGACACCCTTGCATCTGCGCCCACTCAGAATAAGTTTGAAAAACTCAAAGCAGAGAAAGACGGTCTTGCGGTGAAAGCAGAGCTAGAGCAGTTCGCTCATCTCGGCTGGGAAGCAATGGATGAAACCGATCGCGATTATCGCTTGAAATGGCTGGGCGTATTTTTCCGCCCCGTTACCCCTGGCAAATTCATGTTACGGATGCGAATTCCGAATGGAATTTTGACCAGTGGGCAAACGCGAGTGTTAGGAGAAATCCTACAGCGTTATGGCGATGACGGCAATGCGGACATCACCACGCGCCAGAATATTCAACTGCGCGGCATTCGGATCGAAGATTTACCGGAAATCTTCCGCAAGTTCGATCAGGCTGGATTAACGAGCGTTCAGTCCGGGATGGATAACGTTCGCAACATCACCGGATCGCCCGTCGCTGGGATTGATGCGGATGAGTTGATCGACACCCGCGGACTGGTGCGGAAAGTGCAGGATATGATCACGAACAATGGTCGTGGCAATCCGAGCTTTAGCAATCTGCCGCGTAAGTTCAACATTGCGATCGCAGGCTGTCGCGATAATTCGGTTCATGCAGAAATCAATGACATCGCGTTTGTGCCTGCTTACAAAGAGGGGACGCTCGGCTTTAATGTCTTAGTCGGTGGATTCTTCTCAGCAAAGCGCTGCGATGCAGCGATTCCCTTAAATGCCTGGGTTGATCCGCGTGATGTCGTCGCCGTTTGTGAAGCGATTTTGACCGTGTATCGCGATTTGGGCTTGCGATCAAATCGCCAGAAAGCCCGCTTAATGTGGCTGATTGATGATTTGGGTCTCGATGCCTTTCGCGAAGCCGTGGAAAACCGCTTAGGCTACAAATTCACGCCTGCTGCTCTGAAAGATGAGATTCTTTGGAACAAACGCGATCACATCGGCATTCATGCTCAAAAACAGCCGGGACTTAACTATGTCGGATTGCACGTTCCCGTGGGACGGTTATTCGCTCAAGACTTGTTTGATCTGGCTCGAATTGCAGAGGTTTACGGCAGTGGCGAAGTTCGCTTTACCGTGGAACAGAATGTAATCATTCCCAATGTTCCAGACTCTCGCGTTTCAGCATTGCTGAGAGAGCCGATCGTCAAACGGTTTTCGATCGAGCCGCAAAATCTCTCCCGCGCTTTAGTTTCTTGCACAGGCGCACAGTTTTGTAACTTTGCCCTGATTGAAACCAAAAATCGTGCAGTCGCTTTGATGCAAGAGCTCGAACAAGAATTGCACTGTCCGCGTCCGGTGCGAATTCACTGGACAGGCTGTCCGAACTCTTGTGGACAACCGCAGGTGGCGGACATCGGACTGATGGGTACAAAAGTTCGCAAAGACGGTCGCACCGTGGAAGGAGTGGATCTCTACATGGGTGGCAAAGTTGGCAAACACGCTGAGCTTGGAACCTGTGTGAGAAAAAGCATTCCCTGTGAAGACCTTAAGCCGATTTTGCAAGAGATCTTAATTGAGCAGTTCGGCGCACGTCCTTGGTCAGAGTTGCCCGAATCCGCCCGACTTGCTCAAGCAGCATGGATTACCCTCGATCGACCCGCAACCGAAACGCCCAACGGTCAATCGACAACCGAAGACTTTGAGTATGTTCTCAGTTCTCCAAGGGTTGTGCCAACGCCAGTGGTAACACCCGCTACCGTAAGTTTCGTTCGGTCAGGTAAAGATGTAACCTGTACTCAAAATGACTTCATTCTTGATGTTGCCGATCAGGCAGAGGTTGCGATCGATAGCTCTTGCCGCTCTGGAACCTGCGGTAGCTGCAAATGCACCCTACTCGAAGGTGAAGTTAGCTACGACGGTGAACCGGATGCACTAGACGAGCGCGATCGAGCCGCCGGAAAGATCCTAACTTGCATTGCTCGTCCCGTCGATCGCATCGTTCTCGATGCCTAAGTTTGTTCGCCCCTACACATCAGCACTCGCTGTGCTTTCCCTTTTATTCCCAGTACACTTTCTCTAACCATCATCCATGTCTAATCTTTCAAGACGTAAGTTTCTCTTGACCGCAAGTGCTTCCGCAGCAGGTACGCTGATTATCAATGGTTGCAGCACAGGCTTGAATAAAAGTGCTTCGAGCAGTTCTTCTACGACGAATGCGTCTCCTGCTGTAAACGTGAGTGCAGCAGATGCACCAGAAACGACCACCGCTAAACTTGGCTTTATCGCGCTGACCGATGCGGCTCCCTTGATTGTTGCGTTGGAAAAAGGCTTCTTCGCCAAGTACGGCATGAAAGATGTGTCTGTAGGCAAGCAGACTTCTTGGGCAGTGGTGCGTGATAACTTAGAGCTTGGTTCTGAGAAAGGTGGCATTGATGGCGCTCACATTCTCACTCCAATTCCGTACTTCTTGTCCACCGGAAAGATTACGAAAGGCAACACCCCAGTACCCATGTACATCTTGGGTCGCCTGAACACTGACGGTCAAGGCATTTCAGTCTCGAATGACTATGCTGATCTCAAACTTGCGGTTGATAGTTCTCCGTTAAAAGACAAGATCGCAGCAGCAGCAGCAGCAGGTAGGAAATTTAAAGCGGCGATCACTTTCCCTGGTGGAACACACGATTTGTGGATGCGGTACTGGTTGGCAGCAGGTGGAATTAACCCGGATACGGATGTGGATCTCGTAGTTGTACCGCCCCCTCAAATGGTCGCCAACATGGAAACCAAGACGATGGATGCGTTCTGCGTGGGTGAGCCGTGGAACGATCGCTTAGTGTCCAAGAAGCTCGGCTACACAGCAGTCACCACAGGTGAGCTTTGGAAAAACCATCCTGAAAAGTCTTTCAGCATGAGAGCAGACTGGGTAGACAAGAACCCGAAAGCAGCTAAGGCGATTATGATGGCAGTCCTCGAAGCGCAAATGTGGTGCGACAAAGACGAAAACAAACAGGAGATGTGCCAGATTCTCTCAGCAGACAAGTATGTCAAGGCTCCGGTTGCTGACATTATCGATCGATCAAAAGGCAACTTTGATATGGGCAATGGTCGCACCCTGCAAAACAGTGATTTGCTGATGAAGTTCTGGCGTGAAAATGCGGCTTATCCCTTCAAGAGCCATGATGCTTGGTTCATCACCGAGAATATGCGCTGGGGCAAGTTGGATGGCAGTACCGATGTGAAGGCATTGGTTGACAAAGTGAACCGCTCTGATTTGTGGGATGCTGCGGCAAAAGCGATCGGACAAGAAGCCGCAATTCCGAAAGATACCGCATCTCGTGGAGTTGAAACCTTCTTTGACAAAGTGGCCTTTGATCCGGCAAATCCGAAAGCTTATCTAGATAGCTTGAAAATCAAGAAAGCATAAGGCAGTAGGGAGTGCAATTGTAAAGTTAGTTCTTGTTACCATCTCACTCCCTACTTTCATTCCTCATCCTTCACCAAAATCTTCCCATGACTATCAACCCGTCTCTTCGCCCCGCTCGATCGTCTAAGTTCTCAGGAACGTTCAAAAAATACAGCCGCTCCATTGTTCCGATTATCATCTGCGTGGGTATTGCCTTAATGGTATGGCAAGCGCTCTGTATGAGTCCAGAATCGAAGATGCCTGGGCCGATTAAAGTGATTGAACAAACCTGGAGATTGATCCTCGACCCGTTCTATGACAATGGCGGTACAGATAAAGGGCTAGGTTTGCAAATTCTGATTAGCCTGGAACGGGTGGCGATAGGGTATTCGATCGCGGCTGTTGTCGGAATCGCGCTGGGCGTTCTGCTGGGTGTGAGTAAATTTATGCAGAACGGTTTAGACCCGATTGTTCAAGTCCTCAGAACGGTTCCGCCACTGGCATGGTTGCCGATTTCATTAGGAGTTTTTCAAGACAACAACCCGGCTGCCATCTTCGTAATCTTTGTAACTGCGATTTGGCCTATTGTGATTAACACGGCTGTTGGTGTGCAACAAATCCCGCAGGACTACAACAACGTTGCAAAAGTTCTGAAGCTATCCGGCAAAGAGTATTTCTTTAGCATTCTAGTTCCGTCCACAGTTCCTTATGTGTTCGGGGGGCTGAGAATTGGAATTGGGTTAGCGTGGTTGGCGATCGTGGCTGCGGAAATGCTCAAAGCAGAAGGCGGCATTGGTTTTAAGATTTGGGATGCCTACAACGCAGGCAATGAAGACAGCATGAGCCAAATCATTATCTGTGTGTTGTTAGTCGGGTTGGTTGGGCTAGCGCTCGATCGTCTGGTTGGCTGGCTTGGCTCACGCATTACTTCGGATCACTAAACCCTTCACCCCATTGCTGCATATGTCTGTTTTTCTAGAAGTTGACCACGTTGATAAGGTTTTCCCGCTCAAGGATGGTGGTGAATACATTGCGCTCAAAAACATCGAACTCAAGATCAAACAAGGCGAGTTCATTTCATTCATCGGACACTCTGGCTGTGGTAAGTCCACGCTGCTGAATATCATTGCGGGACTCGATCAAGCATCCACAGGCGGTGTAATTCTCGAAGGGCGGCAAGTCACAGAGCCAGGACCCGATCGCATGATGGTGTTCCAGAACTATTCGCTCTTACCCTGGAAGACAGTCCGCGAGAACATTGCATTAGCAGTCGATAAGGTGATGAAAGATGCACCAAAATCGGAGCGGCAAAGTGTAGTTGAACATCACATTAATATGGTAGGACTGCGCCATGCAGCCGACAAAAAGCCGAAAGAACTATCCGGAGGGATGAAACAGAGAGTTGCGATCGCTCGGGCTCTGGCAATTCGTCCGAAGCTGCTCTTACTCGATGAACCCTTTGGAGCATTAGACGCATTAACGAGAGGCAATCTACAACAGCAGTTAATGTCGATCGCACAGGAGAACAATGTCACCTGCATTATGGTGACCCATGATGTCGATGAAGCTTTGCTGCTCTCCGATCGCATCGTGATGTTAACGAACGGCCCGGAGGCTCACATCGGACAAATTCTATCGGTGCCGATTCCCCGTCCGCGTAATCGTTTAGAAGTAGTGAATCATCCCAGCTATTACGCGTTACGCAATGAGATGATCTACTTCCTCAATCAGCAGAAACGGGCGAAAAAACGCCAAGTCAAAGAACGAGTGTCGATCGCCCGCAATGGCTTAGAGAAGGTCAATCTCGAAATCGGTTTTGTTCCCCTCACAGATTGTGCACCGCTCGTGGTTGCACAAGAAAAAGGCTTCTTCAAGAAGCACGGGCTAGAACAAGTCACACTCAGCCGCGAACCAAGCTGGAAAGCGATTTCGGAAGGCATTCGCACCGGACGACTCGATGCAGCGCAAATGGTAGCAGCGATGCCGTTAGCCATGACGTTGGGCTATGGAGGTCATGCCCCTCAGCCGGTCGTGACTGCACTGGTGACATCGCGCAATGGAAATTCGATTACGCTAAAAAAATCTTTCTTGGAGCAAGGAGTCCGCTCGCTCTCCGACTTCAAACGCTTCCTCGAAGAGACGCAAGAGCGCGCTCATACTTTGGGTGTGGTTTATCCGACTTCAATGCACAATCTGATGCTGCGCTATTGGTTAGCATCCGGGGGCATTGATCCGGATCAAGATCTAGCCATCACCATTGTTCCACCGCCGCAAATGGTTTCTAATTTAGTGGCAGGCAACATTGATGGTTACTGTGTAGGCGAACCCTGGAACTCTCGTGCTGTCAAAGAAGGATCAGGCTATGTGATTGCAACCGATTTAGATATCTGGCAAGGACATCCTGAGAAAGTGCTAGGCGTGCGCGAAGATTGGACACATCAACACCCAGAGACGCACAATGCTCTAGTCAAAGCTCTGCTCGAAGCGTGTGAATACTGTGACGATCGTAGAAACCGCGAAGAAATTCTCAGTCTGCTAGCGCGCCCTCAATACGTGGGTGCAGCCGCAGAATACGCCCGCCCTGGATTCATTGATGCTTACGACAAAGGCACAGGCGAAACTCCAGCCAATCTCCTCCGCTTTAATCAGTTCCATGTGGACAATGCGAACTGTCCCGGTCGCGTTGAAGGACTCTGGATTCTAACTCAGCTTGCCAGATGGGGCATTACTCCCTTCCCGCGTAACTGGATCGAAGTCACCGATCGCGTCCGTCGCGTCGATCTCTATGGTCGCGCTGCCCGGGAAGTTGGCTTCCCGGACAATGAAGGTGATCGTAGTTCCTTCTCCCTTTTCGATGGCAAAGTGTTTAATCCTGATGATCCGATCGGCTACCTTAACAGCCTAGAAATTCATCACGAGATTCGCATCGAAGAAGTCACCCTTGATGCAGTCGAATCTCCGATCGCAGCCTAAACTTCAAGGATCAGAAACCTTCTGATCCTCTATTCTTCTCACTCCTCTACTCCCCACCTTATGCAAATTCTCTCCGCTCAAACCTCTCAAACCGAAGCTCTCGCCGTCGCTCCTTTTGTCGAGATTGACGGAGTTTCCAAGGTCTACCCGAAAAAAGATGGTGGCGAGGCTGTCATTCTTCAAGATGTGAATCTGACTGTTGCTGAAGGTGAGTTCGTCTGTGTCATTGGTCACTCCGGCTGCGGTAAGTCTACCCTGCTGGACATGGTTTCAGGGTTTGGTCAGCCTACTACGGGCGAAGTGCGCGTTGAGGGTAAACGAGTGCTGCAACCGGGGCCTGATCGCATGGTCGTGTTCCAAAACTACTCGCTTTTGCCTTGGAAAACTGCATTCGAGAACATTTATCTCGCGGTAAATGCAGTCTATCCAGAGAAGTCTAAAGCAGATAAAACCGAGATTGTGCATCAGCACTTAGCAATGGTTGGACTCGAAGAAGCAGCCAACAAAAAGCCAGGACAGCTATCGGGAGGCATGAAGCAAAGAGTCTCGATCGCTCGCGCTCTTGCGATCTATCCACAAGTGCTGATTCTGGATGAACCGTTTGGTGCGCTCGATGCCATCACTAAAGAAGAACTGCAAGAAGAACTGCTGCAAATCTGGTCACAGCACAAAGTTACAGTGCTGATGATTACGCATGATATTGATGAAGCCTTGTTTCTTGCCGATCGCGTAGTGATGATGACTAACGGGCCTGCGGCAAACATCGGCGAAATCATGACTGTTCCATTTGCTCGTCCCCGCGATCGAGCAGCACTAATGGAAGACCCACAGTATTACACCCTGCGGAACCAGGCACTTGACTTTCTATTTGGTCGCTATGCTCACGATGATGAGTAAACGTTGACAAAGCGGATCGTACCGAACACATCCTCAGCTTTGTTCGGTACGATCGCAATCAGATGCGCTTGTAGCGGTCGGATTTAATCTTGAAGAAGTGTCAGCTCGTAACTGATAACACAGTTCAACTCGAAGCACCCCAATCAGAATGAACTGAGACTTGAAGGCTCTATCTCTCACTGTTGGCTTTGTGGGATTCATGGTTCGGATTTGTTTTCTTTCAGGGCTGGCTCCCCCCTTGATTTCATGGCTCCAATCTTGTGCTACTACATCAACTCAACTAGACAGCTTCAGCAAATCTGGTTACAAAACAATCCTGATTTATCCCTCGATCGCATTGTATTTCCTGGTGAAAAATTCATCTTTGAAGCTTTACCTGAAGGACTGCTAGAAATTTATACGTTTACTGCAACCGGATTGCAATTGCTGCAAACGATCGCTTGTCCGCACCTTCAAGTCCTTCAGCGTCTGCCAGCAGAACTTGAGACATAACAGGGAGAGAACCATTTATGGCTGAACCAACTAAAACGCTCTGCCCCTACTGTGGGGTTGGCTGCGGCTTAGAGGTGCTGCCGCCTGCCTTGCCGGGTAAAGCCATCAACCGCGCCTCAGATGGAACACCGATTTGGAATGTGCGCGGCGATCGCGCTCATGCTTCCAGTCAAGGATTAGTTTGTGTCAAAGGAGCAACGATCGCAGAATCCCTCCACAAAGATCGCCTGCGCTATCCGATGCTGCGGGATTCACTGGATGAACCGTTTCGACGGGTGACTTGGGAAGAGGCGCTTTCTAAGATTGTCGATCACATTCGTTTAGTGAAGTTTACGCAGGGCGTAGATGCGATCGCGATGTATGGATCGGGACAGTTCCAGACCGAGGATTACTATATCGCGCAGAAGCTAATGAAAGGCTGTCTCGGTACCAATAACTTTGATGCGAATTCCCGATTGTGCATGTCTTCGGCAGTTGCGGGATATCTTCAAAGCTTTGGCTCAGATGGCCCGCCCTGCTGTTATGAAGACTTAGAGCAGACCGATTGTGCGTTTCTAATTGGAACGAATACGGCAGAATGCCATCCGATCGTCTTTAACCGCTTTCGTCGCTATCACAAGAAAAATCGCGATGTGAAGCTTGTAGTTGTAGATCCTCGTCGGACTGAAACTGCTGAAGTGGCTGATCTGCATCTGGCAATCAATCCCGGTACGGACATCGACTTGATGTATGGCTTAGCTCACTTATTGCTGCGCTGGGGAGATATCGATCCGGCATTTATTGATGCCCACACGAACGGGTTTGAAGACTTCAAAGAAGTGATTCGCCACTATCCGCCCGATGTCGTATCTGTTCGGTGTGGCATTGCTGAAGTGGATTTGCTCACGGCTGCACATTATTGGAGCCAATCGAAGCGGGTGCTGTCCATGTGGTCGATGGGGATCAATCAATCTTCAGAAGGCACAGCAAAGGTGCGATCGATTATTAATCTTCACTTGCTCACCGGGCAGATTGGTAAACCAGGAGCAGGCCCCTTCTCACTCACCGGGCAACCGAATGCAATGGGAGGACGGGAAGCAGGTGGCTTGTCTCATTTGTTGCCGGGATATCGATCGGTCATGAACGCCGAACATCGCGCCGAACTTGAGCAGCTCTGGCAGCTTCCTTCAGGTGCAATCTCGCCGCATCCCGGTCGCACAGCTTGGGAGATGATCACAGGGCTGGAAACCGGGGAAATTGGGATGCTCTGGGTAGCAGCAACAAATCCAGCCGTAAGTATGCCAGATTTGGAGCGGACAAAAGCGGCGCTGCGTCGATCGCCTTTCACGGTGTATCAAGAATGTTACTACCCAACCGAGATGGCAGACTATGCTCATGTGTTGCTACCGACAACGCAATGGAGTGAAAAAACGGGAGTCATGACCAATTCTGAACGGCGCGTGACGTTGTGTCCGCAGTTTCGGGTGGCTCCGGGTGAAGCGCGAACCGATTGGGAAATTTTTGCAGAAGTTGGACGACGATTGGGCTATCGCAAGCAGTTTGCGTTTAACTATTCGGCTGAAGTCTATGCGGAATTTGTGCGGATTACCCGCGATCGACCTTGTGATCAATCCGGATTGAGTCATACTCTCTTACGCGAAATGGGCGCAACGCAATGGCCTTTTTCCAACAAAGCCGAACCAACTCCACAAAAAACCGAAAACGCGAAACGCCTTTATACCGATTTGAAGTTTCACACTGCTGATGGCAAGGCACGGTTCTCCAACGTCTACTCGCGTGGATTAGCAGAACCGCCCGATGACACCTATCCGTTTGTGTTAACGACAGGTCGATTGTATGGACATTGGCACACTCAGAGCCGCACCGGACGAATCGAGAAAATTCGCCAGATGTATCCGACTCCATTCATTGAGATTCATCCCAAGGATGCAGATCAGTTAGGCATCGAAGCTGAGGAATGGATTGAAGTGCGATCGCGGCGAGGCAAAGCAAGATTTCCAGCCAAGATCACAAAAGCGATTCCGCCGGGAACGGTGTTTGTGCCGATGCATTGGGGCGCATTGTGGGCAGAGCAAGCCGAAGCGAATGCGTTAACGCATGAAGTCGCTTGTCCAGACTCGAAGCAACCCGAACTGAAAGCCTGTGCGGTTCAATTGATTCCGATCGCAGAGATCGATGGCTCCGATTGTGAAAGCGACACCAGCGAGTCAACGCAACCTACACTTCTTGCCTCTGCTTCTTAGCGATTTCTGCAAGTATAGATTCTACCTAATCGTTGTTGATAGAATCCGCGATGTAACAAAGCACATGATTCTCTTTACGGCGATCGCCGTGACTCGGTATGCTCTCAGCAGTAGAGGTGGTAGGTATTTATGCGGCGATCCCTGTGGAAATCCTTGCGTGAGGGAATGAAAGACGATAATTTTCTCGGTTTCCTCGAACGAATTGAGGGCGGGGTTTCCAAGATCCTGTCGATCATGATGCTGCTGGTGATTTTTTTATCAGTGTTTCAACTCGGCAGAGTGCTGTTTGTTGAACTCACCTCGATTTCACCGAATGACAACTCGACCAGAGTTCTGTTTACAATTTTTGGTTTGTTTTTGAATGTTCTGATCGCGTTTGAGATTCTAGAAAACATTACCGCTTACTTGAAAAAGCACGTCATTCAAGTCGAGTTGGTCATTGTGACTTCACTGATTGCCGTGGCTCGAAAGATCATCATTCTCGATTTAGAGAAAACGGCTGGACTCGATTTGATTGCGCTGGCAGCCGCGATTCTTGCCCTTTCGGTTAGCTATTGGCTGGTTCGCAAAGTTCCCCCAAAAAAATTTCATTAAGGAAGCGATCGATGAGCCCTTTTTTTCAGTTTGAATCTGATTTTGTTGATTCGCTCCGCTGCATTCCAATGATTGTGCGATACAAGTTAGATACTTGTGGTGTCAAACTAAAGTTACATCAGTGGAATAAGTTTAGTGAATCCGATCGACAACAGACCGTTGATGCGCCTTGCAGCACAGAAGATGAAGTTCGCAAGTACAAAGAATTATTACACCAGCTAATCGAGCAGCGTACAGGAGAGACAGCAACGGACTTAGCGATCGATGAGAATCCCTCGTGGAATGATGTGGTCAATATTCCTGAAAGCGTGATTCAACAAGCTGAAAGAGTTGGCGTGAGGATTACACCCAAGCAATGGCAAACGCTCACGCCAATTCAACGGTTTGTATTGATTAAGTTAAGTCGATCGTCGCATGAGAACGCGAATTTTCTACCTGCTGTCAAGGAGTTTCAGTTGATTCCGGCGTGAACTCTAACCATGCTTGATAAAGCACTAAACGATTTCTTGGCGTTGTGGGTGACGATCGAACCGATTGGAACGGTCGTTCTTTTTGCGGCGTTATCAACACATCTATCGCCAACGTAACGTCGCAAAGTCGCGCTCAAGGCTGTTATTTACTCCATAAGCATTTTATTGGAGTCGATTGTGGTAGGACAAGCAATTCTGGCAGCAATGGATATTCAGTTGATTTCTTTGCAGGTTGCAGGGGGTTGATCTTGCTTTTATTTGCCTTGCAGATGGTTTTTGGACTGGCTGTCGAACTGATTATGCAGGCAATTGGTGTTCAACGGTGGCTTAATTAACCATCCCAAGCAATGCACCATCTCTTGCTCAAAGCGATCGCTCTTCTCATCCATACCCTCAAGCGACGATAAATTCCGGCGCGATCGTCTCCCCACTCTGCGTTTCACAATCCAACAATCAAGCGCGAGTCTCAAACACTCAACGACGAGTTTCAAATACTCAAGCGCGAGTCTCAAATACTCAACGACGAGTCTCAAACACTCAAGAGCGAGTCTCAAACATTCAAGCGTGAGTTTCAAACACTCAAGCGTGAGTTTCAAACACTCAAGCGTGAGCTTCAAACACTCAAGCGCGACTCTCAGATACTCAACGACGAGTGTTTGAACCTGATTCACGAAGATCGATCGCTCGCGCTTGAGTAATTAAGACTCGTTCACGACTGTTTAGGCTACATCAATAAGTCAACAGAGTTCAACGTCGATCGCCCTTCTGATCCATACGCTCAAACGCTAAATTTCAAACGCGATCGACAACAAGAAATCAATTTGGCGTACAGTGATCAAGAGTTGGAATCGCCCAACGGTAGCGCCCTTTGCCCCCAGATTTCTATGTCGATCGCGTCTTCCCTACCCGAACAACTGCTTGAGCTTGCCTTACGCTCCGGAGCCGAATGCGCCGAAGTATTTCAATCGCAATCGCTGTCTCGTCCCGTCTTTTTTGAAGCCAATCGCCTCAAACAACTCGAAAGCACCGAAGCCGAAGGAACCGCCCTACGCTTGTGGAAACAAGGTCGTCCAGGGTTAGCCGTAGCGTATGGAGCCGTTGAACCGCAAGCACTCGTCGATCGTGCCCTTGCCATCAGTCAACTGAATGAACCCGAAGAAATCGAACTGTCTCCCGCTTCGCAATTGTCTTATGCCGATGTGGGGCAATCGGTCAGCGTGGAGCAGTTAGTCGAATGGGGCAAAACCGCGATCGAACTGGTGCGCGATCGTTATCCAGAAGTGCTGAGTTCTAGCGGTTGGGATTGTGAAGCGGAAACGACGCGCTTGATCAATTCCCACGGACTCGACTGTGGCTATATGGATACAACGTTGAGCGGCTTTCTTGAAGTGGAATGGGTTCGGGGCGATGATTTTCTCAATGTCTCTGATGGGCAGACCGAGCGCGATCGACTCGATCCAGTGGCGATCGCTCAACAAGTGTTACAGCGATTAGACTGGGCAAAAGAAAATGTTTCAACTCCGGTCGGACGAGTGCCGATTCTGTTTACCTCAAAAGCGGTGGATATGCTGTGGGGAACGGTGCAATCGGCGTTAAACGGAAAGCAAGTGATCGAAGGGGCATCACCCTGGAACGATCGACTCGGTAAGCTGGTGACTTCAGAAGCAATCACGCTTTCACAACAGCCGAATGCAGGGCCGTTTAGCTGTCCGTTTGATGATGAAGGCACACCAACTCGAATGATTACCTTTATCGATCGCGGTGAACTCAAGCTGTTTTACGCCGATCGCACAACCGGAAAGTTACTCGGTAGCGGCACAACCGGAAACGGATTTCGATCGGGCTTAGGCAGCTATCCCACACCCGGATTATTTAACATCTTGATTGAGCCAGGAAAGAAATCGCTCTTAGAATTGATTGCGACGATCGACAACGGCTTGATCGTGGATCAGATGCTCGGTGGCGGCGCGGGAATTTCGGGAGAATTCTCGGTCAATGTCGATCTCGGTTATCGCGTTGAGAACGGTCAGATTGTGGGACGGGTGAAAGACACAATGGTTGCAGGCAATGTTTATACGGCATTAAAGAATTTAGTCGAATTGGGTGGCGATGCAGACTGGAACGGCTCTTGTTATACGCCCTCTGCGATCGTAGAAGGCTTATCCTGTACAGGTCGCGCCTAAATTCCACTTTTGAAGCGTCAACCAGAGGCGCTACAATGTGACGGTTGAATTCGAGAACCTACCTTGATTGAGCGTTACACCCTGCCTGAGATGGGCGATTTGTGGACGGATCACTATAAGTTCAAAACCTGGCTACAAGTTGAAATTGCAGTGTGTGAAGCACAAGCAGAGCTAGGTTACATTCCCCAAGAAGCCGTCGAAGAAATCAAAGCCAAAGCGAACTTCGATGTCGATCGCATTCTCGAAATCGAAGCGCAAGTCCGTCATGATGTGATCGCATTTCTGACCAATGTAAATGAATATGTTGGTGATGCGGGACGCTATATTCACCTGGGCATGACCAGTTCAGACGTGCTAGATACTGCGCTGGCACTGCAAATGGTGGCAAGTCTAGAGGTGATCATGACGCACGTAGAAGCGCTGATCCAAGCGATCCGATACCAAGCCCAACAACATCGCAATACGGTGATGATTGGTCGATCGCACGGCATTCACGCAGAACCGATTACCTTTGGATTCAAGCTTGCAGGCTGGTTAGCAGAAATGCTGCGTCATCGCGATCGTCTCTGTGCCCTGAGAAAATCGATCGCGGTTGGTCAAATCTCCGGAGCCGTTGGAACTTACGCCAATATTGACCCACGCATTGAAGCATTAACTTGTCAGAATTTGGGACTAGAACCCGATGCCGCTTCAACGCAGGTAATTTCCCGTGATCGTCACGCTGATTTTATGAATGGCTTGGCATTGTTGGGAGCCTCGATCGAGCGGTTCGCGGTTGAAATTCGCAACCTCCAAAGAACCGATGTCCTCGAAGTTGAAGAATTCTTCTCGAAAGGGCAGAAAGGCTCGTCTGCGATGCCCCACAAGCGGAATCCGATTCGATCGGAGCGCTTGACCGGAATGGCGCGTCTCCTCCGGGGTTACGCAACCGCCGCACTCGAAAACGTAGCCCTCTGGCATGAGCGCGATATTTCGCATAGCTCAGTTGAACGAGTTGCCCTACCGGATGCCTGCATTCTGGCGCACTTCATGCTGGTAGAAACCACAGATTTGATCAGAAACCTGCTGGTCTATCCGGAGAACATGGCGCGGAATATGAACGTCTACGGGGGTGTTGTATTCAGTCAGCGCGTCATGTTAGCACTGGTGCAAAAAGGGTTGAGCCGGGAAGATGCTTATGCGATCGTCCAATCCTGCGCTCACCAAGCCTGGAACCGTGAAGACGGCAACTTCCGCAAACTCTTGAGCGAAGACCAGCGCGTGACTCAAACCTTATCGCCTGCCGAACTCGATGAATGCTTTGATCCACAAGTTCACCTGAAGAACTTAGATCAGGTCTATCAGCGCTTAGGCATTTAGCGTACTTGGACTTCAAAGGTGTACTCGTACCCTTTGAAGTTTGAGTCAAACTGGAGCGTGTAATCTCCGGTTTCAGGGAGTGTGCCCGTCCAGGAACTAGGCTGCTCTAGATCTGAAATTAATGACTTGCCACTGGGCGAAATGACTGCGGGAAGAAGCTCACCACGATTGCTGCCACTCGTTAGCGTCATTTTCTGCCCTTTGGCAAGATTAAAGCGGTAACTATGCGTTCCGCCGCCAACAAAGCGATCGCGAATCTCGATCGAGTCTTGTCCCCTGCCAAACTGAACGCGCTCAGTTTTTTCACCACAGGTCTTGTCCGTTCTGTTTTTAGCAATCCATCCCGGCGTTTCACCACTGATTCGGAACCAGCCATTTTGCTCTTCTTTGACATCTACATATGTCCCATTTTTTAGCTGTCCGACAATGTTCTCGGTTGTGGTTGCTTTGGGAGACGATCGTACATTGAGCGGTGAATCCGGATCATTCACTCTCGCCATCAAAACTATGCACTTTTCAACCGTTCGAGTGCCCTGAGTGGGTGTATCGCGTGGTGTATCAGGTTCAGGAGTGGGTTGAGAAGTCTCGTCGTTTGTGTTGCTCTTTGCGATTGGCGCAGAAGATTCCGAAACAGGTAGAGAAGGGCTAACAGAAGGGCTAGGAGTAGCAGTGTTGCTCTGTGCATTAGGTTGAGATTGAGGCGTAGAAGAACAGCCTGCAACCAGGGCAAGAACTGTAATAACTCCAATCAAGCGTGACCAGGAACCGTGAAGCAGCATAGTGTAAAAACCGAGTAATATCGTAAAGTCTGCTTCAATAGCAATTGCACGAATCACGGAAACATCTGCAAGCGCTAAACTAGGAATCCGAACTGTCTTGATGCTTATGTTGGTCGCTACTTTTTATAAATTTGTTCAACTGCCAGATTACGTGGAGCTACGATCGCCCCTGCTTGCCCTCTGCCAAGCCCAGAATTTGCGGGGAACGATTCTACTGGCACAAGAAGGAATTAACGGTACGATCGCTGGCTCAAAGGACGCGATCGACACCATTCTAGAGTTTCTCAAGCGCGATCTACGGTTTGCAGATTTAACGATCAAGGAATCTGAAACAGGATCGGGAATGTTCGATCGCATGAAAGTCAAGCTCAAAAAAGAAATTGTCACTTTGGGACGTGCAGAAGCTGACCCAACTCAGCAAGTCGGAACGTATGTAAAACCGCAAGATTGGAATGCAGTGATTTCTGATCCGGAGGTGACGGTGATTGATGTGCGAAACCAGTTTGAAGTGGCGATCGGTAGCTTTAGGGGCGCGATCGATCCGCAGACCGCTTCGTTTCGGCAGTTCCCTGAATATGTCCAAACTGCACTTGATCCAACCCACCATAAAAAAGTTGCAATGTTCTGCACAGGTGGAATTCGATGCGAGAAAGCTTCGTCCTATATGCTTGCTCAAGGTTTTGAGCAGGTTTATCATCTCGAAGGTGGCATCCTCAAATACCTAGAAGAAGTGCCACCCGAAGAAAGTCTATGGCAGGGTGAATGCTTTGTGTTCGATCAACGAGTCGCAGTGACTCATAGTGTTAGCGATGGCTCCTATACAATGTGCCAAGCCTGTGGTCATCCAATTTCACAGGATGAACAAGCCTCGCCGCAGTATCAGCCGGGAGTATCTTGCCCGTATTGTGCAGACTCCTAAAGAAACTGGTGTTTATCCTCCAAGTGGCAGACTGCACTTCTGCACTGGATGATAAACACCAGCTCAACTGCTCGAACTCCTTTCACCATAAGCAAGCCGCACAAGAAACAGTATTCCCCAAACGGGTACTTCGACTGGATCGAATTCTCCCCACAGGTTGACGGATTACCACGCCCGATCGCAAACAATAAGGAGTTCAACTTTATAGGATGCGACTATGGCAAACCCAACTCAATCTGCAAATCTTGATCAAACGATCGCTCTGTTCAGCTCTGACCTAGTTCAAATCGATCCAGAGGCTGCACTTGCCAATATTGAAGCTTGGCAAGCCCAGTTAAAAGGAACCGAACTCGCAGAAACTTTGGGAGAACTTAAGCTCGCGATCGATGGCGGGATGCGTGGTGGTGAAATTGGATCGATTCTGTCTGATCTCGGGAAGCAAGCTACTGCTGCCGCAGCGACCGAGCAAGGAGAAGCAGCAACAAAGCTGCAACAGTTAGGACAGATCCTTTCTAACGCAGTGAAGTAAACAAATAGAACGCTAAGAGGATCAAGGCTCTTCTTAGCGTTGATTCTTAATAAAGGAAAACTGAGCCGTTGTTTTCGACTCGCATTGTGATGCTGTCGGTTGCTAAGTTGGTTGTTGCATTCAGTGTTACTTCGATCGTGCCAGGCAAGGTGGCGGATTGTTTCGGAGTGACATTCAGCAAGCCTGCATCTTGACGATCGAAAGTCAAAGTGGTTGGAACCCGCAATCCTCGCAGCGTCACGGTTCCGCGCCCAGGTAGCGTTCTTACCTGCGTATCACCAATCGCTTGATAGGAAACTGCGGCATTGGTTTGATTAATCAATGTAACATTCACGCGATCGCCGCTGAGGGTCACTTGTGCTTTCGGTGAAAATTGTGCTTCGGGTGCAGGAGCGACTGTAGGTTGGGTAGATTGAGAAAATACGGGAGTAATTGCTCCACCGATTGCGATTGCAGTCGCCAAGACTCCAACCCCGATTTGTCTCAACATAATCAATCTCCTTGTTCTTAAATTCGATTAAATTTAGGGACATTAGTGCGTCTTTCCCATCAAATTAATGATAATTAAAAAATCGTGTTTGTCATCATTACAGCATTCTCTCTACTGAAAAGAACACTCAAAAAGATGGGCAATCTTAATTGATTGCCCATCGCTAAATGCTCGATTTTAGTGATATCTCAAACAGTGTTTTAACGTTCTAGTGATATCAGCGAAGAATTTCTGCTATGCCCGTTTTGGCTATACTTCTCAGCTAAAATCTGACGATAAACCGCTTCATAACCATCAACCATCTGTTTCACACTAAAGTTATTTTCAACGTGCTTGCGACAATTAAATCGATCGATCTCATGAACTCGATACACTGCTGCAACACATTCATCCACGTTTTGACACAAAAATCCAGTTTCTTCATGTGCAATCACCTCGGAAGTTGCTCCGAGTTCGAGCGCAATCACCGGAGTTCCCGCTGCCATTGATTCAATCATGACGAGTCCAAACGGCTCCCGCCAGGTAATCGGAAATAGCGTTGCGATCGCATTTCCCATCAGTTGATTCTTCTGAGCATGATTTGCCTCACCCAGATATTGAATCTGCTCCTCGTCAATGTGGGGCTTGATTTCCTGCTCAAAATAGTCCACATCAACACGATCGATCTTACCTGCCATTTTCAGCGGGT
The DNA here is from genome assembly GCF_039962495.1 of Leptolyngbya sp. AS-A5. Classification (NCBI taxonomy): domain Bacteria; kingdom Bacillati; phylum Cyanobacteriota; class Cyanophyceae; order Leptolyngbyales; family Leptolyngbyaceae; genus Leptolyngbya; species Leptolyngbya sp. AS-A5. Next base: position 106,135 of record NZ_JAMPLL010000003.1, on the reverse strand, counting down.
ATCCAGTGCGCTTAGCAATCTCGATCGCGTGGTGCGGGCCTTTTTCCGGTGAAAGTCGCCCTAAAAAAGCCAGATACGGAGGCGTGTCTGGCTGGGAATAAAATCGATGGGTGGAAGGATCAATCCCGTTATAGACGGTGGCAACGTAATTTAATCCTAATCGGGGTTCTCGTTGTGATTTAGAGATACTAACGTAAGGTTGTGATTTCGCAAAACTAAAGGCTTTCTGATTATCTAAGCTGAATGTGCCATGTAGGGTGTGTATGGTGGGCGTTTTGACCAACTGAGCGCAGGCTAAAGCGGCAAAACCGATATGTGAATGAATAATGTCAAAGTTGTGAGCATTTTGATAAACGCGATTTAGCTCGATCGCTTCATAAACATTAAATTCTTGAACCGATGGATCAAGGCGTAGTGCGCTAGGATGAATCGCATCGAGTTTTGCCTGAGTTGTAGAATCTCCAGTCGCAAACAAGGTTACATCATGTCCTCGACGAACTAGCTCTTCGGTTAATAGACTCACCACGAGTTCTGCACCTCCATAGGCTGGAGGAGGCACCGTTTCCCATAAAGGAGCAATTTGAGCAATCCGCACGTAAGCCTCCGCAATAAAAGGGTCAGTGAAGAGCATACGAGTATTTACGGAACTTCCACATCTGGCTATCGAGTTACGGCATTAGGTAGATGAGCTATGGCGCTAATCGATCTGTGGACTTCAAATCAGACTAGCAACGATCGTTGCTGCGATGGTGGAGAGCGTTTTATTATCAGCGGCAGGATGATCAGCCGTTTTCAGGCATTAGATTCTTCAATCAACTGAATTCGACCCAAGCGGACGGCGTAGAGTAAACGATCGATTGCTTGTTTTTCTTCGTCGCTAGTCTGGTCGTTAAGCAGAGCATCTCTAAGATGCTGACAATCACGCAGGGCAATTTTTCCAGTGCTGCTGACTTCAGCAAATAATTCAGAAAGCGTATCTGAGGGCAATGGAAGATTGTTCATTGGGAAGCATGGGAAATTATCGTAACCTTAGTATTGACGCTCTACCCCGTGAAGTCGGTGACAGACTGAGGACTGGCTTGTGACTTTTTTTTACTTCAAAAGTGATTTAAATCACAATGGACTGACATCACGATGATTGTTGCTTCAGATAGCTTTCGTGATTTAAACGGTGGAACGTTCCCTGCTTAGTTTTGTAGTTTGACAACCGGAGCATCATCGATCGACAGCATAAACTGAATTAGATCGGTTTGATCTTGAGGCGTAAATCTAGCCGCTTGATCCACCCAATAGTTGTGCTCACTGTCATTACTATTGATGTTGATGTGTGTTTAATGTGTGTTCCGACTAAAAAAGTCCACCGGGAATTCCAGTGGACTTGATTGCTTTCTAAGAGTTAGGGACTATTGACCGAACGCATCTTTGATGCCGTCAACTGCTCTTTTCACAGCGCCCATGTTGTTGTCGATCGCGTCTTTTGTCCGAGACGCATCTTCATCTGCTCGCTTCTGAATGGTTGATGCATCTTCTCGTGCTTTACGTGCAGCAGTGTTATCTCCATCGGTCGAGCTATTGACCTTGCTCGCATTGCTCTTCGCCGCATCTTTCACTTTGTCTCTAACGTTGTCCACTAAGCCCTTGGAGTTATCTTCAGTTGCTTGTGCTGCACCTTTAGCGGTTGTTAAAAGCACGGGAGATGCGTTTGCACTCGGGGTCGAGAACCAAAGCGAGGTCATCATTAGAACAGCAAATAATCCAGTGATTAAACGCTTTACAAAATAATTGGGTTTCATAGAATACAGTCTCCGTAAAAATTAGCCTCTTACGTTTTACTGGAAGCAGCGAACTCGGCATATCGTTCTCGCGATAGAAGTTCTTGTGTCCCAAGGCTTACTTAAGCTTGCCTGAGCGATCGTACGGTTTCTCTAACACACAAAGCCGCTTGATCGATCTCCTCTTCAGTGTTAAATCGTCCAATTCCAAAGCGAATCGAAGCATAGGCTAACTCATCAGGAACTCCGATTGCGCTTAACACATGAGAAGGTTCTATCTTGGCAGAGGTGCAAGCAGAACCGGATGAAACCGCGATCGTTGATTGTAATCCCAGCAGTAAAGCTTGTCCGTCTACTCCCTCAATGCTGATGTTCAAATTTCCCGGTAGACGCTCTTGTGGATGCCCGTTGAGATGAATGCCATCCATGTTTAATTGCTGCCATAAGCGATCGCGTAGTTGCTTGATCTGCGCCGCTTCAGAAGTTGGATCAGCAATTTCAACTGCTTTACCGAGTCCAACAATCAAAGGGGTGTAAAGTGTTCCCGATCGCATTCCTCGCTCGTGTCCGCCTCCGTGTAACTGTGCTGAGAGTTGAACTCTCGGATTTTTTCGCCGCACATACAATGCACCAATCCCTTTTGGCGCATAAAGCTTATGTCCTGTGATTGACATTAAATCAATGTGATCGACCGTGAGCGGAATCTTACCGATCGCTTGGGCTGCATCAGTGTGAAAAAGAATGTTGCGACTGTGGCAAAGTTCACCGATTTTGTTGATCGGCTGCAACACACCAATCTCATTGTTTGCTGCCATAACTGAGACGAGAATTGTATCTTCGCGCATGGCTTTTTCAAGTTCAGTCAGATTGATCAAACCGAAGCAATCGACTCCTAAATAAGTTACTTCAAATCCTAGCGATTCTAGATAGCGACAGGGGTCTAAAACGGCATTATGTTCGGTTTGAACCGTAATAATGTGTCGTCCTTGATTGAAGTAAGCTTCGGCAACCCCTTTGATCGCTAAGTTATTAGCTTCAGTTGCACCACTGGTAAAAACAATCTCTTCGGGTGTGGCGTGAATTGTTTCTGCAATGATTTGGCGGGCTTGTTTAACAGCAGCTTCTGCTTCCCAACCATAAGCATGAGTTACACTTGCGGGATTGCCATAATGCTCAGTGAAAAAGGGCAGCATTGCGGCTAAAACGCGATCGTCTACCCGTGTGGTTGAATGGTTATCGAGATAAATCGGACGCATCTACAGTTCAATCCTTATGCATATCTATCTAATAGCATCTGAAACAAAGTATCAGATGCCCAGAAAGAGTTACTTTGAAGGCTTCGAATCCACTAGGAAGATCAATCAGTTTAATCGATGCGACTTTCTAAAATCCCAAGGATGCCTGTGATCATGAAGCCTCTATGTATTGCAACTCGACGTAGCCTAAGATTAGTCGCACAGCGCGTTAGGTAATATCTTTCTTAAACAAGGTTGGTAAGTCCTGTTCGAGCATATGAACGATCGCGTCAATCCGTTCTTGTTCAATCATCCCAATCTCCGGTCGCTTGGTTTAATCCCATCCAATCGAGACATTTTTGCATTGCTTGGTACATCGTTTCAAAGTCAGCATGATAGCGCCGTCCATGCCCCGGCAGCACCCATTCAAAATCATAGCGACTCAGTTTCTGCATTGATCGCTTTAATTCATCCCAAGAATACCAACACGCTTCGCGAAATCCGACCAGATGATTTTGTCTTGCTGACCATGCCAGATGATCGCCTGTAAACAGAAACTTATTCTTATACAGTAAAACCGTGTGTCCTTTGGTATGCCCAGGAACTGGGATAATCAACAACTCAGAATCAAGCTGAAATGGCTCCGTTCCTGTGAGTTTAATTTCAACGCTCTGCGTACTGCGGGTAATTTCATCGGAATGCAAAATTCGATCGCATTCAAAATGATCGTGAAACTTCTGATGATCCGCAACATCATCACGATGCGTTAAGTAAAGATAACGCACTCCACCCATTGTCTCTAATCGTTTTACCAATGGAGGCGTGAACCTTGGCGAGTCTATTAAGATATTACCTTCGGGACGCTGAATCAAATAGCTTGCAGCACCATAAGAATTCTCAGCGTGATAGCCGCAATGGTAAACATTCTCAGCAACTAAAACTGGAAAGCTCGCTTGAGCGAGTTTAATATCCGTTGGTTTTTCAACGGTTCCGATCGAACCTGTTGGACAGGCTAACAAGGCTTGCAGCGCGTGGAGCCGCTCAGTTTCATTCGCGGGTTGATGAAATACAATCGATTGACTGTCTTCGCGAGCAAAGATTTCTGGAGACATCCAGCGGCAAGTGTCACAATCAATGCAAGAACGATCGACATAGAAATCACCTGCGACATTCTGCGATCGACGGTCTGCTAAGTGAGCCATTTTCGACTCCATAAAACAATCATCTTGATCATAGCGAATGCAAATCCGATCAAGGGGAGCGGTAAAAATGGGTCGCCCAGGATTCGAGCGAAAGAACGATTCTATTAAACGGATCTGAGGTAAATCGATCGGAGAAAAATTAGCATTCGGATTCTGTTACAGCTCTCAAAAAACATAAGTTCGACAAAGTTCTCCGCTGCGTTGCTATTCCACCAAGTGATTGAAAATCCGGGGCGGGACGCAAACGCAGCAACAGACTCGTCGAACTCATGTCAAGTTGAAAAAGGGCTTGCCATTGGTCACTTGCAGCATCAATTCTGCTCAAGGTTCTGTTTTGCCCCAAATTGGAAGATCTCAATCAGCACGAACGGCGAGAGTTCGCTTTGGTAAAGTCTGACAACACTTCACGCCTGTCCCCGATCGTGCTTATGAATCCCTGAGCCGCACTCACTTCATGGTTGTGAGGGGATCACTGAGCGCGAATTGACTGAACGATCGATCCGAATAACACCCCAGTTCTGGCGTGAGTGGCGATCGTCCAGTTCCCAGCGCCGCAGGCAGTGAGATATCTTCAGATTGCAGCAACCGACCTTGAGCCGAAGTACTGACAGCCGCTAAACCCACACGCGGATCAAGATTGAGAGGTTGTTCAAGTTGCAACCGAATAATTTCATTGTTATCAATATTAGGTGGACGACCTACCGAGAAGGGATAGTTATTGTCGTTTGCAACCAAGATTGTGAATGGATCGATGACTAAAACATCTTCGATCGTTTCAAACGGAAATCTAAACGTTGTACTGCCATCACCATTAAGGTCAGCCGGATCTTCAATCTTTAGTAGATCAACAATTTCCTGTTTTGCAACAAAGCCATTGGCATCTTTTTGAGAGAAGTTAACCTTGAAAATCTTCTTGAATTGAGCCGCATCGCCCTGGTTAGGGTCACGCTCAATCACCAGATATTCGTTGTCATTCACAACGGTAAAATCGCCGATCGCATGGTTCGGATTCGACAAAGGATAGTAACCTACTAACCCGGTATATTGCTTTGATGCAACATCAAACTCATAGATTCTTAAGGCATTACTCGGATCGCCAACCACAGACCCTTCTAGCAACGGATACAGTTTGGATTGATCCGGGCTAATTGCCATTCCTTCAAATCCCCTCGATTGCCCTAAATTTGCAACAACTAAATTGCCGTAGTAAGGCTGATTCGCATCGGTAACGTAAGATTGGGATGCACTCGGATTTAAGTTTGGACGTGAATAGCCTGTTCCGGCAAAGTAATCATCGATCAAGACCGATCGACCTGTTCCCGGAAAATCAGTAAAGAAGCCATCTACGCCTAAATCAATGAACTGCTTAAACTCAGCTCTAGGATTGTTCTGATAGTCAGAAGCTAGGAAAAACGGATCATTTCGCAGCGTGTACAAGTGTACGAGCAAACCTGCACTGTGAGCATCTTGAATCAGCGTCGTCGGTGTACCTAGAACGCGATCAGCATCACTGATTTGTCTGTCTCCATTCAAATCATCGGGTCTACTATCATTGTTACGATCGACCGTGTTTGCTGGAATAATCAATCGCTTGTCTGGGCCGATGCCTGTCGCATAAGTCGCAATCTCTGCAAGTCCTTCCGGTTTGACCAAGTCTGCATAAGTGCGATCGTTACCATTTGCAACAAAATCGAAGGGGCTGCCTGATCCTCCAATCAGTTGAACGAGTGGCAGATCAACTCCCGCATTGGGCATGATGCTGCTGTTGAGATCTTTTAGATTACTTACTTCAAAGGATTGAAGATAAACTCGGGATGGGTCAGTAAAGCCATTTGCAACGAGTGTATCGATCAAGAGTTGGCTTGTGTTATAGCCTTGGTTTGCGAAAAAGGTTGGATGCTTTGTTTCTGGATAAATGCCAATCTTACGTCCAGTTTCTTTCTCGGTTTGCTTGACTAAATCAATGACTTCTTGCAGGGTTGGAACTTTTAGCCCATCATCGTTAAACCGAGTACTACGCAAGTCAGGCAAGCGCTCGATCGCATTGAGCGACTTGATTTCTTCTAAAGTGAAATCTTCCGCAAACCAACCTGTGACAGGTTTGCCATCGAGAATTTTCGTTGTTTTACGATCGACAAACTCTGGACGTTGATAGATATCAGTGCTTGTATCCGTTGTATTGAGTGAACCATCTGCATTGAGAACAGCGAGCATCGGTTCATGACGAGCAATCAGAACGCCATCTTTTGTAACGACTAAATCCGGTTCAATGAAATCGGCTCCACCTGCGATCGCAACTTTGTAGGATTCCAATGTATGTTCAGGACGTTCGCCCGAAGCACCTCGGTGTCCAATCACGATCGGTGCATTGCCCGTTAGCGTATCGAATTCTGGTCGCTTCAAAACATCAGGGTTTTGGGGCGATCGCACAAACGGAGCCGTGATTTGATCGCGCACTAAGTCGCCTGTGCCTGGAAAATCATCAAAGAAGCCATCCACACCCAATTCGATAAACTGGCGCAGTTCTAGTTCTGGATTGCCTTTATAGTCCGATGCAAGGTAGCGGCTTTCGTTCCGAAACGTGTAAGGATGCACAAGCAAGCCAGCATTGTGAGCATCATCGATCAACGATGTTGGCGGCAGCGTTACTTTATCTACGTCATTGATAGTTCCATCGTTATTCAGATCGTCGGGTTGCCCGTTGCCGTCGCGATCGACGGTTTGCACCGACACAATCATTCTTTTCCAGGGACCAATCCCACTTGCATAGGTAGCAATTTCCTTTAGACCTTCTGGAGTTCGTAAATCACCATAGGTACGAGAATCGCCACTGGCTACAAAATCGTAAGGTTGGATCTCGATCAATGTGCCATCGTTTCGCACATCACTTGCATCAAACAACTGAACCAGCGGAATGTCTACACTCGCGTCCGGCATCAAGTTGAACTTGAGATCTTTGAGATTTCCAACCTCAAAAGATTGAATGAAGATACGATCGGGATCAGTGAAATTGTTCTCGACCAGCGCATCAATGAGTTGTTCACTCGTGTTGTAGCCTTGGGTTTCAAAAAACGTTGGGTGCTTTGTTTCGGGATAGATACCAATTTTGCGCCCGGTGTCTTGTTCAACTTGCTTCACTAAATCGATGATTTCATCGAGCGTTGGAATCTCGAATACGCTGTTATAGATAGTTGAACGAAATGGCAATTGCTGGATCGCTCGAATTTGCTTGACTTCAGCTAACGTAAAGTCTTCCGCAAACCAGCCCGTTACAGGTGTGCCGTCGAGAATTTTCGTTGTTTTACGAGCGGCAAATTCTGGACGCTGATAAACATCGGTTGTCGTGTTGCTTAGATCAACCGCGCCGTCATCTTTGACCACCGCTAACATTGGCTCATGACGAGCAATCAGAACGCCGTCCTTTGTCGTTACCAGATCCGGTTCAATAAAGTCGGCTCCGCGCTGGATTGCTAGCTGATAAGCTGCGATCGTATGTTCGGGACGTTCTCCAGAAGCACCTCGATGTCCGATTACAATTGGAACTTCGCCGTTGAGCGTCTTGAGATTAAAGAAGTTCGGAGTCGGGATCGGCGCGTCTAAAACTTTCCCAGTTGCATCCGTGTTTAGCAAGAACGGGCCAAATTCGTCTCCGAACCACAGGGTTTTATCTGCCCCAATCGCAAAAGATTCGATGTCGAAATCTGCTCCAGTTAATTGGCGATCGCTTTGCGTTTGATTGACGATCGAGAATGGAATCTTTTGATCAGGATCATTCAGTTGTAAATAATTGAGAATTTGAACACTGCCGTCTCCGGCTTCGCCCTCCCGGAAATTGGGCTGAAGTTCATAAACTCGCAATTGAAAATCGGAACTATTTTCTTTACGTCCAAAGCCATTATCAGACATGAACCAAAAAGAGTTCGAGCTTGCAAACTGAACCGCACTAAATCCTTGCACAGGCTGCCCAGGAAATGAACCTGTTCGCCCATTCCCTGAGATGTCTTTACCTGAATCAGGACCTTCTGCAAATGTATCTGCGGGTAATGATGCGAATCCCTTTAATGTAACGATCGTCATAAATTTCTATGCCTAAGTAACACAGGTGAATAAAAACCATGTTCACCGCAGCATTACATATCAAGATTAAGAATGATTTATGTAAGAGAAAAGAGTTAGGTTAAAAAATGGATTGCCGCAATTGATAGAAAATGTGTCAATGCAAGACTCTATAATTTGCATGAAAATTAACACTTAACTGACACTTATTGATGTAACTAAGAATCAATCATTGAATCAGTATTAACTATGGTATTCGTTGTAATAAAAAATATGGCAGGAGCTAAAAGATGTTGCATACTCCTGCCCGAGGCAGTTCAGAAAGAGAGCAGGCTGTTTTCAATCTGCTCCCCTTCACGCTAAGCAATCAACATAAAGCTAGATTGTGTCAGACTGCTTGCTTGAACTCCCACCAACGTTGCTAACAACTCATTGCTAGTTCCCGCTTGAATGAGCGTATTGTTAGCATTCGCACCTGTCCCTTGGAGAAGGCTTAACCGTCCAAAGGTCAATCCTCCTGACAGAGCAATCTTATCGCCTTCGGAGATGCTGAAGTCTTGGATTGTGTCAGAACCATTACCTGTTGCTAACGCAAACACATCAGCTTCTGTACCACCTACCAAGATGTCATTGCCGAGGCCGCCATCGAGATAGTCGAAGCCAGCACCGCCGCGCAGAAGATCATCACCGCCAAGCCCGAAGCTGCGATCGTCACCTCCTTGAGCATTCATCACATCGTTCGAGTCGTCAAACCCGCACACCGTATTATCTAAATCATTGAAGAAGGTAACAGAATTGCGGTTCAGGATTTGAGCGAGATCTGCATCGGCTCTGAACACGTCAAAGCTATCTTCAACACTGCTCTGCCCATCAAAGATCAGGTTTCCAAGGTCAACAGATGCTCCTGTTGCCTGGGTCAGATTATTTAGGTTCTCCGAGTGAAAATTTCGTAGAATCACACCTGTGTTGGCAACACCCTCAAAGCTGATCACAAGATCATCACCTTGCTCAGTGAGCAACAAATTGCGAGCCGTCAAATCCGCACCCCTAAATTGGATCGTGTCTGCTTCAGCGATCGTGCTTTCTGAAGGATCAACACCGACACCACCAAAATTCGCAACAGCCAGATAACCCTCGCCTGTCGTTACTTCAGCCGTTTTTTGTCCACCCTCAGCTTTAAGCACCTCCGAAAACCTTACCCCAAACATCGTTTGGTACATGAGACGGTAAATTTCGGTGTTGTCTAAAGTACTGGGCAGTAGGTCGGCATTCATACCATAAGCTTTGGAAACGATGCTACCCGGAAAGTCGGGTGTCCCAACCCAGCCGACTCCAAAATTCCCCATCGGGCCATCCAAACTATCCATTGATGGAAAGGGTTTCCAAGGAGCGTCAGCGCTCGCTGTGCTGCCATTCACACCATCGAGGAAATTCCGAGTCGTGTTTGTCGTGGTGGGATTGACATTAATGAAAGGAACTTCAGTTTCGCTATCGAGCAATTCTGGCGTGGTAATCGCGCTTCCGGTCGGACGAGTGTAAGGTTTAAACTGGGAAACCTGCAACCCTCCAGCATCACTATCAGCAGCAGTAATAACTAACGTGTTGGGGTCTTGTGTATTCACGTAATTCATCGCAACCCCGATCGCCGCATCCGCCCGTCGGACTGCTTCAACCGTTCCAACGGCATTGTTGTTGTTCGCGAAGTTATCGCTTCCTTCCTCTTCAACTACTGCAAAGAAACCATCCGGGTCTCGCTGAATAATTTTGAGAGAGGCATCGAGCATTTCCGCAACTGTCGGCGCGGTTTCGACATAGAGCGGCTTCGGATTTGCTGTATTTAAGCCGAGTGCTTCTTCGGTACGATCGTCAAAGGTATGAATCGCAGAAAACACGCCTAAGAGCTTTTCTGGTGGGGTCGATCCATTCACCGCAGCATTCATCTGCTCCTCGGTGTAGACTACCGAGTAGCCTAAAGACTGTGCTAGCTCGATCAAGTTGGTACTTGGACGACGCTCTGAACGGCTTTCACTGGCATCTAATTCAGCCGTGACGTGAAAGCCCGTCGTTCCTTTGGGGAGCATGTAAAGCTCACCCCCACCCAATATCACATTTGTACCAGAGCGAATTACTTGTTCAATGATTTCAGAAAACTTGTCTCGCGATCGGATATCGTTGCCTAAACGATTTGTAGTTTCAGCAGCAAAGGCAGCAGAGCCTGGTTCGGCTAAATGTCCGGATTGAATCAAAGCAGTTGCTTTTCCAGCGTCGATCGCTTCTTCTAGGATTGTTTTGCCCGCTTTACCCGACAATGGAACAATCTCTGTATTATCCTCCTCCAAACCAAAGGATTCATCAAATACTTTCACGCCGTTCGCGTGAGTGACAGCTCCCGCGTTAGATGTGCCGGTAAGCTGGTTTTCCATGTGTCCTAGGTAAACGCCAGCATTGGACATCATGTCCCAGTTCAATCGTCCATCGGGACCTTTATCGATGTTACGTACCGCCATGTAGTGCGAGGGGCTAGTTCCATCTGGGTGAATGAAGATGACGTTTCCTGTCTCTTTCGTTGCAGCCGGAGCGGACGTAGGAGGCTCAACACGAGACGGCAATTCGGTATTAAACAGCGTCTCGTACATCAACTCGTACATGCCTGTGTTATCCACAGTGGCAGGTAGCTTTTCTGCATTCAGTCCGTGAGCTTTGCTGACGATCGAGCCGCTAAAGTCAGGCGTTCCGACCCAGCCTACAGCAAAGGGAAAAGCATCGCCACTTGCATCAGGAGCTGCAACGAAGGGCGTAGTGTTTGCTCCGGTTTGACCGTCAAGGGGAACAGGACGGGTTGAAGTGGTGGGATTGGCATTGACAGTTCCAACAGGTGCAGCGGGATCATCGCGATCGGTGGTTTGCAATCCGCCTGCATCACTATCTGCGGCGGTTAACAGCAGGGTATTGGAATACTTATTTACAAAGTTTAATGCAGTCCCGATCGCTGCATCTGCGCGGCGAACACCTTCGATTGTTCCAGCCGCGTTGTTGTTGTTGCCGAAGTTGTCGGAGCCTTCTTCTTCGACGATCGCAATGGAGCCATTGTTGAAGTTGGGGTGCTGTTCCATCAACTTCTGGGTGACATCCAACATTTCACCGACCGTTGGGGCAGTTTCAACGTAGAGCGGTTGCCCACGTTGAGCTAGAACTTCTTCAGGTCGATCGTTAAAGGTGTGGACTGGAGCAAAGACTCCTAACACTTTGGTTGGGGGTGTCGGGTACTTGGTGGAATCGAGCAATTCGTTAAGCTGTTCCTCGGTATACACCACGGTGTAACCTAGGCTCTTTGCTAGCTCAATTAAGTTTTCAGAAGGACGTTGCAGCGCGTTGGTACTTAGAGCATCATACTCAGCAGCCGTGCCGTGGAAGCCACTTTGCCCCACGGGGATCATGTTTAGTTCACCGCCACCTAAAATAAAGTCTGCACCAGATAGAATCACTTCTTTAGTAATGTCTGCTAATCGTTGACGAGGGGGAATTCGCTGACCATTGACAGTGATCTCGCCAACTTGAGCCACGAATGCAGCCGTACCGGGTTCATAAGCTGCTCCTGACTGAACTAAAGCGGTTACTTTATTTGCAGCGATCGCTTCTTGAACGATTGTTCTACCTGTGTTGCCAGATAATGACTCAACGGGAGAACCATCGGCATCAAGACCAAACGATTCTGCGTAGGTTTTTGCACCTGTTGCGTGGGTTACGGCACCTGCATTAGAAGTTCCTCCTAACTGGTCTCCCATGTGTCCTAAGTAGACACCTGCACGATCGAGATTGTCCCAGTTTAATCGTCTATCAGGACCTTTATCGATGAAGCGGGTGGCTGCGAAATGAGAAGGACTTGCACCATCTGGGTGAATGAAAATAACGTGATTACCAGTTGTCATAGTGTCTCAAGGGGAGATTGTATATTGAACTGCTGAGGAACGGGTCTGTACGAAAGCCTGAAAAATTTCCGCATAAAATGTTCCAACGGCTAGTAAGCGTTGGAACATGAAAAGAATGGGAAAAGCTCGATCGAGATATGAGTAAGCAGCGGCTTAATAGTGATGTGAGCCTTTCATTTCTTAATCTCAGATGTTTATCTAAGCTCTAAGAGAAATTACTAAAGCTTCAACACCCACAATTCCACACTAAACAATTCCACACTAAGGTTAAGGCTGGTCTAAGGTTTGCTTGTTAATTAGATAAGCTATGTCAGAGAAAATGATCATTGGTAGGACATGCACTAGAACTATACTTTGGCAACTCTCTTAAGTTAAGTAGCTATCATCCAGAAACACTTCGATAAAGATCTTATGCCTGCTGCAGTGACGATTATTCGTAGCATTGAGTGAGTGATACCTCAAACACATCTGCGAATGCGATCGCAATTTCTCGCTTCACTTCCTCGATCGTAATTCCTGGTACAAACTGCTCCAAACTTCCCACAGCCTTATCTGCAATGCCACACGGCACAATGCGATCGAATCCACTTAAGTCAGGATGAACATTCAAAGCAAAGCCGTGCATTGTGATCCAACGGCTGACTTTGATGCCGATCGCGGCTAACTTTCGATCTTTTACCCATACTCCGGTCAGTCCCGGAATTCGCGTTCCCATTAACCCATAGACTGCTAACACGCGAATAATCACTTCCTCTAACTGCCTGAGATACCAATGCAAATCTTTTTGATAGTAATTCAAGTTCAGAATCGGATAGCCTACAACCTGACCAGGACAGTGATAAGTCACTTCTCCGCCGCGTTCGATGCGATGTAGCTCATACTCAGATTGATTGGGATCGAACTTGAGAAACCCTAAATCTGAACCTTGACCCAATGTGTAAACTGGAGGGTGTTCCAACAATATTAAAACATCATTAAGGTCGGGGTTTTGTTTCCGGGCATCAGCTAGCGATCGCTGCCACTCCCAAGCCAGTTTGTAAGGCATTAAACCTTGAGTGTAGAGAAGACACGATCGCATCTACGTATTAATCCTCAAACATTTCACTCTGGATTACTTTTACAAAAAAATCAAGCGGAATCAAGATGAAATTACCGAACATTTCAAATCAAGAATTGTCAACAGATGCAAAACATTTTTAACCAGATGGTTTGCTCCAATACAAAGTGCTAGTGTGAAGTTAATCACCCACCACTTCACGGGAGGAAATAGCTTATATGAAGCTTGTGATCCAGGGAAAGAACATCGAGATTACAGATGCAATTCGAGAGTACGTTCATCAAAAAATTGAGAAAGCGGTGAGCCACTATCAAACCCTCACAACTGAGGTCGATGTTCATCTCTCTGTTAGCCGCAACCCCCGTCTGGTTAAGCAGATTGCTGAGGTTACGATTTACGCAAATGGAACTGTTGTCCGAGCAGAGGAAGGGAGCGAAAATTTATACGCGAGTATTGATTTAGTTGCAGATAAAATCGCACGTCGTTTAAGAAAATACAAGGAGAAACGATCGAACCATCGCCACGACAAATCTGTTGCAACCGTGGACGATCAGCCGATGATTGAAGATCTGAATCTCGATCGAGAGCCAGAACTTCCAGCGCAAGTTGTTCGCACCAAGTATTTTTCTATGGCGCCGATGACCGTGGATCAAGCGATCGAGCAGCTTGAACTGGTGGGACATGATTTCTATATGTTCCGCAATGTCGAAACGGGTGAGATCAACGTCGCCTACGAGCGCAATCACGGTGGATACGGTGTAATTCAGCCCCGAAATGGCAACGGACACACCCATCAAAACGGACACCAAGCCCAACAAAACGGCAGTGGTAAACACACAAGCGACAATGTTGAATCGCTTATAAGGTAACAAAAGGGGGGGCGTTCAATCGCGCCCCTTTTTGTTAGGACAGTTTTATTAAGACAATCTGAGGTTTTGATGTAGCGAATCAAAACAGTTTGATAATCCAACATTATCAGTTCTTAGGTTGAACAATCTTTGTCTTTCAACAAGAGCAGATATTTTATCAATCGCTTCAATTTAGGTGCTGAACAGTCTTGATTTTCACACTCTTCACGGTGAAGAATCGAGCCTATGTTTCTGCACTTTGAATTGAAGTAAAGATTGCTATTTCTATTCATGCGATCGCATTGGATACGATCGCGCATTCATTTACTTCTAGGAGGATGGTATGCAAAGTAATTCGATTGGCATCCGAAGCGTGGCGATCGTAGGCCCTTACCTCAGCGGCAAAACGACTTTACTAGAAAGCTTGCTTTGGGTCACAAATGCGGTTACTCGCAAAGGCACAGTGCAAGACAAAAACACAGTCGGAGATAGCAGCCAAGAAGCCCGCGATCGCCAAATGACGGTTGAATTGAACACGGCTTATACCACTTATGAAGGAGTGCGGTTTACGTTCCTCGATTGTCCCGGCTCGGTTGAATTTGCTCAAGAAGCACTAAATGCACTAATCGGTGTGGATGCGGTTGTTGTGGTGTCAGAACCTTTAGTCGATCGCGTTCTCACCTTGTCGCCATTGTTCAAATTCTTGGATGATTGGGAAATTCCGCACTTAGTTTTCTTCAACAAGATGGATCGCGCCGATGTGGACTTTATGGAAGTTCTACACGCGCTGAAAGCGGTTTCAAGTCGTCCATTGGTGCCGCATCAATACCCGATCGGACGCGGAGAAACGCTGACTGGCTTTATCGATTTAGTCACAGAACAGGCTTATCACTATCATCCGGGTGCGCCTGCTGAGCCGGTGGCTTTCCCCGCAGACCTCAAAGACCAAGAGCAACTAGCGCGGATGGAAATGCTCGAAACCTTGGCAAATTGGGATGATCATCTCTTAGAAGAACTCCTCGAAGAAATCGAGCCACCCCAAGACGAAATTTTGCAAGACTTGAAGATGGAACTGGGCGCAGATTTGATTGTGCCTGTGTTCTTTGGCTGTGCCGATCGAGACTTTGGAGTACGACCTTTACTCGATGCCTTGCTGCGTGAAACTCCGGAACCAGAAACGATCTCAGAGCATCGTGGCATCAAAGCTGGCAACACCGAAATTGCTCAAGTGCTGAAAACCTACAATACTCAACAAGGCGGTAAGCTTTCGCTGGTTCGGGTGTGGCAGGGAACAATCACGGATGGCATGACCTTAAACGGAGTTCGCATTGGTGGAATGTACCGCTTGATGGGTCAGCAACAACAAAGTGTCAATGCAGCTCAAGCAGGGGAGATTGTTGCGCTGGCTCGGATGGAAGGGATTAAAACTGGAGATACACTCACTACTGGACCAGCCCTCTCACTGCCGAAGCCAGAGCAAATCAAACCTGTCTATGCAATGGCAATCCAGGCAGAGAAGCGCAATGATGAAGTGAAGCTTACTGGAACATTAGCGAAACTGCTTGAAGAGGACTGTGGTATCTGTTGGGAGCAGCATGGCGATACGCATGAAATCATCTTGTGGGGACAAGGCGAAATTCATCTGCAAGTGGCGCTCGATCGCTTACGCCGCAAATACAATCTGCCCATGACCACGCATCTACCGCAAGTTCCCTACAAAGAAACCGTCCGTAAATCGATTAACTCACACGGGCGCTACAAACACCAGACCGGTGGACATGGACAGTTTGGAGATGTGTATCTCGATATTCAACCTGTCACGCGTGGCGAGGGCTTCCAGTTCGGTGAGAAGATTGTTGGCGGTGTGGTTCCCAGGCAATACATCCCTGGTGTTGAAATGGGAGTGCGAGAATATCTCTCACATGGCCCGCTTGGATTCCCGGTGGTTGATGTTGCCGTGACTTTAACTAATGGCTCCTACCACAACGTTGATAGTTCAGAGCAAGCGTTTAGACAAGCGGCTCGAATTGCAATGCAAGAAGGTATGGCGAAATGTGAGCCTGTGTTGTTAGAACCCATTGTTAAAGCGACAATTTCAGTTCCTTCAGACTTCACCTCGAAAGTGCTGCGATTGTCGAGCGGGCGGCGGGGTCAAGTGCTGGGCTACGATGCCAAAGATGGCTGGGTCGGCTGGGATGATGTGATTGTTCTACTGCCGCAAGCTGAGATGCACGATTTGATTGTGGAACTACGATCTCAAACCATGGGAGTCGGCTTCTTCCAATATGAATTCGATCATCTACAAGAAGTCCCCGATAAGTTAGCGGAGCGAGTTTTGGTGACAGCCGGACACAGCAACGGGAATCGATCGAAGTAAGCCTGGTTGATATTTTGCTTGGAAACACTACTGAGCGATCGCAAGGTGAGCCGATCCGCCTACCTCTGTAATTGAAAAGTTCAAACCCGTAGTTTTGTCATTCATACGCTACGGGTTCTTTTTGTGTCACATTAGCAGTATGTGATGTTTTGTGAAGCGCTAATGGAACTCAAAGTTTTACCGAAACAGGCAATTCTGGCAAAAACATTTCATTGGATTAATGTTGTCAGCCTGTTTGTCATGCTGACGAGCGGATTGCAAATCTACAATGCCAATCCGGTATTTGGCGGTAGAGCAGGAATTCCAATTCCGCCACTCTTTACGCTAGGCGGCTGGCTTGCAGGCGGGCGAGATTGGCACTTTGCTGGAATGGGATTGTTTTCGCTGAACCTGCTCTGGTATGGAATTTATGTCGTCGTAACGCGACGGTGGAAGCATCGATTTGTGGGCACAAACGACATCAAAGCCCTGCAAACCGGAAAAAACCCAAAGCGAAAATATTACGCATGGCATCGGGTTGCTTACACGGCGATCGTTCCCATCCTGCTGCTTGCGATTCTGAGCGGCATTGGAATGTATAAACCTGCTCAATTTCCCTGGATTGTCGAGATGTTTGGAGATTGGCAGGCGTTAAGAATTGTGCATTTTTCTAGCGTTCCGACCGTGATTGGATTTGCGATCGTCCATTCCGTTCTCGCGCTCAAAGTTGGTGGCTCTCGCTTGATTGATTCAATGTTTTGGTAGTCGTAATGCAGAATTTTTCGCGGCGTGAATTTCTCAAAATTGCTGGAGTTTCAAGCTCAGGATTGATTCTTGGCGGCTGTGGCGTTCCGATTTTTGCCGATATGGTGGGTGCAGCCACAGAACCGCTCAATCAGAAATTCGAGGAACTATTATTTCAGCCTGAAAAACCTGTTCCTGAATTTGCAGTCAGTCAAATCGAGCCAAATCAGCTTATTGTCAATACGTTTGGCTTTACCCCTGTCCTTGATCCAGCAACCTTCCGATTAATTATTGATGGCGAAGTGAATCAGCCGTTATCCCTGAGCCTGAACGACCTTTACAAATTACCGCTGACCTCGATGGTCATTCGTCATGTCTGTGTGGAAGGATGGGCAGCGATCGTGCAGTGGGGCGGAGTGCGGCTGCGAGACTTGATCCAACTGGCGCAACCGAAACCGGATGTTAAATATGTTTACTTTCAGTCCGCCGATCGCTATTCCGAAAGCTGGGACTTACGATCGTGCCTGCATCCTCAAACACTGATGGCGTACCAGAAAAACGGCGAACCCCTGCCGATTCAAAACGGGGCGCCTTTGCGGTTAGCTTCCCCGATTAAACTGGGATACAAGCAGAGTAAATGGGTAACGCGAATTACCTTAGTCAATCAACTCGGACGATCGCGGGGCTATTGGGAAGACCAAGGTTACGAATGGTTTGCCGGATTGTAACCCGAAATCTGAAGACAATCGGGAATCCCGCCCTCCATTGTTTGCTGTGAGCGATATGCTGAAACACAGATTTGAGGAAACTTCATGCCCTGGCAGCGTCCAGACGGTCGGCAACCCGATCAACTCCGTCCCACCACTTTCACCCGTCGATTTACTAAATTCTCCGCAGGTTCGGTTCTCGTTTGCTGCGGAGATACTCAAGTGCTTTGCACCGCCAGCGTCAAGCCCAAAGTGCCTCGATTCCTCGAAGGCAAAGGGCAAGGCTGGCTCACCGCAGAGTACCGGATGCTACCGGGAGCGACCCCCGATCGTCAAGAACGCGAACTGCTCAAACTCTCCGGACGCACCCAAGAAATTCAGCGCCTGATTGGACGCAGTTTGCGATCGGTGCTCGATATGACAGCACTCGGAGAACGCACGATTACGATCGATACGGACGTGCTGCAAGCCGACGCGGGAACCCGCACCGCTGCTATCACAGGCGCATTTGTAGCGCTGCATGATGCGATCGACTCGTTGATTCAGTGCGGCGACCTCGATCGCTCTCCGATTCAGCATCAAGTCGCCGCCGTTTCGATCGGCTTAATCGAAGGCGATGCGTTTCTCGATTTGAATTACCCTGAAGATGTCACTGCTGACATTGACTGCAATGTGGTGATGAATGATGCCCTAGAAATCATTGAAATTCAGGGCACAGCAGAGCAGGGCAGCTTCACCCGCCGACAATTAGATCAAATCATGGATCTTGCCGAAAAAGGCATCAAAGAATTGTTAGAATTGCAACGGCAAACGCTAGAGATTCATCCCAGTCATTAAAATCCACGCAAGAAACTGCTGCGATGTGCCAAATGTTTCAGCAGAGTTCAGGAAAAATACAAAGAATCGCCGCTAAAAAGACACGTATCATAAGTACAGTTAAAAACTGAGACCACTAGCCCCGCGATCGAGTCAACGCATCGGAGTATGTTTCAGCAAGAGCATCTGTCAGTTAACAGTAATCTTACCGTATTGAACCACGTCCAAAGGTGGTTCGAGGGATTTTGGTATCAGCACGACCCTCACTTTCCCCGCCGCGAAAATCAGCTTCACCGTCTTAACCTCGCTTTGGCAGAAGGATTCACGAATGCAGTGCGCCACGCTCATTCCGGACTTTCAAATGACACCTCGATTGACATTGAGGTCGCCCTACACGACGATCGTATGGAAATCCAGATCTGGGATTGGGGACAACCTTTTGATCCCAACAATATCCGAGAACCCCAGCCCGGAACTCTACAGGAAGGAGGATATGGCTGGTTCTTGCTGCGCCGCTTAGCCGATGAAGTGAGCTACGATCGCCAGGGACAGCGGAACTGCCTCAGAATTGTAAAGTACACTCCCGAAAGTCGAACGGCTCAGGTGTCGAATTCATGTTGACGGGGCTAGACTAGAAAAATAGAGATACTTTTTCAGTAGCATAAGCGTCTCTTGACCCGCTGTAGTTTCCCTGAACTATAGTTTCCCCGTATTATAGTTTTTCACACTGTCCCACAGGCAAAAGGCAACTCATGATGAAAGGCTCCCGCAACCTCGCGCAATCACTGCCCCTCACTAAAGCGAAATCCAAAGTGACAAAAGCTGCGCTTGTGGGCTGGCTGCTAATTCAGACTGTGCTGATGAGTGCTCCGGCAATGGCTCAAGCCCGCCAGAACTTGAACTATACGGGATTGCTAAAAAAAATTGATGCAGGTGAAGTCGAGCGAGTCGAAATTGATGAAGCTCAGAGCATTGCGCGAGTCCGCCTCCAGGGACAGAACAAGAACGAGCCACCGATCGAAGTGCAGCTGTTAGAGCGCAATCCAGAACTAATCGATCGCCTCCGCAAGAATAAGGTATCTTTCGATTCTCAGCCCACCGCCGATAATAGCGTCGTTGTAGGACTGATTGCGAATCTACTACTGTTTATGCTGCTGATTGCTGGATTGCTCTTGATTCTACGTCGATCGAGCAATTCTCCGGGTGGGCCTGGACAGGCGATGAACTTTGGTAAGTCTCGCGCTCGATTCCAAATGGAAGCCAAAACGGGGGTCATGTTCGATGATGTTGCAGGCATCGAAGAAGCGAAAGAAGAACTTCAAGAAGTCGTCGCTTTCTTGAAGAAGCCAGAGCGCTTTACGGCGGTAGGAGCGCGAATTCCGAAAGGTGCGCTGCTGGTTGGCTCACCCGGAACCGGAAAGACGTTGCTGGCTAAAGCGATCGCAGGTGAAGCAGGTGTTCCGTTCTTCTCGATTTCTGGTTCTGAGTTTGTCGAAATGTTCGTGGGCGTGGGTGCCTCCCGCGTCCGCGATCTGTTTAAGAAAGCGAAAGAGAACGCACCTTGTATTGTGTTCATTGATGAAATTGATGCAGTAGGACGACAACGGGGTGCCGGAATTGGTGGCGGCAACGATGAGCGCGAACAAACCCTAAACCAGTTGTTAACCGAGATGGACGGGTTTGAAGGCAACGCTGGAATCATCGTCATCGCCGCGACAAACCGCCCAGATGTTCTAGACTCTGCTTTACTGCGTCCAGGACGATTCGACCGCCAAATTACGGTTGACTTACCTGATCGTAAAGGACGACTAAAAATCCTCGAAGTCCACGCCCGCAACAAGAAACTTTCAGATGAAGTGGATTTAGAAAAAATTGCACGTCAAACTCCCGGCTTTTCGGGGGCTGAGTTAGCTAACTTGCTGAATGAAGCTGCGATTCTTACTGCACGTCGTCGTAAAGATGCGGTGACGATGCTGGAGATTGATGATGCGATTGATCGCGTGTCGATCGGGCTTGCGAAAAATCCGCTGCTGGATTCGACTCGGAAGCGAATGACTGCCTATCACGAAATCGGACACGCTTTACTCACGACCATTTTAGATAAGGCTGATCCGCTAAACAAAGTGACCATCATTCCGCGTGCGGGTGGAATTGAAGGATTTTCCCAGACGGTTCCCAATGAAGAAACGATCGATAGCGGCTTATACACTCGCGCTTGGATGCTTGATCGAATTAAAGTGATTTTAGGGGGTCGGGCAGTCGAAGCGGAAGTGTTTGGTGAAGATGCGATTGATGCTGGGGCAGCAAGCGACATCGGCAAAGTCACTCAGATCGCTCGGCAAATGGTGACGATGTTTGGCATGTCGGATTTAGGTCCGGTAGCACTGGAAAGTTCAGGCGGCGAAGTATTTTTGGGGCGGAACATGATGCCACAATCCGAATATTCTGAAGAGCTTGCCAGCAAGATTGATCAGAAGGTGCGCGAGATTGCGAAGTTTTGCTATGCAGAAGCGCGGCGACTGTTGCGGGAGAATCGTCCTCTGGTCGATCAATTAGTTGATGTGCTGCTGGAGCAGGAAACGATCGAAGGCGACCAATTCCGCAAGATTGTTCAAGAATATCGCGATAGCTTATCGCAGACTGCCAGCGTTACAAGTTGAAATTGAGATTAGAAAAAGCCCTTTCAAAATGCAGAAAGGGCTTTTTTAGGTCGTTTCTAATAACGTTCAATTAACGTGAATTCGATAATTTTTTGCGCTCCGTTGGTCACTCGTTCCGGAATAGAATTCGGGGCTAACAGAACGAAGTCCGCTAAAGGGGACTGAAGAAATCACTCTGCCATCTGTAGTCTCTGTAGAGAGACTTCGCATCATTAGCCCCGAATTTCATTCCGGGGCGAGTCAGCAACGAAGTGAGGAGACTCGTCGAACTTACGTTTAATTAACGTACGCCTTCCTTGGAGACTCACGTAAAAAAAAAGCAGTTGATCAAAACGATCAACTGCCTCAAAAATCTAAGCGTTGGCAGACTACATCATTCCCATGCCGCCCATGCCGCCCATGCCACCCATACCGCCCATACCGCCCATGCCGCCCATATCAGGCGCAGCAGCAGACTTTGGTTCAGGCTTCTCAACCACAAGTGCTTCAGTTGTCAGCACCATCCCCGCGATCGAGCCTGCATCTTGAAGTGCCGATCGCACCACTTTTGCCGGATCAACAATCCCCGCAGCTAAAAGATCTTCGTACTGGTTGGTCAGCGCGTTATAGCCCTGGTTAAAGCTCATTTCTCGCACTTTCTCAACCACGACAGATCCTTCAACTCCTGCGTTATCGGCAATTTGGCGCAATGGAGCATCGAGCGATCGAACAATGATATCGACACCAATTTGCTCTTCCGGATTAAGACTCGCTTTCAACTCTTGCAGCTTGCTCGCTAGGTGGATCAGCGACACGCCACCCCCCGGAACAACCCCTTCAGCGACCGCCGCTTTAGTTGCGTTCAGCGCATCTTCGATCCGGAGTTTGCGATTTTTTAGTTCGGTTTCGGTTGCGGCTCCAACTTTAATGACAGCAATCCCACCTGATAACTTAGCAATCCGTTCTGCGATCTTTTCCTTGTCGTACTCAGAATCACTGCGCTCAACTTCTTGACGCAACTGAGCGACACGCTTCTGCACATTCTCACCACTGGAATTATCAGAAACGATCGTGGTCGCATCCTTGGTCACGATGATTCTTCTGGCTGTTCCTAGCATTTCTGCTGAAACTGCATCTAAGCTGAGACCAATCTCTTCTGAAATCACTTGTCCATCGGTGAGAACCGCAATATCTTGCAGCATTTGTTTGCGGCGATCGCCAAAGCCCGGTGCTTTGATCGCCACCACATTTAACACACCGCGCAGACGGTTCACCACCAGCGTCGCCAGTGCTTCTCCTTCCACATCTTCCGCAATGATCAATAGGGGTTGACCCGCTCTTGCGACTCGCTCTAACACCGGAACCAATTCTTGAATCGAATTGATTTTTTTGTCGCACAGCAAGATTGCCACGTTTTCGTATTCGACAATCAAACGTTCCGCATCGGTGACAAAGTAGGGCGAAAGATAGCCGCGATCGATTTCCATCCCCTCAACCACTTCGAGTTCAGTTGCCAAGGATTTCGATTCTTCAACCGTAATCACACCATCGCGACCGACTTGATCCATTGCAAACTGAATCATCTGTCCGACTTCTTCGTCGTTTCCAGCCGAAACTGTTGCCACTTGAGCAATTTCGGTGCCTTCAACGGGTTTCGCTGCTGCTTGAATCTCAGTGACCATTTTAGCGATCGCTTTGTCCATGCCGCGCCGTAAGCTAATCGGGTTTGTGCCGGCGGCAACGTTCTTTAAGCCTTCGCGAATCATGGCTTGAGCGAGAACCGTTGCGGTTGTGGTTCCATCTCCGGCTAAATCTTTGGTTTTAGAAGCAACTTCGCGGATCAAAGAGGCTCCCGTGTTTTCGAGTGGGTCTTCGAGTTCGATTTCTTTTGCGATCGTCACCCCGTCATTCACAATCTGAGGTGCGCCGAATTTCTTTTCCAATAAGACGTTCCGACCCCGTGGCCCTAGCGTGACGCGCACTGCATCCGCGAGCGCGTTTACGCCGCGCTCTAGCGCCTGCCGGGACTCTTCATCAAAGACAACAATCTTTGCCATAAATTTTAGCCAGTTCTCCACCTAGAAATTTAGCACTCACTGGGACAGAGTGCTAAAGACTCGGAAGATCGGAAAACCGTATGCTCTAGAAATTATTGGGATTTTAGGTACTGCTTCAAGCTCAATAACGTTGCCGTTTGTCCAAGGCTGATCGGCAAAAGCGAAATTCCTTCGAGGCGGGATTGTACCCAACCGTTGCCCCATGCCCATTCATGAAAGCCATCAATTCCTTGACTTAGAAGAAATCGAATCCGGTTCGGTTCTGCAAGTTCGACTTCGTGCTGAATGGTAACAAGTCCAATTCGTCCGGTTAACTTTGTGCCAGGGGTAAGCGTATCCGAAATCCCGATCGAGAAGCGCTCAAACCACAGCCAGTTCTGTAATTCTTTCACTTGAGTCAAACTCCTTGCCAGCGTTTCTTCCGAGGCTTCGAGTTCAATGCGGAGGCTGCTTTGCTGAAATGTGCCAAACATAGTCAAATCGACCCGTACCGTACTGTTTCAGTATGGCAGATCGGCAGAAGGGAGCGCAGGGCTTTAAAATTGATAAGTCGTTATTTGTGACTGTCGAGATGAGTAGCGTTCTTGTGATTAGTGACGCAGAGTTTGAAACTGAAGTAATGAACGCCGCTCAGCCTGTGCTGGTGTATTTTTGGGCAGAGTGGTGCGGCCCCTGTCGATTGATGGCTCCGGTGATGAATGCGATCGCGGCGGAGTATGGCGATCGTTTAAAAGTGATCAAGATGGAAGTTGATCCCAATCCTGAAAGCGTGGCGAAATGCAAGATTGAGGGCGTTCCGGCGTTTCGGGTTGTGCAAAAAGGTGAGATTACACAATCGGCAGAAGGTGCGATGAACAAGGAGAAAATCAAAGACCTTTTAAATCAAAGTTTGATTACCGCGTAAGAGGGAAAAATGCAGTTTGCCAAACGCTTAGAGCCGCTTCAAGCTAATGTTTTCGCAGATATGGATCGTGCTAAGTCGAAGGCGTTATCTGCAGGACAGGACATTATTGATCTATCGCTGGGGTCGTCTGATTTGCCAACCGAACCGCACGTCATTCAGGCGATCGAACAGTCCTTGCATGATCCTTCGACGCATGGTTATTTGTTGTTTCACGGCACGAGAGCGTTTCGACAAGCTGCGGCGCGTTGGTATACCGATAAGTTTGGGATTGCGGTTGATCCAGAGACTGAAGTGTTAGCTCTGGTTGGATCGCAGGAAGGAACAGCTCATTTACCCTTAGCTGTGTTAAATCCGGGTGATTTTGCCTTGTTGCTTGATCCCGGATATCCGTCTCATGCGGGCGGGGTTTATTTAGCGAGTGGGCAAATCTACCCGATGCCGCTTCGGGCTGAGAAGGGGTTCCTTCCAGTCTTTGAAGAGATTCCGTCTGCGGTGTTGGCTCAGTCTCGGATGATGGTTTTGAGCTATCCGCACAATCCAACGACTGCGATCGCGCCTCTGTCTTTTTTCCAAGAAGCAGTGCAATTCTGCCAAACTCACGATTTAGTGCTAGTTCACGATTTTCCTTACGCCGATTTTTATCTCGGTTCTGCTCCGATGCCCTCAGTGCTGCAAGCTGATCCAGAAAAATCAGTGTCAATTGAGTTTTTCACTTTTTCAAAGTCCTATAAAATGGGCGGTTTTCGCGTGGGTTATGCGATCGGGAACGCAGACTTAATTCGAGCATTGAGACAAGTTAAAGCAGCGATCGACTTTAATCAATATCGAGGCATTTTGGATGGGGCGATCGCAGCCCTAACCGGAGATCAATCCGGAGTGCAAAAAGCGGTTGAAATTTATCGACAGCGGCGGGATGTGTTTGTCGATCGCTTGCATCAGATCGGTTGGAAGGTGCCGATGCCTGAAGCGGCAATGTATGTTTGGGCAAGGCTGCCGGAACCTTGGGTGAAGGATTCGATCAACTTTGCGGTCAAACTTGTAGAAGCTACAGGCGTTGCAGTCTCTCCGGGTGCAGGATTCGGTAAATCCGGCGAAGGATATGTAAGATTTGCGCTGGTGCATGAACCGGAGCGATTAGTCGAAGCGGTCGATCGTATCGCTAAGTTTTTGTAGAAGTGAATCGGCTTCTAAGAATTGCGGGAACGAGTGTTAGATTTCAAATCACTTGTCGCATACTGTGAACGAACTCGTAGACAGTGAGCCGTTAAAGTGACCTCTTTTGGAATCTATACCCTTGCAAATGATGCAGTCTTTGATCAGCTTGTTGCCCTGCTAAACAGCATTAAAGCAAACGTTGATCCGGATATTCCTGTCTGCGTGATTCCCTTTGACGATCGCCTCGATCGCGTCAAGGCGGAAATTCAGGCGCGTCCGAATGTGACCCTATTCCAGAATCAGTCATCAATCGATCGTTGGGAAAACTTCGCTCGTGAGTTTGTTAAGGCTCACCCAGAAGCACAACGCACTCAGCAGGCTCATCCTCGTTGGTACAAAGGCAAACTGCATCGTAAATTTGCAGCATTCGACGGGCAGTTTGAGCAGTTCGTCTTTTTTGATGGAGACAGTCTAGCAATGAAGCCTTTGACCCAAATTTGGGAGCGGCTAAAACTGTATGACTTTGTGTTTGATGACTGGGAACATGCTAAGTCAAGCCAGAATGCAGCCCTGAACATTCCGCTAATCGAAGCAACGGGTGCGTTTACAGAATCTGAAATTCGTCCTAAACTCCATTGTTCTAGTTTCTTCGGGTCAAAACGTGGAATTTTTGATGATCAAGAGCTGGCAATCCTACAAAAGCAGATCGCGATGCAAGCTGGGGCAGCATGGGTGAATAATCAGGGTTGGTGGGACGATGCCTTTTTATTTAATTACATGACCCTTCGATGCGATCGCCCCCTGTTTAACTTCACCCTCAGTCCGAATGGTCAAGAGCGGACTGGAAACTGTGCGAATCGAGATCCATTTGTTTTAATCGATCATGTTCTTTACAATGAACAAGGGCTGAAACCAATCCATCGGATTCATTACATGGGCTATTCTTCTACTGACTTTGCAAGATTTTGTCACGGAGAAGATGTAGAGATTCGATACAAAGAGGTTTTCTTGCACTACCGATTTCTCGATCGACCAGAGCAGAAACCATCGGTTCTAAAACCTCCTAGTGTTCTCACTAAAACAGGTCGATTGTTTCAAAGAGCAGCACAGAAACTTTTGAGGTAGTTTTTTTAAGATTAGTCTCTGACACTAGCAAATCGCAGAGATAACTCTCAAGGCTGCAACATTACAGGCGCTTTCTGATCCCCACTCAACACAATCACTTTTGAATTCTGAGATGTCGCCAGTTGTTGCATAGCTTCAATTTGCTTAAATCGCAGGGCTTGATCGGTCAATCCTTGCGATAGAATTCTCTGTGCATCTGCGTTTCCTTGAGCTTCGATGCGTTTGCGATCGGCTTCTTGCCGCTCTCTGTCGAGAACAAACTTCATGCGTTGGCTTTCTTGCTCAGCTTTGAGTTTGTCCTGTACTGATCGTTCTAGCGCTTCAGGAAGCTTGACATTCCGGAGGGGCGCTTCTTCGATGATGATGCCGCGATCGCGCAAGCTCTTGTTCAGATTGTCGCGAAGCTGCTGTGCAAGTTTTTCTCGATCGCTGGTGTAAAGGGTTTTCAGTTCATAAGTTGCAGTTGCACCTCGAATCAGCGATCGGATCTGAGGGGTAAGAATGACCTCTTCGTAATTCGTGCCCACGGTTTGATAAAGCTGTTTTGCCTTCTCAGGCTCAATGCGATAAAGCACGCTGACATCGACATTCACCATCAAGCCTTCTTTGGTTGGAGTTTCCAGGGTTTCTTTGACTTCGCGAATCCGTGTTGAAAACTTGGTTAACCGAGCCAGTGGATTTTTGAGGTGAATGCCTGGAGTGAGGGGTTGAGCTGACACTTGACCGTAAAGATCAACAATGCCAATTTCTCCAGTTTTAATCACCGTCACACAGCGTAGAAGGGCAACCAGTCCACCAAATCCAAGCAAACCAGACACAATTAGCATCGGAATCATTGTTTTGCGATTCAGCGCAAATGCTTGCATATCAATTGTCTTTTATGAGTTGGATAGAGTTAGCTTGCCCAAAAGTGATCAGATGCTTTCTATGAAGCCTCTACAAGCACGATCGTCTTTACTCCGAAAACCCTAGCTCATTTCTGGTGCGAGCGGACGACGCTGTGAGAATTTCTCTTTTGCGGTTGCTTTAGTAAAGAGCTTTCCAGCTTCTTTCAGATCGACATTACCGCCGCTAATAATCACACCAATTTTGGCATCTGGAAAAGAAACAATTCCTTCGAGCAATGCTGCTGTTGCTAGAACGCCTGTGGGTTCAACCACAATCTTGAGCCGCTCCCAAACGAAAAGCATCGTGCGTAAGATTGCGGCTTCGGACACTGTAACCATCTCATCAACGTACTCCAGAATTAACGGAAAGGTGAGTTCTCCGAGCGAAGCTGTTCTGGCACCATCTGCGATCGTGTTCGGATTCTCAACGGTTTGCAGGGTGCCGCTGTAGAACGATCGCGTGGCATCATCTGCACGTTTGGGTTCAACTCCAATGGTCTGACAGTTCGGAGAAAGAGTATCGGCAGCGATCGCACAGCCTGAAATCAATCCACCTCCGCCACAGCAGACTAGCATGACATCTAAGTTGCCGACTTCTTCGATCAATTCTTTTGCAGTGGTTCCCTGCCCTGCGATCACTGGCGCAAAATCAAAGGGTGGAATTAAGGTTAAGCCACGATCGTCTGCGATCGATTGTGCAACTTCTTCTCGCTTTTGTAGAGTGCGATTGTAAAAAATAACTTCAGCTTCGTAGCTTTGTGTTGCTGCTTTCTTTACCTCTGGCGCGTCGTTTGGCATGACGATCGTCACAGGAACATTCAGAATTTGACCTGCCAAGGCTAACGCTTGCCCATGATTGCCCGATGAAAACGCAATCACGCCGCGCCTGCGTTGTTCATCGCTCAGTTGAGCCATTGCATTGTAAGCACCTCGGAACTTAAACGACCCCGATCGCTGAAAGTTCTCACACTTGAAAAGCACCTGAGCGCGAGTGCGCTGATTCACTGTGTTTGAAGTGATCACGGGTGTTCGGTGGGCAACACCTGCGAGACGATCGGCAGCCGCTAAGATATCCGAGTAAGTGACAGACATTACTTGTTGTAGAAAAAGGCGATTTCTTTCTCTTTCAGCGGTGCGAATCCTGCGGCTTCTAGCGTTTGATTCAGTTCAGCTTGAGGAATGTGCTTTGCTCCGATGCGAACAATCCGCGATCGCATCGTGTTTGACACTCCACTGCGTTGCCGTCCCGCTTCTAGCGCCATGACTTTGTTGTATAAGTCCAACTTCTCAGACGGAATCGGAGAGCCATCAAAATCAATCCCTTTGGCGATCGCAACATCGATCGCGTCTGCACCTGTTGTATTTTGATCTTTTGTACTTTGATTTTCGGTACTCATGCTTGTCACGTTCCCATAACCCGTTTTAGGCATCTTATCAGGCGGTGATGCGATTTCTACTCTGGTAGCTGATTCGGATCGAGCCCTTGCGATCGCAAATAGTTTTCTAATCGCTCCCGTGCTTGGCGTTCTTGTTCAGCGCGTTGGCGTTCTTGTTCTGCTCGTTGGCGCTCGGCTTCTTCGGGTAAGGGAACCAACTCGCCTTCTGCGGTAAACCAGCGCAATTGGCGATCGTGAATGCCCAGTTCTAGCCCTAGTTGCTCACTCGGCAATCTGCCGCTCTCGTTGGGCGCGATCGCGCCGTAAGTTCCGCCGATTAAGCGAAATCCGGCAAACTCCATTGTTTCTGGGTGAAACCAGTAATACTCTGGAACGCGCCAAACATCTTGATAAAGGTCTTTTTTCTTGCCGCGATCGACCGTAGCAGTCGCGCTCGACAATAATTCGATTACCACGTTTGGATATTTGCCGCCTTCCTCCCAAATCGCCCAACTGCGACGATCGCGTTTTTCGGCTCCTAACACAACAAACACATCAGGGCCGCGAAAGTCTCGCTTCTTTAATTGCTGTTCGTTGTAGTAAACAGTCAGATTGCCTGAAATGTAAAAATCTGAGCGATCGCGCCACCAGAATTCGAGTAACCGAATCAGCAGATCAATTTGACGGCGGTGAAAATCAGTTTCCAAGGGCGGCTCATCACTGTAGAGGTTAGTCGGAGGAAAAGTAATATCCTCCGGTAAATCTGGTGCTTGAGCTTCGTCCACAAACGGTGGAGTGTCTTGACGAGATTGGGCAGGAGTCGCATCGAGTTGAACCATATCGGCAGGCTCCAGTAACGCTGTTTTTAGTTTAACGGGTGGCGATCGCAGCGCAAATCGAAAACTTTTCCAAGAATGCACGAGGGGCGATACCGGGATCTACTAGAATGACTATTTGTGGAAAACGGCTCAAAATAATCATTGTGCAAATCTCCACACCTACTCACTCTGCCTTTCGCCGTTGTTATGCCCAAGGTTCTTGTTTCTGATCCGATCGACCAAGTTGGAATCGATATTCTGTCGCAAGTTGCTCAAGTTGATATCAAAACTGATCTGACTAAAGAGCAGCTTGTTGAGATGATTCCAGAATATGATGCGCTGATGATTCGTTCTGGGACTCGCGTGACTGCTGAAGTAATCGAAGCCGGACGGAAGCTCAAAATTATCGGACGCGCGGGAGTCGGGGTCGATAACGTCGATGTGCCGGCAGCAACCCGAAAAGGCGTAATCGTTGTGAACTCGCCCGAAGGTAATACGATCGCGGCGGCAGAACACACGCTTGCAATGATGCTGTCCCTGTCTCGCTACATTCCCGAAGCGAATGAAAAACTCAAACAAGGCAAATGGGATCGTAAAAGCTACACCGGGAACGAAGTTTACAACAAAACTTTGGGTGTCGTTGGTCTAGGTAAAATCGGTGCTCACGTGGCAACTGTGGCACGCGCAATGGGGATGAAGCTACTTGCGTATGATCCGTTTATCTCGACCGAACGTGCAGAACAATTAGGTTGTAGCTTGGTAGAACTTGATGTCTTGTTCCAATCGGCGGACTACATTACGCTGCACATCCCCAAAACTCCAGAAACGACGAATCTGATTAACGCAGATTCGATCGCCAAAATGAAACCGAATGTTCGGATCATTAACTGTGCGCGGGGCGGCATTATCGATGAAGCCGCGATCTCTGAAGCCCTGAAAGCTGGAAAGATTGCCGGAGCCGCGCTCGATGTGTTTGCAGCGGAACCGCTCGGAGAATCGCCGCTCAAAGCGTTGGGTAAAGAAGCCGTGCTAACGCCACATTTGGGAGCATCAACCGAAGAAGCTCAGGTGAACGTGGCGATCGATGTGGCAGAGCAAATTCGGGATGTCTTGCTGGGTGAGCCTGCACGATCGGCGGTCAATATTCCGGGCTTGCGTCCCGAAATTATGGAGCAGTTGAAGCCATACTTGCAGCTTGCGGAAACGCTCGGCAAGATGGTTGGACAGTTGGCAGGAGGTCGGATTGAATCGCTGAATATCGGACTGCGTGGAGATCTAGCAACCAATCAAAGTCAGCCGATCGTGATTGCAGCGCTGAAAGGATTGTTATCGCCTGCTCTGCAAGAGCGCGTCAACTATGTAAATGCCAGCATCGAAGCAAAAGAGCGGGGAATTCGCGTGATTGAAACTCGCGATGCTTCAACCAAGGACTATGCAGGTTCGCTGCATCTGTCAGCCAAAGGAACACTCGGAGAACATTCAGTGACGGGTGCGTTGCTGGGTGACGATGAGATTCGGATTACCAGTATCAATGATTTTCCGATCAACGTTCCGCCAAATCGCTATATGTTGTTCACCTTACACCGCGATACACCGGGCATCATTGGGCGGATTGGCTCATTGCTGGGTGAATCTAACGTCAACATTGCCAGTATGCAGGTGGGACGCAAGATTGTGCGGGGTGATGCCGTGATGGTTCTGAGCATTGATGATCCGCTACCAGAGAACATTCTGAATCAAATCAAGGAAGTATCTGGAATTCGCGATGCTTATACGGTCACGCTGTAAGCGATCGTCATTGTGAGAGGGAGTCGGTTGCCCGGAATCATCCAATCGATCGTTGGCTTGATTCTCCTACTCCCTACTCCCCACCTCCCTATCCTTCACCTAATCGCGCACCCTATGTCAAACAGTTGGTGGGAAATTCAAGTTCTCTGTGATACAGCATTAGAAGAAACCGTGATCTGGCGCTTTGATAACTTTGGTTGTCGGGGTGCTTCGAGCCAAAGCAAAGGATCATCGTCCTTAGTGTCCGCCTATGTACCACAGCAACAGGTACAGCTATTAGATCTATCGGCGCTGGCATTGTTGCTAAAACAGGATGGGCTGTGTATGAAGTTGTCAGCGCCGATCGTGCAGTGGCGCATCATTGACGAAGAAGATTGGGCAAGTAGCTGGAAAACCTACTGGAAACCGCAGGAAGTCGGCGATCGATTCTTGATTAATCCGGCTTGGTTGCCCCTGCCCGAAAAGAGCGATCGAATTATAATGCAGCTCGAACCCGGAGTCGCCTTCGGAACTGGAGATCATGCCACCACGCAACTCTGCTTAGAAGCGTTGGAGATGCGGGTGGGTGCTGATTCGGAGAATGTGACGATCGTGGACATTGGCTGTGGATCGGGCATTCTCTCGGTCGGCGCATTGTTGCTTGGAGCAAAGAAAGCCTATGCGGTTGATACTGACCCACTGGCAGTAAAAGCAACCCTAGAGAATATCGAACTCAATCACATCGATTCGAGCCGATTAATTACGGCTCAAGGCAGCATTGAAGAATTGGTGAAAATGATCGATCAGCCCGTCGATGGTTTAGTGTGCAATATTTTGGCAGAAGTAATCATCGATTTAATTCCACAATGGGAGCCGCTTGTTAAACCAAGCAGTTGGGGAATCTTGAGCGGAATTTTACTCGATCAAGCAAAGCCTGTTGCGGACACCTTAGAAGCAAATGGTTGGATCGTCGCAGCACTCTGGAAACGGGGAGATTGGTGCTGCTTGAATGTGCGTCGATCATAACCCTTAACCCCGTGATTGTGGGGTCGAAGCCGTTCCCATATTCGGTGCTTTGAACTGAAATTCGTAAACAAACACTCGAATCTTATCTTCAGCGATCGCCGGAAATCGATCTGGTTGGTTCGCGTCTTTCTGCACGTACTCGATCGCTTTGTCGTTGAGAATCGGGTAGCCTGTGCTGTTGAGAATTTGCGGTTTGCGATCAGCGAGAGGCTTGCCATCCTTGCCGATGAAGATCGCGATCGCGATGGGATGCTGTTTGTAGTTGCTCAGTGGAAATGCTAACGGATAGTCAAGCTCTTTGAGCGGTTCTTGAGGCTGACGCAGGCGAACATACTCCCAAGGCGTATCTTTTGCCGTCAACTCTTCGGTGAGCTTTTGAGCCGCTTGAACGCTGTCCTGCTGGGATGTACCTTCAGGATTGTAGCGAGTTGCAGCAAGAAGCTGATCGTTTGAGGTTGTAGGTGCGGGGGATTGAGTTGTCGCAGGTGCGGGGGATTGGGTTGTGGTGGGCGCGGGGGACGGTGCTTCAGTCGATGGTGGTGTGACTTTGGCAACATCGTTCGGATTGGCTGGAGTTAAGCCCGCGATCGATGAATTAGGACTAATCGAGATATTGGGTTGCGGTGACGGTTGGGTCGTAGGTGTGGGTGCAGGAGGCTTAGGCGGCGGTACGATTCGCGGCTGTTGGGCGGCAAGTCGGCGCAGCAGTTCATTAAAGCGATCGGCTTGTGAGATCTGCGGTTGCGTGGGAGTCGGAATCGGCGGCGGCGGATTCAGGGTCACCGGGGAGTTTAAGTCGGGAATCGTGTAGAGCGGATTCGGGATAGCGGATCTGCCCTGTGCCGTGATAGGAAGCTGTGTTTTGCTGTTCGGCGGGTTTGGCACAGGCGGCAGGGCAAGCTGCGACGAGGCTTGAGGGTTGCTTCCTTGAGGCGGTTCGAGCAGGCGGACTCGTCGAACTTCTGCTTCTGGGCGCGGTTCGCTTGAGGACGTAAAGGCAGGTAAGGTGGCAAATATCAGAAGATGCGCTCCGACTGATCCCAACATTGCGAGTGCAGTAGGTTGCTGAAGGGTGTCCGGTAGGGTGCGAAAGAAGCTTGCAAAAGAAGACATAGTTAAAGCTGAGGTTGGGCGGTCAGCTTCGCTGCGCTGAAAGCGTGCGTCGCTCGAAGTTATTCAGCATTTTAGGACAGGGTGAGCGGAATTGGGGGTTGGTTTTGGAAATAGAAACGCGATCTGCTGCTCGTATAAACAAACTTTTGGGGGAGTGAGAATTGTAAATTCCCTGCCATTGTGAGACGAGTAGTGCAAATTTACCGCTATACTTTAGCAACGATTTAGTACGTTCGGGCTAACTGGAAATCACTTGATCATTTTTCGTACCAGATGTAGAGTAGTGGCTATTATGTAAACACTACTCGTAGCGCTCTTAAATCAAATTTCATTTAGCGCCAAGTCCACGAAAGGAGTCCCACATGGTTCAGGATATCACCCGTCCAAAAGAGTTCTCTGGCTCTAGTGTGCCAGATGACGACAATAGCAGTCAATTTCCGGCTTCGGCTCCTGCTGCGAATCCGGTGTTTTACAGAACCTACAGCCGCAAGCTGAGCGAAACTCGGCGCGAGTCGTGGGCGCAAGTGAGCCAGCGTACCATGCAAGGACTCGCTGACCTTGGACGGTTTACAGAAAAAGAGCAGGCATTGATTGAATTAATGCAGCGATCGATGCGCTGTTTGCCGTCGGGTCGGTGGCTCTGGGTCGGTGGCACGGCTTGGATTAATCGTTCAGAGAATTTTTCTGGCTCTTATAACTGCACCAGCACGAATTTAACCGACTGGCGAGCGTTTGGTCTGATGATGGATCTCGCCATGATGGGAAGCGGTACGGGTGCGGTGCTGGAGCACAAATATACCGATCGCTTACCCGAAATTCGCAATCGGTTGAATGTGACGATCACGCGAGAAATTGGCGAAGTGCCGGATTTCCTTAGAGCCGATCAGACCGGGGTTGAAATCGAGGGTAATTCGGTGACGATCGCGGTTGGAGATAGTCGTCAAGGTTGGGTGAAGTCGTATCAGACTTTATTGGAACTATCGAGCGACGATCGTTTTACCGCAGATGTGGAAGTTTCGATCGACTTGGGTTCCGTCCGTCCTGCGGGTGAGCGGTTGAAGGGCTTTGGCGGAGTGGCGAATCCGATTCGATTGCCTGCTTTGTATGAGCGTTGCGCTAAAGTGTTGAATCGCGCGATCGGGCGTAAACTCTCTCCGATTGAGTGCTGCTTGTTGATTGATGAAGCTGCGGCTTGCGTGGTGGCAGGTAACATTCGTCGCAGTGCGGGGATGCGTCAGGGCAGCAGTGACGATGCTGAGTTTGCGGTTGCAAAAGATAACTTGTGGCAACAAGACGATCAAGGCAACTGGCGGATTGATCCGGATCGTGATGTGTTGCGGATGGCGAATCATACTCGCGTTTATCACCACAAACCGACGCTGCAAGAATCGATCGATGCGGTTCGTAAACAGTTCTATTCGGGTGAAGGCGCAATTCAATATGCACCGGAGGCAATTGCTCGATCAAATGCGGATATCCTGAACACTCCCAAACTCAAAGCTGAATTTATCCAAGCTTATGAAGCAGGCAACGGTCAGCAGTGGATTCAGAACAGATATCCGAGCATGCCGACTGAAGAATTGGAGCATCGATTACAACGTTACGGACTTAACCCATGTGGTGAGATCCTGGGCAGTAATTTCCACTGCAATTTGTCTGAAGTCCACTTAAATCAAATTGATCCGTTGGATTACGAAGCTCAAGAGCAGGCGTTTACGGCAGGTGCGCTCTCGGTTGCAGCATTGTTGAATCATCGGTTTAATGAACTGCGCTATCAATATTCGCGTGAGCTTGATCCGATCGTCGGTGTCTCGTTCACCGGACTGTTTGATTTCTTTGTTCATGCCTTTGGTGTGGAATGGTTACGCTGGTGGGAAGCAGGTAGACCCGATACTGTCACCGGATTGCGGTTCAAAGCGCGAGAGCAAGAGTATCTATCGCGCTGGAAAGAAATTGTTCATCGGGTTGTGGGTGAATATTGCGATCGTCACGGTATCCGCCGCCCGAATCGCTGTACGACTGTTCAACCTGCGGGAACGAAGTCTCTATTAACGGGTGCAAGTTCTGGCTGGCATCCTCCGAAAGCTCAACGCTTCATTCGTCGGATTACTTTCCGTAAAAATGATCCCGTTGCTCTAGCTTGTTTGGACTATGGGTACAGCATTGTTCCATCGCAGTCGGATAAAGATGAAAACGGTAATCTGTTGAATGATCCGTTTGATCCGCGTTGTACAGAATGGTTAGTTGAAATTCCGGTCGAAGTGCCCTGGGCAAATCTTCCAGGAGCTGATCAGATTGAGATTGAGAAATTCTCGGCTTTGGCACAGATGGATTTCTATCTCCAAGTCCAGAAATACTACACGGCTCACAATACCAGCGCCACGATCGAACTTCGTGAAGATGAGATTGAAGGTCTTGCAACTCGGATTCATCAAGCGATCGAGAACAATGAAGGCTATATCAGTGCGGCATTGTTAGCGCGATTTGATGCACCGTTCCCCAGACTGCCGTTTGAGAAGATTGATAAGGCGACCTTTGATCGTTTACAAGCGGAAGTGGTAGAGCGTCGATCGATCGATGACTTTTATGCAGCGTTAGTGCGGCATGATGGCGGAGATTTAATCGAGGCAGGCCCAGCAGGCTGTGATTCGGACAAATGCTTGTTCTCTGACACCAAGAAAGAGAATGCTTAATTGATAGCAAAGGATTCCGATCTGACTCGGAATCCTTTATTTCTTATCGATTGAACGCAGATTTCACAAAGCTTCCAGCATCA
This sequence comes from Leptolyngbya sp. AS-A5, assembly GCF_039962495.1. Lineage (NCBI taxonomy): Bacteria > Bacillati > Cyanobacteriota > Cyanophyceae > Leptolyngbyales > Leptolyngbyaceae > Leptolyngbya > Leptolyngbya sp. AS-A5. The sequence continues at coordinate 69,770 of NZ_JAMPLL010000003.1, read as the reverse complement.
CGAAGCGGTTGCAAGAAAGACTGCTTAGACTGAAGAAACACGCGAGCGCAATTTCTTCCGGGCATCCCCGAAATCGAGCCGCCTGGATGTGTTCCTGCACCTGTGAGATAAAGGTTCTCGATCGGCGTTTTATAGTTAGCAATTTCCGGCAGCGGTCGAAAGAACACCATTTGTTCTAGCGTCATATCAATATGATAGTAGTTGCCTTTATATGATCCGAGCCGTTCACCAAGTTCAGCCGGACTTTCAACAGCCCGTCCGATCGTTGCCGTTTTCACATTCGGCGCATAATCCGCTAGTTTATCAACCACACGATCGGCAACTTTGTTCTTGAGTTCATCTGTCCAACCTGTGCCATTCAATCCGGTTCCTTCCACATTTTCGACTTGATACGGTGCAAAGAACTCAATCCAAACTGTGTGATGTCCTTCGGGAGCCATTGTGGGGTCGAGCATTGTCGGTTGAACAATGTACATCGATGGATCAGCATCGGGAATTCGACCGATCGCCGGATCAGTATGAGCAATCTCAACGTGCTTGACTGAATCTGCAATCAGCACTGATCCGATCAGGTATTCATCTTTGTGATCGTGATGAATAAACTTTAACGGTTCTGTCATTGCTAAATCAATTTTCAATATCGTTTCATTGTTGTTCACAATTCTACGATCGAGCCGTTCTCGCAAATGTTCATCAGCAGCATCGACCTCGCTTGGATCAATCAACTGTAAGAACACTCTTCTGGCATCAATGTTAGAGATCACACCATGTTTTGCGCGATATTCCTGACCTGTCGCCACTCGGACTCCAACTGCGCGACCGTCATCAATCAAAATCTGCTTGACCATTTGTTCCGTCAAGATCTCTCCACCCAAGCTTTTTACCAATCGCACCAATGCTGCGGTAAGTGCGCCTGTTCCGCCTTTCGGACGTGCCATTCCGGGATGATGTCGCATTGCCATCATCATCGCTCCGATCGCTAGATTCTTCTGCGAGGGTGGAACCCCCATTTCTGCGGCAAGCCGAGCCAGAGGAGCTTTTACAGTCTCGGTATCAAAATATTCATGCAGAATATCCTCTGCACTCGAAAGCATCGTTCTGACAAAATCTAAAGCTTTGTTTGTCGAACCCACAACGGATAGAAAATCTTTAACCTTCTTAACGTCATAGTTCCGAGCAATATCAATAACTGACTTTGGCGGCGCATTAAAGATCGGAATCATGGCATTGATCGTGCGCTGCCATAGATCCACAAACTCGGCATACTTTCTAGCATCTCGCTCACTATATTGAGCAATTCCCGCACAAGTTTTCTCAACGGATTGATGCGCCAGAAAATAAGTTCCATTAGGATGCGGACAAAAGACAACTGGATCGCAGTAAAGATACTCTAATCCATACTTCGTGAGTTCTAGTTCCTCAACCACCGGGCCTAAATGGATGAACTCATGATCGATCGCGCATCGATTAAACCTAAACTCTGGCAACTCTGGAATGAGTGCTTCAGTCGTTGCCGCTCCTCCCGGAACCGGACGCTTTTCCAATAACAGAACTGTGTAGCCCGCTTTAAGCAAATAAGCAGCACAGACCAAACCATTATGACCTGCACCAATGATAATCACATCGTAATTAGACATCCCGGCTCTCTCCGATCGCTAGATCTTAGCTTAGAAGAATCTATCGACAAGTTGCCTATTGTTAATTTTCTAGTACGAAGCGCCAATCTTCCCCTACCCAAAGGTGAATCTTCCAGGCTTCTGTGAGGTAACTTAGCGCACTTTTAAGTCAACCAACGGAAAGATGTTGCTTTCGGGTGGGTGCGGCAAACTCAGAATTGAATGGATGCCGATCCTAAGAATAATTAAACAAGTGGAGAACACAAAATGGTAGCAACAATGGATGATACCAAGCGTCTAGCGATCGCGATGAAGCTTGCAGACATCAAAGCTGTCCAAGAACTTCTTATTGCAAACGAACAAAGGTTCATCTCGGCAACCACTGACTCTGAGTTGGTGAAGCGTTTTCAAGATATGTTGAAGGACGACCAGAAGAACCTGGGCATCTTGGATACAGTAATTGTGCAATACGGCGTTCAGTCTGAGCCGAAAGAAACGATCGCCGAAATGGTGAAGAAGCTTGATGAAATGATGTCAGGTTCTGAACTTACCTTGTTTGAAAAGGTCTTCCAGCATGAACTGCTGAAGCACCAACAAGTAATGTCGGGGATTGTTATTCACAAAGCGGCTCAAAAAGTTGGCGCAGACATCGAAGCTGCAATCGCTCCGCTCAACACCGTTAACTTTGAAAACCGCGCTCACCAAGAGCAATTGAAAGGCGTAATCGAACTGTTGGGTGTGCGTGAACTCACCGGAATGGATGCAGATCAAGGTCTGTGGGCACGAGTTCAAGATTCAGTTGCCGCCTTGACGGGTGTTGTCGGTAGCGTTGTTACTCAAACCACCGACAAGTCTGACATGAACATTCAAGACGTGCTCCGCATGGATCACCAAAAAGTGAATGTTCTGTTTGCTGAAATCAAAGGCACTCAAGATCCTGCAAAGCGCAAAGAATTCTTCATGCAATTGAGCGGCGACCTTCGCGCTCATGCGATCGCAGAAAACGAAGTGGCTTATCCGGCAGTTCGCGGTAAGTATGCAGAAAGCGATCTGCAAGAACTGTATGATGAGCAAAATTCCTGGTTCCCCGCACTCGATGCGATGGAAAAAATGGATATGATGTCGGATGAGTTTATGTCCTCGCTGAACCGCTTGATGGACGAAATCATGGATCACGTTCGCCAAGAAGAAAGCACTTTCTTTGCTGCACTGCGCGATAACTTCAGCGATCAGCAACTAGAGCAAATCGCATCTGAGTTCAAGGCGAAGAAGAGCGAAGTTCAACGCCAAGCTGCGGGCATGTAGTTTGAGTGATGACTGTCTTCTAAATCAGGGTTTGATTTAAGGGGTTTTAAATCGGGGGGTTGGTTGCCAGCCTCCCGATTTTCTGTAGATAATCATCTTATGACTCTGGAAGAACTAATTCGCTCTCATGATCGATCGCGCTTAGAATCCTTTGCACTACAAAATCCTACTTTTGGAATTGATGCAAGCAATGTTCACGATCATATTCAGTCGCGCCTGGCACTGTTTGATCGGAGCTATAGCGCGATCGTTGAGCTTTGCACTGAACTAAAACTACCTCCTGCGCTCGATACTCTCTGGAATCTATGGCTACCCTTAGCTATGCAGATTGCAGACTGGAAACCGAGCGATCGCGCTTTAATTCAAGGCTTTTTAGGTGGGCAGGGAACGGGAAAGACGACCTTAACGCGAATGCTGACTGTGATTTTGAGTCAGCTTGGACTGCGTGCGGTTAGCTGGTCGATCGATGACTTGTATTTGTCGTATGTGGATCGGGTTGCCCTCAGAACTCTTGATCCGCGCATGATGCGGCGCGGGCCACCCGGAACGCATGATGTTCAACTCGGAATCAAGATTCTGACCCAATTTCAGCAAGGTCAATTTCCGATCGCGCTGCCTCGATTTGATAAGTCTGCCTTTGGTGGAGAAGGCGATCGTACTCAGCCGGAAATGATTGATCATGCAGATATCGTATTGTTTGAAGGCTGGTTTGTTGGAGTGCGTCCGATTGAGTCTGAATTTAGGATTGCGCCGATCGTCACCAAGGACGATCGCCAGTTTGCGCGAGATATGAATCGGCAGTTGAGGAACTATGTACCCCTATGGGAATTGCTCGATCGGTTAATTGTTCTGTATGTTCCAGACTATCAACTCAGCAAGCAATGGCGTAAACAAGCAGAACATCAAATGATCGCTCAGGGCAAACCAGGCATGAGTGATGCAGAGATTGATCAATTTGTTGAATACTTCTGGAAAGCATTGCATCCCAAATTGTTCATTACACCGATAGTGGAACAATCGAGGGATGTAGACTTAGTGCTTGAAATCGGAGCAGAACATACACTTACGCGAATCCTTTAACCATGTCAGGGATGAGCCGCTCTAAATCTAAATTTGCCGCCGCTTGAGCCAATTTTTCTACATCAGTTGGATCACTTAAATAAGGCAGCAATCCGAGAACGGGTATTCCGGTTAATCGTTCAATCAAGCTGACCGATGCCCAGTTTTCAATCTCTTCATCGGAACTCGATCGAATACAATTCAGCACAATTCCTTTCAGATGAACTTTCGATTGTCGCGCCAGTGCCACATTCGCCACCGCTTGCCCGATCGCGCCTAATCTCACAGGCACCACTAATACAGCGGGTAAATGCCAATCCCAAGCCCAATCTGCAACGGTGGTTTCATGCGTCACAGGCGATCCTAATCCGCCTAATGCCTCAACCAGCACAAAATCACGCTGGCGCCGCAACGCCTCAAACGCTTTCCAAACAGGCTCAAGGGCGACTCGCTTGCCCTCCAAATCGGCTGCGATCGGGGGCGCAAGTGGAGCCTCAAAATGCAGTGGATTTAACTCTTCTGGGGTTTGATCCAACTCAAATAATTGACGATACAGTTCACGATCGCCCACTCCCGTCTGCAATGGTTTCATTACGCCTAGAGAACGCGATTGACAATACTTTTGCCAATATGCAATCAACGCAGTCGTTAATACCGTTTTACCTGCATCAGTATCCGTTCCCGTAATTAAAAGTGCATTCGGAATCATTTCGCATCCACACTTAATGTGAAATTAGTTTCGCGATCGCTGGTGACATCCACTTGATAAGCACCACCCCGCGGGACAATGCCCTGCCACGATCGCAGATTTACTGCATCTTCAACAGGCTCCCCACTGGGGTATCTTACTGTAAACCTTGCACCTTGAGAAATATTCAGCGATAAAGCTTGGTTGGGTCGAACATTAATTAAATAACGGCGCGTTGTATTCACATCTGCTGTATTACTTACTTGGGTTCCGGTTTGACCTTGAGGAATCGTAATCACTTCTTCGGTCACAATAGGATTAGGAGATGGAGGAACTGAGGGCGACGGAGGCGTGGGCGTTTGCAGCGTCACGTTCAGCTTAAAGTCGCTCTTAGGAATTCCTTTAACGGTTCTGAGTTGTACCGTGTAGTTTCCTGTAAAGGGAAGTTCGCCAGCCCAGTTAGAAACGCGACTGGCAGCGTTATCGACTGGATCACCATTCGGAGCTAACACACTGAGCAACACGCCTTCGCTACCCAAGCTGGTATTCAAGCGCTGTCCTTGATTCGCAGGAACAATGAAGTTTAAGGTTTCATTCGATCGCAAAGTTCCACTCCGATTGACCGTTCCACCTGATAAATCTAATTGTTGACTGTAGCTCACTGGACTGGGAGTGGGAGTGGGAGTGGGAGTGGGTGAAGGGCGAGGCGTGGGAGTTTTGGTCGGAGTGGGAGAAGTTGTGATCGTTGGAGTCGGAGTGGGAGACGCAGTCGGCTGATTTGCGTTCATCAAAGCGCGGGTAATTGTCCAAGCGCCTAATCCGGTGAGCAGCACTAATCCGGTGCCGATCGCGAACACTGCCCACGGATCATCCCAGAAAGAACTGCGAGTCGGAACCGAGGAGTCGCGTGCTTGTAAGTTTGTGGGCGCAACGGTGGGAGAATTGCGATGACCAATCGCTACCGTTTCAGCACGAGAAATATTCGTGGGTGGTACGTTGGTGGGCGGTGGAGTTGCAGGCAAGGGTGCGATCGTTGCGGGGGATTGCAGCGCTTGAATCACTTCGGTTGCAGACTGAAAGCGATCGCCGACTCGATAACTCAACATTCGATTCAGCACTTGCGCGAAGGTTGGCTCTAGATTTACGAATCGCTGCCATCGCCAGGTCATTGTATTTTCGTCAAACAAATCTTGTGGCTCTCGTCCGGTGAGTAACACGACTGCCGTGACTGCTAACGCATACAAATCGCTATTCGGATAAGCGCGTCCGGTCTGCATTTGTTCGGTTGGTGCATAACCGAGTTTGCCAACCGTTGTATGTTGTTTATTGGTTTCTTGTGCCTGAATGCGAGTGGCGAGATCTTTGACCACACCAAAATCGATCAGCACGGGAAGCTTGTCACGATCGCGCAAAATAATATTATCCGGTGCAATATCCCGGTGAATAATGCCTTTGCCGTGAATGTATCCCAGCACAGGCAAAACCTGCCGAATAAGCTGCGTTACTTCACTTTCTGAAAACACATATCCCCGCGCTTTGCGTTCATCCAGAAGCGATCGATACGTGTTGCCCTCGACGTAATCTTGCACAATAAAAAAGCGCTGATCCTGCTCAAACGTGGCGCGAAACTGTGGGATTTGGGGATGCTGAATTGCATAAAGCGTTTGGGCTTCTCGCTGAAAGAGTTCTTTAGATTTCTCTAGGGCGTAAGGATTATCTTGCGGCGGTGTGAGCTCCTTAATCGCACACAGTTCGTTGAAGCGTCCTTGATCTTCTGCAAGGTATGTTCGTCCAAATCCTCCCTGTCCCAAGACGCTGAGAACGCGGTAGCGGCTTTGTAAAATCGTGGAGGCTGGAATAGGTGGCTGCATATCGATCTCGATCGCGTACAAATCACTAGAGGGACAAGAAAGAACCGGAGTTCCAAGTAATTAGTTATATCGTATTGCAGATAATTTAGATTAGGGTTCGATCGGGCAGTCGAGAACTGAAATTTCAAGGTAATCTAGGAAATCTATCGCGCGTACGATTGCCGTTTTCTGAGGTCTTACCCAATTTCCATGCACACTTTTCTTCCCATTGCGTATTTCAAGAATCAATTTGTGCCGTTTGCTGAGGCGAATTTGTCGATCGCAACGCACGCACTTCATTATGGAACGGGCGCGTTTGGCGGATTGCGCGGCATTCCTAATCCTGAAAATTCCAATCAAGTGCTGTTATTCCGGCTCGATCGACACTGCAAACGCCTCAGCAGCAGCGCCAAATTCTTGAGCTACGATTTGCCTGCGGATAAGATTGAGAGCATCATCACCGAGTTTGTGAAGAAGAATCGACCGGAGCGATCGTTCTACATTCGTCCGTTTGTCTACACTTCAGATCTGGGAATTGCACCCCGTCTGCACAATATTGAGAAAGACTTTTTTGTTTACGGGCTAGAGTTAGGCGATTACTTGTCTCCAGAAGGAGTGAGTTGCCGAATTAGTTCCTGGTATCGCCAAGAAGACCGCAGTTTACCGTTACGCGGCAAGATCAGCGGCGCTTATATCACGTCTTCGCTTGCCAAAACTGAAGCAGTTTCCTCTGGATTTGATGAAGCGATTTTGCTCAACTCGCAAGGCAAAGTGAGCGAGGCATCGGGCATGAATATTTTTGTGGTGCGAAACGGGGAATTGATTACGCCCGGATACGACCAAGATATTTTGGAAGGGATTACGCGGGACAGTATTTTGACGATCGCTCGTGATTTGGGAATCAAAGTTGTGGAGCGCCCAGTCGATAAATCAGAGTTGTTCATCGCCGATGAAGTCTTTTTGAGTGGAACCGCTGCGAAGATTACTCCAGTGAAGCGGATTGAAACGTTTGAATTTGGCACAACTCGACCGATTACCGATCGCTTACGCGAAGTGCTAACGGCTGTAACTGAAAACCGGGATGAACGCTATCGGGAATGGGTGAACACGATCGATATTGGCTAGATAGGCGATATGCAACTTTAGAGTTCAGTTGACGCTCCCACTTGCTTTAGCGACGGGACTGTCAACTGTTTAATGTCAGCTGCTTAATAAGTGCAGGAGTTCTTTCGGGTGATGAATCAAAAAATCAGGATCGTTCTGGCTCAAAATCTCAGCCGCATTTAATCCCCAAGTTGCCGCAACAGAGTAAACGCCGCTTTTTTTGGCGGCTTCAATATCGCGAGTTTCATCGCCGACATAATAAATCTGATTGGAATCAAACTTTCTGTGTCGGATGATTTTCTGAATTAATCGACTTTTACCAAATAGGGCATAATTTGCAGAAATCAGATCAAACGTAGATGTCAGGTTTTGCACCCTGAGAAACTCTTGAATGTTCTTAACAGAATTGGTTGAAACAATTCCTAAACAGTATCCTTGCTGTTTTAGTTCTAGTAATGTTTCTCGCATTCCGGGAAAGAGCTGCAAATTTGGGATCTCTTGATTTAGTTCTTGAGTAAAGCGACGAATCAGAAAAGGCAACTGCCAGACGGGAATCTGCGATCGCTTGAGGGCTTCTCTTGATCCCAAATATTTAAGTTCTTCTAAGGTTTCTTCATCAAAAGGAGAAAATCCAAATCGAATCGCTAAACGATTTGTAATTGCAATCCCAATTTCAACGCTATCAACAATGGTTCCGTCAAAATCAAACAAAATAACTTTCACAGGTGAAGTTCAAAAATCGCAAGAATAGGGTTAATCTTCATTTACAGTCTAATCAATTTTCATGTCAGTCTGAATCACTCCTCTCAGAATTCTTTAGGCTGAATGGGTAGAGATCTTAGCACCACGTTCTTTCTCTATTTTGCCAGTTTAATATTTGCGAGGAACTGTATTATGTCGCAACATCATGCTGCTGAACTGTTTAAAGCGGTTCAAAAAGATCATGCGCTCAAAGTTCGCTTACAAGCAACGAGCGATCCTGAAACCTTTGTCAAGATTGCCAACGATCGCGGTTACGCAGTCACTGAGTCGGAGGTGGAGGAGTGGGTCAATCGTTTTCCTGCGTCGGAGCTTGCGGCTTTGTTTAATCCAGGAGTGGGTGGGCGACAGCGTTTGATTCCCCGATAGGTGAGGAGCTACTGTATACACACATCTCTTTCCCGCTTCGTTGTTATCGGTTTCAGCCCCTTAAATCCCCCAATTTGGGGGACTTTGAACTTGAAGAAATCATCGCATTAGAAACCTCTTTTTTCCTCAAAGTCCCCCAAATTGGGGGGATTTAGGGAGAGAAGGGGTTAGGGGATGAGGGCAGCAACCGCCGCAAACGGAGAGAGAACACACTCCAATTCAGCAACGCCACCAAAATAAGCTAAGCTGAATTCCGATTCTGTTGCTGATTCTCTCCATGCGCCACTCTGCTTTGCTTGTTTGCCTGCTGTTGGTTGGATGCACCCAGTTAGAAGTGGCAAAATCGCCCCCTGCTGACAGCCCTAAACCTGAAGAAGCCAGCCGTAAAGTTGTATTTCCGCCTCCTGCGCCAACGGCACCGCTAGCTCTTGCACCCACTACCCCTGATCCCAATACCAGCGCGATCGTTCAGCAATATCTCTCAAAGCTGTCGGCGCAAGGGTATTCGCAAGCGAATCAAGGTATTTGGATTCAATTGGGTGATACCTTACTGGCAAATCATCAAGGCACAAAGCCTTTGTCGGCTGCTTCCTTAACCAAGGTTGCAACGTCTCTGGCTGCACTGCAAACCTTTGGCGCGGATCACCGATTTGAAACGGTGATTGGAACAACTGGAACAGTTGAAAACGGCATTGTTAAAGGAGATTTGATTGTTCGGGGTGGGAGTGATCCGTTTTTTGTTTGGGAAGAAGCGATCGCGCTGGGTAATGCGCTGAATCAGCTTGGCATTAAACAAGTCACAGGTGATCTGATAGTGACTGGACAGTTCTTTATGAACTTCGAGACAGATTTGGGCAAGGCAGGAACATTGCTCAAAGAAGGATTGAATTCAAAAACTTGGTCGGGTGAGGCGATCTCGCAACATCAAACGCTTCCTGCTGGGACTTCGAAGCCTCAGATTGCGATTGCGGGTCGTGTTAAAGTCGCCGCGAATCCTCCGCAGTTTACACAGATTGCGACACACCGATCGCTACCTTTAGCAGAACTTTTGAAGAAGATGAATCGCTTCAGCAATAACGCAATGTCAGAAATTGTTGCAAGCTCGGTTGGAGGTGCAAAAGTTGTTTCACTCAAAGCAGCACAAGCAGCAGGTGTGCCTCAGAATGAAGTCATTTTAGTCAATGGTTCAGGTTTGGCGGTTGAAAATCGCATTTCTCCGCGGGCGGTCTGTTCGATGTTTCTGGCGATCGATCAGTTGCTTAAGCCTGCCAAGATGACGATCGGGGACATTTTCGCGATCGTGGGTAATGATCAGGGCATTCTTGACGGGCGTAAGCTGCCAACTGGATTAGTGACAAAATCCGGTAGCTTAAACGAAGTGAGCGCACTCGCAGGAGCATTACCGACCAGTCAAAAAGGCATTGTTTGGTTTGTGATCATGAACGGTGGTGGTGCAAACTTAGAAGGCTTTCGGGCAGGGCAAGAATCATTGCTGAATACCTTGTCAAATCAGTGGGGACGAGTGCCAACGGCTCCAAATGAGCTTGCATCCAATCGCGATCGAGCGAATCTTAAATCTGTGATTGAGAAAGCAAACTAGCTCATAGCGGGTGGTACATCATTGACGATCGCGCCCCCCGCTGTAAGTTCGAGTCGCCGCCCTCGCCATTCTACAGTATTGCCAAAGAAGCTATAACACCACAGACAGAAGCTTAAACAATCACGCAGGGGCACAAGTAATAGAAGTTGTTTCGCGATCGCGTCTTGCAAGCAATTCACTCCAATCAACCAAGCCGCACAGTACCTCACTGTCCAAGTTGTAATTAGGACAATCCAACCGAGAACAGAAGCTTGTGTCATTGTGAAAAATAACAAACTGCTGATGGTTCCGTAAGTGAAAATTAATCCAAAATAACTCGACGATCGAGCAAATCGTGTGTTGCGAAACCAGCGTGTTTGATGCTTTAAAAGTTCTGAAATTGTTGCCGTTGAAAGAGCATGATCAACGACATACTCTGAAAGTACAACTTTATAACCTGCTTTCGCTGGGAGATAGCCAAGCTGAAAATCATCTCCGATATAGTTCACGATCGCCTCAAATCCTCCAATCTCAGCTAAGACAGATTGCCTGAGTGCGATCGTTGCGCCAAACGCGAACGCCATTCCCTCAAGCTTTCGAGCCACAAGCACACCTGGAAAGAATTCCGTTGAAATACTCAAGGCTTCAAATGCAGAAATGAGATTTTGAGAGCGTGATCGATACATACAAGTGACAACGCCAACGGTTGAATCACTCAAAGGCTGTATCACTTGCTTAAGATAGTTCGGATCAACCCAAATATCACTATCTGCCAGAACTAAAAGGTCATGCTTTGCTTTGAGGGCAATGTTATGTAAGTTATTTACTTTGGGATTGATGCCGATTGCGGTTGGATCAATCACGAATTGAATGTCTTGGTCGGGAAAGTCTTGGATTAATTGCTGGACGATCGCAGTACAAGGATCATGCAGATCTTGGGTTCCAAAGATGATCTGATAGTTCGGATAGTCTTGTTTGCAGAATGATGCAAGATTCTCATAAGTGTTCTCATCAAGTCCACAGACGGGTTTGAGGACTGTAATGGGGGGCTGAAAATCAAAATTCTGCTCGGACTTAGCGCTAAAGAACTGTATGGCAGCCGCGATCGAAAACAGATAAAAAATAACGGTTGATAGACTCAGAACAAAAAAGATTGCAAGAAGCAAAGTTCCTGCAATCTGAATTAGGCTTGGAACAAGCGGGTCATTCATCTGGATTTAACCGATCGACACAAGCGCGACACCCACACCGACTAAAATCGTTCCAAGCAGTCGAGCGCGTGAGATATTTTCGTGCAGAATGAAACGTGCACCAAATAGGCTAACCACATAGGTCAGAGAAGTTGAGGGATAGACCAAACTCAGATTTGCCCAACTCAACAGAGAAATAAATAGAAAGAAGCCGACTACTGTAGAAAAGATGCCACAGCTAATTTGAAAGTTATTGAACACATGCAACAATCGGCGCGGTAATGTTTTCAACGGAAATGGATGAAACTCGCCCATCTGCTTCATGCCTGCGCTGATGAAGATATTGCCGATCGAGTCTGCAAAGACGAACCCTAATAATGCAATCCAAACTCTCGTATCCATGATGCCCCACTATGATTGATGTTTCCGATCGTCCCAGCCGACCACAAACGCGCCTGCTGTGATCACACAAGTGCCTAACAACCGAATCGCAGAGACTTGCTCACGCAAAATCAGGATCGCCATTGCTGTACTGAGGACATAAGTAAACGCAGTCATCGGAATCACATAGCTCAGATCAAAGCGTGACATCGCAGCCAGATACAACAATAAACTGCAAATCAGAAAGGCAATTCCTAACCAAATCCAAGGACTCGTCAAAAACTTAACTGCAACCATCAATAGTGCGCCAATTTCGACAGAATTGATCGGCCCAATTTCGCGCATTCCCCGGCTGATCCACAAATCTCCAAAGACCTGACAGATAACCAGAAGCAGCATGATGACTGTTCTATTCATGGATTAGAACCTACTGCTAACTCAAATCCATAAGCTTCAAGGGCAGCGCGAACACGATCGCTCAGCAATGCCTCTAGCTCGACAAATCCTAGATTAAGCGGGGCATTACTCGGCTCTCCAGGAACAGTAATGGCGGGATGAGAATAGATTTCTACCCGATTGGCTGTAATTTTTGGAATCAGTTCGAGCAAGTACGATTCTGTGATTTGTCCTGTCTGGAGCAATCCATAAACGCGATCGGCAAATTGAATCCGGTGCTTCTTCAAAAGGTTCTCTCCGTAGCGTCGCAATCCAGAAAATACTAATGATCCTACAGTTTTTGCGATCCAACCGGAGCGATCGATCTCCAGTGCAATGCTCAATTCTTCTGAAGGCAAGCGGATTTCTGGGATCTCGAATTCTTTTGCCAAATCAACTAGATGCCGCAAAATAACGGGGTGAGCATGTAAATGCAAATGGCCATCCACATGAGACAGCTTTAAGCCTGTTCGCCGAAATTTCTCAAGCTGGGCACGAATTTCAAGTGGTAATTCTTGTCTCGCTTTGGCACTGAATTGATATCGCAATCCTGCCCAAGCCGGATCATCAGGAAAGTTTCCCTCAGCATCAACCAAGTGGGGAATCTGTTCGGGTGGCAGTGCCGATCGTCCCATTCCCACGACTAAATGCAATCCTACTGCTAGAGAAGGATTGGCTTTCGCAAGCTCGATCGCTTCGTCGGCGGCATCCCCCGTCACCATAATGCTGGTGCTGGTGAGAACGCCCTGCTGATGTGCGGTGATAATTGCCTGATTGACTCCGGTTGAGAAGCCAAAATCGTCGGCGTTGATTCTCATCCACCGACGATCGACTTGAGTTGATGACTTTAACATTAACGACTCACTTCTGCTTTCATCTCGGTGGGGCGATTGGGCAGGAGTGTTGTCGCTCGGAGCGCGATCGAGGCAAGTCGCGGTAATAATTTCGGTTCGAGTAAGCGATCGTCAAATCGGCTCATGCGCTGCTGATTTTCGCTAATGGTTGCCGATAAAAACTGTGGCAAGGTCAAATCATCGACAAAGGTTTTTGCGCCTGTTGCCGTAAAACCTTCATTTCCATCCTTTGCCAGCACCATTTTGCCTAAGTTAAACAAAGCACGTCCGTAATGGAAAGCAGAATGCACACCTCGTAAAATGTCCGATCGTCCTTGTTGCGCTTGAACATAAGTAATCCAATTGACGAAGAAAACAATGTGCCGTGCTTCCTCATCCAGAATTGGATCAAACAGCGTAAACATCGATTCAGGTAAATACTTCGCTTGGCGAGCTAAGCCAAACATTCCAAAGGCAAAAAATGAATCTAAGCATTCTCCAAATCCGAAGTCTGTGAAGGCTTGAGTAATATTTTTCGGTAGAACGGGTGCGGGGGGTTCTTCGACTTGTAAATCGTAGTGGCGAATCAGACATTCGATTAGGCGAGCGTGGCGGGATTCTTCTTCGCCTTGGAGTGCGATCGCGGCTCGAATCTCAGGATCGTCGATCGTGTCTGCCATGGCGCTAACCATCATGCCCGCTTCTCGCTCGGTGTCGAGTGCAATTCCCCAGAACGGAATCCGCCGCAAGCGATCGAGTTCGGCTTCATTGAGTTCTGGAAAGCTCATTGTCTCTGGCTCATACTCCAGATGAGTTGCCATAAAATCTTGGCAAAAAAGCTGCTTATGTTCCTCAGATCCAAGCTTCATAACCGCGTCCACACCACTAAATGTTCAGAGAAGGCTCTCTATATGATGGTATGACCTTTTGAGAATCGCAAGGATACACCGAACATTTTTAAGGTTAGGTTTGGGCTATTTCATACCGAATCAATTTATTAATGCGATAGATCCTTCGCCCCCTAAATCCCCCAAACTGGGGGACTTTGAGAATCCGAAACAGATTTAGGCTTGAAGTCCCCCACTCGTGGGGGATTTAGGGGGCTTCCAAGATCTGTCGCACTCAAAAATCAATTTGGTATCAGTGGTCGCGATCGCTGTTTTAGTTCTCGCGATCGCTATTCCAGTGCTCCGGATCGCTGTTTTAGCTCTCACGATCGCTGTTTTAGCTCTCGCGATCGCTGTTTTAGCTCTCACGATCGCTGTTTTAGTTCTCGCGATCGCTATTCCAGTGCTCCGGATCGCTGTTTTAGTTCTCGCGATCGCTATTTCAGTGCATCGCACCCGTGTTTACCGATCAACGTTGAGTAATTTTTGCTCATGATTGTACAGTGACGATTCACCGCGATCGCTTCGATGCTGATTCCAGAGACAAGTAATTCCCCCCTCTAAACAAGTCCCCTACCTTTCAAAGTCCCCCACTCGTGGGGGATTTAGGGGGCATTCATCCGTCCAAACCGCAGTGAGAAAACTGATCGCTCTCACGCATGTCTAGCACTACTCCTAAATCCTAGCCGATCAAAAAAGCTCACGAAGTTCAGCGAATCAAAGTCGCCTTTCGTGAGCCTAGATTGTTGAGCGATCGTACTCTAAGTTTAATCCCGCTTACACCGAAGCTTGCTGACGTTGATACAGCGACCAATACAAGCCCTTCTTCCGCAGCAGTTCATCGTGTGTTCCTTTCTCAGCAATCAATCCCTTCTCCATCACCAAAATCAAGTCTGCCCGCTTCAGAGGTGCAAAGCGGTGAGCAATCAGAAACACCGTGCGATTGTCTGAAATCGACTGCAAATTCTGTAAAACCTGTTGCTCGGTCTCACTATCGAGTGCGCTCGTCGCTTCATCTAATACCAAAATCGGGCTATTCGAGAGAAACAATCTCGCCAACGCAACCCGCTGCCGTTGCCCCCCAGAAAGGGCTGTTCCCCGCTCTCCTACATTCGTTTCGTAACCTTGAGGCAGTTCGCTAACAAAGTCGTGCGCCGCCGCCATTCGCGCTGCCTCAACTACTTGTTCGGCCGTAATGTCCGGACGACCAAGACTGATGTTATCAATAATGTTGCTATTAAAGAGAAAGTCCTCCTGCAACACAACTCCCATCTGGCTGCGTAACGAATGCAGATCTGCGCTCTTGATGTCGAAGCCATCGATCGTAATCTGTCCCGCCTCCGGCAAATACAAGCGCTGCAGCAATTTCGACAGCGTACTCTTACCCGATCCGCTGCGTCCGACCACGCCTACCAGCATTCCCGGCTGCACATCGAACGAAATGCCTTTCAGCACAGGTTCTTGGTTCGGGCTATAGCGGAAAAACACTTGATCAAAGGAAACCTGCCCCTTCAACGGCGGCAACACCAGTCCGGTTCCGGGTTCTGCTTCCGGCGCAACATTGAGGATATCCCCGATACGATCGACCGACAACAACACTTGCTGTAGGTTCTGCCACAGTTGCACCAATCGCAATAAAGGCCCCGTCACTCGTCCAGACAGCATCTGAAACGCCACCAACTGACCCACGGTTAGCTCTTGCTTGATCACCAAATGCGCCCCAACCCACAGAATCAGCAAATACGAGAAATTCGTCAGAAAATCACCCAAGTTATTGCTGATATTAGAAGTCGTCGAAGCCTTAAAGCTGGTGCGAATATAGCGAGCAAACAGACCCTCCCAGCGATCGCGCGACGGCTTTTCAGCACTGTGCGCTTTCACCGAATGAATCCCTGTAACTGTCTCCACCAAAAAGGACTGACTATCCGCACTCCGGTTAAACGTCTCATTCAGCCAATTTCGCAGAATCGGTGTGGTTGTCAGCGTCAAAGCCGCATACAAAGGCAAGACCGCCAAGGCAACACCCGTGAGCGGAATGCTGTAGAAGAACATCAACGCCAGATAAACGACTGCAAAAATCGAGTCGAGAATCACGGTTAAAGCCGTTCCCGTAAGGAATTGCCGAATATTCTCTAATTCCTGCACCCGCGCTACGGTGTCTCCAACCCGCCGCGACTCAAAATAAGCCAACGGCAGCCGCATCAAATGCCGAAACAACTGGGCAGAAAGGCTCAGATCCAACCGTCGCGCCGTATGCGTAAAGATAAATAGCCGCAAAATCCCCAGTAGCGCCTCAAACACAGCGACCCCTAAGAGCGCGATCGCCATCACATCCAGCGTCGGAATACTGCCCTGCACCATGACGCGATCGATCACTACCTGGGTAATCAGCGGAGTCGCCAATCCCAACAGTTGCAGCGTAAATGAAGCGAACAGCACTTCTCCGAGCAAGCCGCGGTATTTCCACACCGCAGGCAGGAACCAGGTTAAATTAAATTGTTCTTGCTTCTGAACGGCTTCAACCTGCCACAGTTGCCCATCCCACACCTGATCCATAAAAGATCGATGCACCGCTTGCGGAGTCATGATGGGATCTTGCGGATCAGAAATAATCCAGCGATCGCCCCTTACTCCATAGGCCACCACCCAATGCGGCTCTGCCGTATCATTCCACAGCATCAGCGCCGGAAAATTCAGCAGCCGCGCCTCTTTCCATGTCGTCTGGATTCGGCGCAACTGTAGCCCCAACTTTTCGGCTGCATCCACCACATTCGTCGGGCGCTGTCCACGCAATTGGCGCTGCACCCAATCAAGCTGCACGGGATTTTGCAGATGATTTGCAACCATCGTTAAACAAGCAGCCGCGCTATTCATCCCTGACACAAAGGGAAATCCAGACACAGGCTGCGGCGACTGATCCAGTTGTGGCATATATCGCGATCGCGTAATTGCCCAAAAGCGATCGACATCCGGTGAACGTACAGTCATCCACTGTTCGCTGCGCCACTGTACCGCCTGCACATCACCACTGGCGGCTCTCGCTTTCCAGCCGGGTAAGTCTAATAAATCGCCAATCCAGTCTCCGGGCTGCAAAACGCGGGAACTGTTGTCTTCCCCGACCAGGCGCACTTTGCCGCTGAGAACAATCATTTGAACTCCAGCGTCTTCACTCGACCAAAGCACTTCGCCTAGCTTATAGCGACGCGCTTCGGCGGTGGTTTTAAATTGCACCTGTTGTTCAGGACTGAGAAAACAGAGGGGCGGCGATTCCCAGGGGAGAGTTGTCGCGAGGTCGTTCGTTAGCATGGGGGCAGTTGAAAACTAGGGGGCTAAAATGCGGAAAGGGCGTTGCCGTTCTTCAGTCTAATCGTTTACCTGCAGTTTCACGGTCATCTTTTGAATTTTCTCAGCGAGCCAACGATCGAACAATTCCGTCGTCAGCATTTGTTTTAATTGCTGATTATCTAAAGTTGCAGGGATTACTTCCTCAATCCGGAAAAGCGCCCATCGATTTTCGAGTTCAATCGGGCCGACAATATCCCCCACATTGGCAGAATCGATCACCGCTCTGACCGCATCGGGCATTGTACCGCGACTGACAGGCCCCATCATGCCGTTTGCGATCCGATCGTCCGCGATCGAATGCTCCCGTGCCAGCATCTCGAACCGCTCTCCCTCGCTAATTTGCAGCTTCAATTCGTCTGCTAATTCTTGGCTTTCGACAATAATCCGAGACAGCACTACGCGATCGAGGAATACTTTACGCTCAATAAAATACTCCTGTAGTCGCGGCTCGGTCGCCAAGATCTTTAGCTTCTCGTTCTTAAAGTTGGTTGAAATTTGCTGATGAAATGCCGTGTAATCCAGTCCATTGCGGTTGAGCCACTCTTGGAACTGTTTCGGATCGGTGAGTTGCTGCTGAATTCGAAAGTCAACGACCGCTTGTTCGATTACGGCTGGATTAATATCAAGGTCATCGCGATATTTTACTTCAGTCTCGATTACGTACTGACGTAAAATATCCCCAATAAACCCTTGGAGCTTTCCAGAAGTTTGGAGATAACGCAGGCAATCGCGCAGGCTGAGTGAGTCGTCGTCAATCGTGAGAAAAGTGTTGGTTTCCATACGGGTAATCTGTTGCGGGTGTCCTAATCGATGGTATCGCGCCCGGATCGCCTAAGAAGTTTGCTACAGGTTAAGAACAGCTTAGCGATCGCGAGACCACTGCGATTAAACTAGAATCCTGCACTTCTGGAGTCCGCAATTTCAACCAAATCCCCTAGGACTTCACGGCATCTTCAAGGAGGGTACGGAGAAAACTCGAAATTTGAAGCTGAAGTGTTGTACCGTACCATCGGACTTCTGCGTAAATGCTCTGAGCTTGAATTCTCATATTTCAGTTTGAAATCTTTACGAAGTTCTTCATCACCTATAGAATCTTTAAAAGATCTAAACTCCGACCGGGAAACCGGGATTTATGGCATGATCGATCAGTAACTATTTGCGATCGACAGACACTCAAAAGGAAATTACGCGATATGGCTCTTCGACTAGGTGATGGCGTTCCCAACTTTACTCAGGACTCTTCTGAGGGAACGATCGATTTTTATCAGTGGGCAGGCGATAGCTGGGTGGTTCTCTTCTCTCACCCAGCGGATTACACTCCAGTTTGCACTACAGAATTGGGTGAAGTGGCGAAACGCAAGCCAGAATTTGACCAGCGCAATGTCAAGGTAATTGCGCTCAGCGTGGATGATGCAGAATCCCACCAAGGCTGGATCGGTGATATCAATGAAACCCAAAGCTGCAACGTCAACTACCCAATCTTGGCAGACAAAGACAAAAAAGTGTCTGAACTGTACGACATGATTCACCCGAACTCCAGCACAGGTTCGACCCTGACGGTGCGATCGGTGTTCATTATCGACAACAACAAGAAACTCCGCTTAACGCTCACCTATCCTGCTAGCACCGGACGCAACTTTGACGAATTGCTGCGCGTGATTGATTCGCTGCAACTAACCGACAACTACAGCGTTGCAACCCCGGCAAACTGGCAAGATGGCGACGATTGCGTTGTCGTGCCTTCGATTCCGACCGATCAAGCGCGTGAAAAATTCCCCAAAGGCGTCACCGAGGTAAAACCCTACCTCCGCATGACTCCGCAACCGAACAAGTAAGCTTTCAAATTGCTGTGATTTCATTAACTGGGTGAGTTTCCTTACCCAGTTTTTTCTATAGCGTTGAGATTTTTGATCGCCTGATTCACCCAATCAGACAGCGCCGCTTGCTCCTCGATCGAGATGTCGGTCATCATCATTTCGATCACGGACTGGGCGATCGGGGGCAGCGTCGTTTTCATTTGCGCTCCGGCTTGCGTCAGCCAAATCCGCCAAATTCTTCGATCCTGGAAGTCGCGTTCCCGGCGAATCAAGCCGCGCTCACTCATGCGATCAAGTACCCCGGTTAAAGTGCCGCCGACTTGCTGGAGTTGATCGCTAATTTCAGAAGTTGCCTGCCCGTCTTCTTGCCACAAACAGCATAAAACGACCCAGTGAAATGGCGTGAGTTCATGCGGATCAAGCTGTTCTTGAAATCGGCGGGTTCCTAGCTGCGCAATAATTTTGATGCGATAACCGAGATTATAGGGAGCTAGCAAAGCCCGCCAACCATCTGCATGGGGGGTAACGGCAGAATGAGACAAATTGGCAATGATACGATCGATGATGCTAGACAAGTGTTCGCGCTCTGGAAGCGGAATTCCCTGCAAGGTGGCTTCTCGAATTTCGACTGCGATCGGCGGGAGGATATCTTGAAGCTGTCGTCCTGCATCGGTCAGCCAGATTCGCCAAATTCTTCGATCCTGGAAGTCGCGTTCCCGGCGAATCAAGCCGCGCTCACTCATGCGATCAAGTACCCCGGTTAAAGTGCCGCCGACTTGTTGGAGTCGATCGCTAATACTCGATGTCGCCTGCCCGTCTTCCTGCCATAAACAGCACAAGACCACCCAATGAAACGGAGTCAGCTTATAGGGATCAAGCCGTTCTTGAAATCTGCGACCAAGCAGTTGAGAAAGGAGCTTGATGCGGTATCCGATGCCATGTGGAGCTAGTAAACGTTTGAGATTAGCGGGAATTTGTTCGGTGTCTGAAGAGAGCATCTCATTCCTAAAATTGCGTATTAAACGATTTAGATCTCGAAGCTCGGCGTAGCAAAAAGCAAAGTAGGAAAATTTTAGCTTAATTAAATCGCTTAAGACAAAATTAAGGGATAACGATCGCCATTCGGATCGTAATACCAATTTAAAAACAAATTCAGCAGATCACCGATTCTTCGCATCCCTTAATCGTAGAGACACAATTAATCGTTCTCCTACCAAAAGTTTCGCAACAATCTGTTGCGTGCAGCCTTCACAAATCAAATTGCTATCAGGAATGAGTAGAGCGACAAATCGACATTGATGACACTTTCTCAGAAAATTTCTCACAAGTCGGTTCTATTCTCATAGCAGAAACTTAGGAGGAGTCAGCCAGAATAGGCGACTATTGCCGATCGCGCCGCCTGTATTCGGCAGTTCTAGCCCGACTACACCCGCTTTTTTCAGGATGAGACGATCGCGGACTTCTCCCCAAATCAGCAGTTCTGCCCACCCGCTTAAGTCCGGCTCATGTCCCACCAGCGCCAGTGCCTTGTCCGGTGTGCGCCACGCTTCAAGCCAACTGATCCAGGTCTGAATATTTCCGCTTGGTGCAAGATATCCCTCAACTTCGAGTGCATTGCCCAAGCCAGCCGCTTTTAGAATTTCAGCCGTTTGCATAGCGCGAGTCAGGGGGCTTGTCAGGATTAGATCAAACTCCAATCCAAACGATCGTAGCTGCTTTGCGACCTGCTCAGTTTTACGCTTTCCTTCGGAAGTTAAAGGTCGCTCGTCATCGTTGGCGTAATCGCCGTGTTGTCCTGCCAGTCCATGCCGAATCAAATAAAGCTTCATACACCTATCAAACGTCTAGGGGCTATTTGGATCTTTACCAAATTCGTTGCCCTAGACGCTTCTTGCTTTAGATTAATTTACTCCTTTGGGATAGTGCTGCTCTGGGTTGACCAATCGCAGTAATTTCTGCTTCACCTGAGCATCGAACACCGACCATTTGGTTTTGGCGTATTCGCTGTTTTCTGTAAAGCCTGAAAGAAATCCCATCGGAATCTCAAAGCCGCCTGCTTGCGATCGTCCCCCACCAAAGAAGCGTCCTTGAGCATCTTGCCCAAATGCCTCTTTGATAAATTCGTCCGGGTCAAGCGTCAATTTGTTCGTGCGAAGCGATCCGACGACGAATTCGAGTTCTTCGTCTTCGTCGTGAACGATGCCATAAACTACAGCAGTATGGACATTCTCTTCTGTCACCAAGAAGTCTGCTGCTTGAGGAATTGCGTCACGATCGTCGTAGCGCAAATAGCCTACGCCAGCGATCGAAAAGTTGTTGTGAACGGTGCGATTTTTCAGCGATCGTTCAATCACTTCCATCACCTGTTTCGATCGCGAGGACTGCATCACCGCGTTGAGCAACTGCGCGTCATAGTATCGACTTAAAAAGGCAGCCGCGAGAAAATCTTCTTCCTGCGCCTGCATCAATCGATTCGTGTCCGATCGTAGTCCGTGCATCAGCGCAGTCGCGCACTTAATATGCTCAGGGGCGCTGGTATCAAATTTCAGCATTCCCGCCTGAATATATTGCGTCAGGATCGTCGCGGTGGCGCGAGTATAGGAGCGAATGTCAGCGAATTCAGCGTGGAGGTCGTCCTGCATACTGTGATGATCGATCACAACTGTAATCGGGATATTCGATTGCAGAACCGACGGTAGAAGCTGGCTTGTGGTTCCCTGGTTGTCAATCAGCACACAGCCTTTGTAAACCGAGAAGTCCTTTGTTTTTGCGGTTTGTGTCGTTAATCGTTGAAGCGGTAATGCGGTTAACTTCACAAGCGCAATATTTTCCTGATGCGAAAGCGTTCCAGCATAGGCAATTTCAGCTTGAATGTCGTATCTTTGGGCGATTAATTTATAAGCCCAAGCCGAAGAAAGTGCGTCGGGATCAGGAAAATCCTGTAAAAGTATTAGCTGACGCTCACCGCGATGCCGCTCTAGAACTTGACGAAACCCTTCGATTTTCTGCTCTTGCTCCGGAGAACGCATGACATCGTAAGGGTAGCGTCCTCGCTGGTCATGAGCCGCGCCATTTGACGCTTTTGAAAGATCGTTGCTCTTGGCTACAGCGAGGCTATGCGATAGAGGCTCAGTTGGATTCAGCCCAGAAATACCAGAGTCTGGTTCCATTGTGATGAGTGAAGTGAATGGCACAGTCGAATCAGATTGCATACGTTGAAGTTGTGCGGAAAATAGAACCAGCCTCGGTCGGCAGCTTCGCTTCACAGAGTGTTCTCGCCTGGTTTGAGCTGCTCGATCGTAGGCACTCTCTGATCTTCGCAAAAAAGTTCAAAAAACGGCAGAGCGATTTGTTCAGTTTCCCTCATTTGATAGAGCGGAAACCGATCTGGAGCCGCGATCGCTCGAATTCTATTCTTCTCGCACTCCCCCGATGACATATTTTTGCCATTCTTGGTTCACGCCGTTCTTGACGTGCTTGGTGACTTCAAAATAAAGACTGCTGTGCGGGCGATGTGGCGGGTTTCGCAGCGGCATAACGGCTTCTTTGGGGGTGCGGCTGCCTTTTTTGACGTTGCAGCGCACGCAAGCCGTAACGATGTTTTCCCAAGAATCTCCGCCGCCCCTTGATCGTGGGATCACATGATCCAGCGTCAGATCGTCCCCGGTGTAGCCGCAGTATTGGCAGGAGTGCCCGTCGCGGTGCAACAGATTCTTGCGAGTGAGCGGAATCTCTTTGTAGGGGACGCGCACATAATGGCGCAGGCGAATCACGGTGGGGAGTGGAAACCCCGAATAAATCATCTTTCCGTTATGCTCGACTTGCTCAGCTTTGCCTTTGATAAGCAGGACAACTGCTCGCCGCCAACTGGTAATATTGAGCGGTTCGTAGGAGGCATTGAGCACCAGAACCTTTCCCATTCGGATTGTTTTAAGACACGCTTATTTGCACTGATGCTAACATATCCAACCAATTCGGTGATGGCTAGGGCGATCGTTGAAAGAAGCGATCTCCACTCACTTTTCTCCGTTTGGTCTTTTTTGTAAAGTGAGAGTCAAGCAGTTGAGAGATGACCGGCGGTGGCTTCGGGATCGAAAATTAAATTTTCCGATTTTGAAAACATTGTTGAAATAGAATCAAGAGCCGACAGGCAAATGGTGGCTGAGGAGTAGGAGTGATGCTGAGTTGGGACCAAAGTTCGAGTATTGCCTTGATGCAGCGGGAACGCGCTTGGGTTGAGATTGATCTGGCGGCACTGTCTCATAATGTGCAGCAGATTCTTAGCCTGATTTCTGCCAAAACTGAGCTAATGGCAGTGGTGAAAGCTGATGCTTACGGCCATGGGGCGGTGACGGTGGCGCAGACTGTTTTGCAAGCAGGAGCGTCTTGGCTAGGGGTGGCGACGATTCCAGAAGGGATCGAGCTACGTGAAGCGGGAATTGAAGCGCCGATTTTAGTTCTAGGAGCGACACATACCGCAGAGCAGACTCGAGCGATCGAGCATTGGCAGCTTCAACCTACTCTCTGTACTCCCAAGCAAGCCTTAGTATTCTCAGAATCGGTGCGACAGAGTGTGTTGCCGATTCATCTCAAACTAGATACGGGAATGTCGCGTTTAGGAACTTCTTGGGAAAATGCAGTCGAGTTTGTGCAGTTAGTGAAGAGCTTGCCGAATCTATCGATCGAGAGTATTTATTCACATTTAGCAACTGCCGAAGATCTTGATCCGACTATCCGGCAACAACAGCAGCATCGCTATGAATCGGGACTTCGTGCCTGTGGTTACAACCTGAGTGGAAAACATCCCCGCTTTCATTTGGCGAACTCAGCCGGGACGATTGTTGATCCGAGCTTGCACTATGACATGGTGCGGACAGGGCTTTTGCTGTATGGACTTTATCCGGCAGAGCATTTGCGGTCGCGCTTGGATCTGCGTCCGGTGATGCAGGTGAAAGCGCGGGTGACGCAGGTGAAAACCATTCAAGCGGGAACCGGAGTGAGCTATGGATATCGGTTTATTGCCGATCGTGAAACTCAGATTGCGGTGATTGGAATCGGATATGCAGATGGTGTACCGCGTAATTTATCGAACAAGATGACTGCGTTAGTTCGAGGACAACACGCAAAGCAAATTGGGTCAATCACAATGGATCAGTTGATGCTGGATGTGAGCCATATTCCAGCATTGCAGGAAGGTGAAGTTGTAACGCTGTTAGGGCAGGACGGCAACGAAAAGATTTTGGCAGACGACTGGGCGAATGTACTCGGCACAATCTCTTGGGAAATTCTGTGTGGATTTAAGCATCGGCTTCCACGGGTTGCAGTGGGTAAGCCGTTGGTGAGGCGAGAAATGATTGATCGTCGATCGAGCCAAAATAGGGGAAGTTAGTAAAGATCACGTTCCCAGGTGACGGCGATGTTGAGTTGTTTGAAGGTGTCTTCAACCCTAATTCCTTGCAATGACTCCAAATTTGTGGACTCATCGCGACTCGAACGTTGACATTACTTCGGGTTCAGAAATCGCCCAAATAGAGATAGATGCTCCTTCGATGCCGTTTCGCGGCAAGTCTGCCAAATTGCTGTAATTGGAACACTCATTGTCGTATGGCAATATGATCCAAGCAATATGCTCCAAGTATTTCCGTTCAGTAAATCATTCCATCGCAATTACAACATCACTCGACTTAATCACTGCATAAGCCGTTTTACCTTCTTCGAGTTCCAAAACTTCGGCTGAGGTCGTCGTAATCGTCGAAGTTAACTCTACCCGATGCACCACTTCGATCGTCACCTCCGTATGAATCGACCCTTTCACCAGTCGCTTCACTTTCCCTTCCAAAACATTGCGAGAACTCACCTTGAGCGGTTTCTTCGATGAACTTACAGCCCGATCGACAGCCGCTTCTTGAGCTATTTCCCCGGTCGTCTCAGAATCGCCGGACTGCTTTAACCCCCGCAGCATCTCCCGTAGCACCTCAGTTTTGGTGCGCTGCGATCGTTGGCATATCGCCTCTAGAAGCTGCCGCTCCTCCTCAGAGGTTTGAAATGTGATCCATCCTTGATCTTTTCTGGGCATTACGCTACCAATTTAGTTGGTAAAATCTGATAAGTTGGTAAAAGTCTATTGACGTTCAGGATTCTTATCCTAAACAGAACTGTATGAAACGTAAACACTTCCTGACGGTTTTGAGTGTTGCTCTGATTAGCTTCTCGATCGTGCTTGGCTTACAGTTCGCTCAACCCACCACAGCAAACACCACTTTATTAGTCTCAGCAGCAGCCAGTCTTAAAGAGGTGCTAGAGAAAATTGAGCCTCTGTATCAAAAGACTCGCGCTGATGTGGATTTGACCTATAACTTCGGTGCATCTGGTGCTTTACTTCAGCAAATCGAGCAAGGCGCACCTGCTGACATTTTTATCTCAGCCGCAAGACGGCAAATGGATACACTCGATCAAAGAGGCGCATTAGTTCCGGGAACTCGCGGTAACTTAGCAAACAATCGATTAGCGATCGTCGTTCCCAAAGCCTCAAGAATCGTCACAAGCTTCTCAAGTCTTAAAGAGCCGGAAATTAAGCGGGTGGCGATCGGCGAACCGAGAAGCGTTCCTGCCGGACAGTATACTGAACAGGTTTTGCAAAAGCTGAATCTGTCCAACGATCTCAACTCTAAGCTCGTTTATGCGAACAATGTGCGGCAAGTTCTCGCGGCGGTTGAAAGCGGCAATGCGGATGCAGGGTTTGTTTATGTGACCGATGCTCAGATCTCCGATAAAGTGAAAATTGCTGCCATTGCTGCTGAGAGCTTTCATTCGCCAATTGTTTATCCGATAGCAGTGTTGAAGAGCAGCAAGAGTGTCGATGTAGCCAAATCCTTTTTGCAGTATCTATCCAGTAATGAAGCGAGAAGCGTATTCCGCAAGTACGGATTTATTGTGCCGAAATAGCAATTTTGTCGAATGAATGTAACAATGACTGTTCCCCTTGATCTGGCTCCATTGTGGATCTCGCTGAAAGTAGCCGCGATCGCAACTGTCTTTACCTTCTTTGCAGGAATCGCCGTTGCCTATTGGATGCTGAACTATCGCGGCAAGGGAAAATTCATACTTGAAGGAATCTTTGTCTCTCCGTTGATCCTGCCGCCGACTGTGGTGGGTTTTTTGCTGCTGTTGGTGTTTGGTAAGAATGGCTGGGTGGGGCAGTTGTTGGGGTCGATCGATTTCAGCCTTGTATTCACCTGGTATGGAGCCGTGCTCACGGCAACAGTCGTTTCATTCCCCTTGATGTACCGAACCGCATTGGGAGCGTTCGAGCAGATTGATGAGAACCTCTTAGCCGTTGCTCGGACTTTAGGAGCTTCAGAATGGACAGTGTTCCGTCGAGTTCTGCTGCCTTTAGCATTGCCGGGAGTGTTAGCAGGTGCGGTACTGGGGTTTGCCAGGGCATTAGGTGAATTCGGGGCGACCTTGATGTTAGCAGGCAACATTCCTGGACAAACGCAGACGATTCCAATGGCAATTTATTTTGCTGTAGAAGCGGGCGCAATGAATGAGGCTTGGTTCTGGGCAGTGATGATTCTATTGATTTCGCTGTCTGGAATCTTTGCGGTCAACTTCTGGCAAGACCGACAGCAGCAATTGAAACTGCTGCGAACCGCTAGAAAGCCAAATCATAAAGCAGTTGCGGAAATTTCTCCAACTTCATCAGGTTTATTTGTTGACATTCAAAAGCAGCTTGCAGCCTTCGACTTAGATCTGACTTTCAGTGCAACAAAATCAACACTAGGAATGCTAGGGGGATCAGGTGCAGGAAAGAGTATGTTACTGCGCTGTATTGCAGGAATGGAAAGTCCAACACAAGGACGAATTGTTCTCAACGGACGAGTTTTGTTTGATGCAAAGGCAGGAATTAATGTACCGAGCCGCGATCGCAAAGTCGGTTTTCTGGTGCAGAACTACGCTTTATTTCCGAACCTAACTGTTGCAGAAAACATTGCTTTTGGCTTACCAAAGTCTCTTGCTAAACGTGAAGCACGTCAGCGCATCAAAGCTCAGTTGAATTCAGTACAACTACAAGGGTATGGCGATCTCTATCCGCATCAATTGTCTGGCGGACAACAGCAGCGGGTTGCATTAGCGCGGGTACTTGCAAGTGAGCCAGAGGTAGTTCTGCTCGATGAACCTTTTTCAGCCTTAGATACCCATCTGCGGAGTCAAATGGAACAAGAAGTGATTGCACGACTCCGAGAGTTTAAGGGCGTGAGCTTGTTTGTCACCCACAACTTAGAAGAAGCGTATCGAGTGTGTGATGATTTGATTGTTCTGGAGCAAGGACAGACGCTTGCATATGGTTCAAAGTATGACATTTTTGCAAGACCCGGTAGATTAGGTGTAGCTCAACTGACCGGATGCAAGAACATTTCTCCAGCCCAAGTCATCACAGAACAAGAGATTTATGCAATGGATTGGGGCATTCGCTTGCGAGTAATTGAACCCTTACTTGATCGATTCGCTTATGTTGGAATTCGTGCCCATCAGATTCGATTTACAGATGCTCCAAATCGAGAAAATACCTTTCCTTGCTGGCTCGTTTCAACCAGTGAAACGCCGCATCGCATGACAGTCTTTCTCAAGTTCACGAATGATGCGACTAATCCACAGGACTATCATATTCAAGCCGAAGTCTTTAAAGAGAAGTGGGAGATGCTGAAGCCCAAGCCCTTCCCTTGGTTTGTTCAGATTGAAGCACTGCGGTTGATTTTACTAGAAGCATAAAGTGCTGAATTGATTAAGCTCGCCCTCATGGAAGCAGCGATCGTTCTGAACGAGCTTTTCTGAGCGCCAAGTTTATAGAAAACTAAAAAAACTACAACTCACCAAAGTTTCGTTGTATTCTAGGCGACCTCACTAGAAATAACGAATCAAAATAACACCCAATATGAAGAACTCGAAACGACTGATGTTCTCAGCAAAAAGCCTTCTTCTCAGCTTCGGCGCTGTTCTCAGTGTCGCTCAAGTCTCCCTTGCAGAAGTTATCAATATTACCCTGCTGCACCTCAACGATATTTATGAGATTACACCTGTCGAAGGCGGCAAACGCGGCGGCATGGCGCGAGTCGCAACCCTACGTAAACGACTTCTCGCACAAAATTCACGCACCTTTACGCTGCTTGCAGGCGATGCCTTTAGTCCCTCTGCTCTGGGAACTGCAAAAGTCAATGGTAGACGGTTAGCAGGACAGCAAATGGTCGCCACAATGAACGCAGTTGGGTTTGACTACGCGACGTTAGGGAATCATGAATTTGACATTTCTAAAGAGGAGTTTCTACAACGCTTAAGCGAATCAAGATTCAAATGGGTCTCTAGTAACGTCGATGATGAAACTGGACAAGCCTTTCCTAAAGTTGAACGATCGCAAATTCTCACTATCAAAGGCGATCGCGGAGCTACTGTGCGGATTGGATTAATTGGATTAACAATCGACAGCAATCCAGCCAACTATGTGCGCTATCGCGCTCCGATTGAAGTAGCAAAAAACCAAGTTGCCGCACTCCGGGGAAAAGTCAATGCGATCGTTGCGCTCACTCACCTGAGTTTGGCAGAAGACCAACAACTCGCCGCCGCAGTACCAGAGATTGATTTAATTCTGGGCGGACATGAACACGAAAACATTCAGCAATGGCGACTGGTGCAGCGCCCTGTGCGATCGTCTCGCTGTATCGATAAAGGCACTCCCATCTTCAAAGCCGATGCCAATGCTCGCACTGTATATGTTCATACGCTCAAATACGACACAACGAGCCGATGTCTAACAATCGATTCACAACTCCAACCGATCACTGCTGCTCTACCCGATGATCCTAAAACAGCAAAGGTTGTGCAAGACTGGCAGCAAAAAGGATTTCAGGCGTTCCGAGATAGCGGATTTGAGCCGAATCAAACGGTTGCAACAACAACTGAATATCTAGACGGATTAGAAGAAAGTGTCCGCAATCGATCGACGAACTTAACCGAATTAATTGCAAAAGCAATGCTCCGAGAAGTGGGCGATGCAGAACTCTCGATTTTTAACAGTGGCTCGATTCGGATTGACGATCGCATTCCGCCGGGAACAATTAGCCAGTACGATATCATTCGAATTTTACCGTTTGGAGGAAAGGTACTATCGGTTGAGATACCAGGAATGTTATTGAAGCGAGTGCTGGATCAAGGCAAAGCCAATCGAGGTGCAGGCGGATATCTCCAAACGGCAAATGTGCAATATGACGAAAAATCAGGGTGGCAGATTCAGGGGAAACCGCTAGATAGCGGTCGTACTTATAAGGTCGCTATCAATGATTTTTTAATTAGCGGCAAAGAACAGAATCTTGAATTTCTGTCGCTTCAAGCTGCAGGTGTCAAGCTAATTGCAGAAAAACGCGATATTCGATTTGCAGTGATTCAGGAAATGCAGAATCGTAACTAAACTGGCGTAGCACTACAGGATCTGTCTTCATGACTACGGGGGCAAGTTTGTAAACCTTACTGTTGATTCTCGAAGGACTGTAACCCAACCCAAACACCGCTCGCGTCAATCTCAAACCCAATCGATCGCTCTCTGGCGATATCAGTTGTTAGCTCTTTGTGCTGGGCTACGGCGCTGGTAGTTTAATCGCCAGGGACAAGTATTTTTCAGCTTACTAAGCTTTTTGAGGGGTTAAATTGCTCTAATGGACAATGACACGAAGGTTGATCGAGCCATTGGGTCCCAACTTGATAGAGCGCTGCCATCACGGGCTGAATCTGCTGCCCCTTTTCAGTGAGAGAATATTCGACGTGGGGCGGCACTTCGGCAAACACTTGTCGATCGATTAAGCCATTTTCTTCCAGTTCTCGCAGTCGGATCATCAACGTCTTCGTGCTAATTCCCGGTAGCGCTGCTAATAATTCATGTGTCCGGCGCTTACCTGTAAATAGCTCTCTTAAAACTAAAATTGACCATTTGTTGCCGAGTAGGTCTACAACAAATTAAATCGGGCACTTGAATTCTAAACAATCATTTACGTTGTGCATCCATTCCAACCTGATTCCGCCATTTTCTACTTTAAACAATGACGGGAATTGCGAACGGAGCTAAAGACTTAAGCATTTCTTTACAGTTTGAATCCTTGCTTCTGAAATGATCCCGTCTTTCACCAGACGGGATACTCATACGCAATTAGATTGATTTGGAGAAAGTTTTAGCGGTACGATCTCCAAGATAAGCATCAAAAACCGATGCGATATTGCGGATCAACAGCCGCCCGATTGGAGTAACTTCGATCCCATCGCTCCACTGCTTGATTAACTCATCTGCTTCCAGTGCATCAAGCTGTGATAGTTCTTGAGCAAAATAATCATTGAAATCAACATCAAACCCCAAATGATACTTCGCTTCTAGACCAGCAGCAGAAATCTGAAATTGACACATCAATTCCATAATCACTATGCGTCGGATTAAATCATCCTGACTGAGCCGCACTCCTTTCTCGAACGGTAACTGACCTGCATCAATAGAGCAGTAAAAGTCCTTCAAGTGTTTATGATTCTGGATATAAACATCTTGCAGCATACTAATTGATGTGACTCCAAAGCCTAATAAATCAGATTCAGGCTTGGTTGTGTAGCCTTGAAAATTACGATGAAGTTCCCCGGCTTGTTGTGCGATCGCAAGTTCATCATTTGGCTTAGCAAAGTGATCCATGCCAATAAACACATAGCCGTTTTGTGTGAGTTGGGCGATCGTGTTTTGTAGAATCTTCAGCTTCTCAGCAGCATCGGGCATTGTAGATTCTGACATTCGTTTTTGAGTCGGCTTGAGCCAGGGAACATAAGCGAAATTGAACACCGCAATGCGATCGGGATCTAACGCTAAAGTTTTCTCAACAGTCTACTGGAAGGATGCCGCAGTTTGGAAGGGTAAGCCGTAGATCAAATCCACATTGACGCTTTCAAAGCCTGCTTCTCGAATCCAATTCATCACATCAAATAACATTGCTTCAGGCTGCACCCTATTAATTGCGACTTGAACTTGAGGATTGAAGTCCTGAATACCAAAGCTAATTCGGTTAAAGCCGAGTTGCCGAAGGAAATGAATATCATCGCGTTCAAGATATCGAGGATTGACCTCGATCAACAGTTCTGCGCTGGAATCAATGCGGAAATAGCGATGTAGCTGTTTCCAGAGAAATTCAATCTGCTGAAGATCAAGGTAATTCGGTGTGCCGCCGCCCCAGTGAAGTTGATGTACCACACGATCAGAACTGACAAGCTGAGCCGTTTGGCGAATTTGACGGGCAAGATAGCCTAAGTAGAGTTCTGCAACTTCTTTGCGCTGAGTAATGATGGTGTTGCAGCCGCAGAAGTAGCAGGGAGTTTCGCAAAATGGAATATGACAGTAGAGCGATAAGGGGGTTTGTTTACGATTGCCAAGGTCGATCGCGGCGCGAAAGAAGTCTGGATCAAAATCAGCGCTTAATTCTGTAGCGGGTGGATAGCTTGTATAGC
Organism: Leptolyngbya sp. AS-A5; assembly: GCF_039962495.1. Taxonomy (NCBI): domain Bacteria; kingdom Bacillati; phylum Cyanobacteriota; class Cyanophyceae; order Leptolyngbyales; family Leptolyngbyaceae; genus Leptolyngbya; species Leptolyngbya sp. AS-A5. The sequence continues at coordinate 38,031 of NZ_JAMPLL010000003.1, read as the reverse complement.
GAGGTAAGGGCTGATTGTATTGATTTAATAGTGCCGCGTTAAATTTAACGGTTTGTGAAATGTGTTTCATCGATTGGAAACTCCTGAACAATGAGCAATCAAATTAATCGACACTGTAGAGACGCAATCAAAAGCTTCTGAGGAGTTCGCGCCTCTACAAAATGATGGCTAATTTTCTTAATGAATCGCAGATCGAGTCGTCTCAGCATCGACGGAGGGCAAGAAGTAGAGCCGCAGCATTTGCCAGATAATTACAGCAATGTAAGGCAATTTTTGACAAAGCTGAATCCATTTTTGACGCTGATTGTTCGTAATCTCAGATAGATTTTGATTCGCGATCGCACATTTCTTCAACCGTGGGAAGAACTCTGGATGATCGGTGTCCAATACACTCGGAAACGCTCGTTTTGAGGTTTCGTTGGTGTGTTGAATCACATCTTTGTTGTATTGATCTGCATCCATGCCGATCGATTCGTAAAAGGTCGATCGTTCTAGCACTGTTAAAGTGTGCGTCACAAAAACAGTTAATAAGAAAAAGCGTGCCCAGAGTTTTGCTTGCCAGCGCTTCCAGATTTTGGGCTGCGATCGGAGTAGAGCTTTGAAGAAATCACCGTGCCGATTTTCATCTTGGCACCAACTATCAAAGTAGCGGAACAGCGGATAAACTCGATGTTCTGGATGCTTTTCCAGGTGGCGATACACCAAGATATAGCGCCAGTAACCAATCTTTTCTGATAGATAAACGGTGTAAATCACCCACTCTGGCGAAAAGAATGTATAAGTCCGATTTTTTGTCAGATAGCCTAGATCAAGCGATAGTCCAAAATCTGCCATTGCCTTGTTTAAAAAGCCAGCATGACGTGCTTCATCGCGGGCTAGGAGGTGAAAAGCTTCTGACAGCAAAGGCTGACGATTTTTGAGCTTGCGCGAGAGTTCTTTGAACAACAAAAAACCCGAAAACTCTGACGTACAAGAACGTTCTAGAAAATCAATACATGCAGCGCGAGTTTCGCCGTCAATCTGTTCCCAGCTTTGCTGAAACTCTTCGTTGCGGACAAAGTGGTGGCGATTGTAATCTGCTCGAAGTTCTGCGACTACGGCTTCTAATTCGTCTTCGTGTCCGGAGAGATCCATATTCGCAACCGCATCAAAATCAGTGATATAGAATCTCGGCGTTAACAGGGTTTCTTTAACAGGTGTTTTGATCCCAGATGTCTCAGATTTTGGAATTGCACTGACCATAGCGCGGATTGTTCGGAAGAGATAACTTGCTTACTTTCTCCGAAACTACGATCGCTGCACAAGTGAGTTATCGACAGTATCCTATAGAACCCATTTGGGATCTTTTCTTGAAATACAAAGGTAAGCAGGAAGCCCGTTTCGAGCAGCTTATAGATTTAGGAGAAAAATCGTGGTTCAAGAACTATCTGAATCATAAGATCGAGGCATTACTAGCCTTGAAGACACCTCAAAAAGATCCCAAATGGGTTCTATAGCTACTTGAAGTAAAGCATTGTGACCCACATAGGGTTAGAGCAATCTTTGAAGAAGTGTTACATCGTTGGTGTTTGTCAAAAAACGTTACAAGTTGCAATCTAATTCATCGGCTGACACAATGACATCGTTGACCTTCTTAGAATAGTTATGTCTTTGTCCTCTGCGATCGCTGGAATTTACGAAGTCTGTATCGGTGTTTCTGGCATAGAATCCGCGATCGAGTATTGGCAGCAGTTTGGATATGAGATGGCTCAAGCAGGAAAACTTTCTGCTTCGATCGCTCAAACGTTGTATCAAGTGGATTCTTCAGTGCAATCCGTTCGCCTAAGTCACCAAACGGCTGATCACGGCTTAATTCGCTTGATGCAATGGGAACAGCCCCGCAATGAGGGTTTAGCGCTGGAGTCGATGAAAGTCAAAGGGAATCGATGGGCAACGACTATGACAGCAGATGTTTTAACGCTCCTCAACCATGCGGAAGAAGCCGATCGAGCAGGACTTCCAATTCGTTATACATTGCCGCACTGGGAAAAGATTTACAACAAAGAGCATCAAATGCGCCCGTTTATTGATTCCGCGATCGGGGTTCGAGAAATGCTATTGCTGCAACCGCTCACTCGACAGGTACTGTTTCAACGCTTTGGATACACGGTGCTGAACTATGGTCAAATTAATCAGCAGGCAGCCTTGAAAGCGAGTCAAATTACGCATATGGGGCTGATTGTTCAAGACGATCGCAAGGAAACGCTGAGGTTCTATGAAGATGTTCTGGGACTCTTGCGCGTTCGGGATGATGTCGAGACAAGTTATGAATCTTCGCAGGCAGGACGGGAAATTTTTGACTTACAACCCGGCGAAAAGTTCATTGTGACGGCATTTGATGATCCACGATCGTCTGTTACTGATTGGCAAGCAGCGCGATCGGGACGATTGTATATTGTGCGATTTCCAGAAGCTTATTCATTGCCGAGTCGGTTCGACCAAGCGCAACCCGGATGTTTAGGACTGTCGCTCTATACCTATCGGGTAAGAGAGATTGAGAACTATCACGATCGCATCACAGCAAGTTCGGCTCGCAGCGTGTCCGAGATTGTTCGGGATGAGTTTGGCGATCGTAGTTTTTCTTTTATCGCTCCAGACGGTTATTTTTGGACACTGATTGAAGGCTAAGCGGCTGGAATCGGAAATGTTTCCTTAGCAAGATACGCATCAAAATGCTGCTGGAAATAGAGCCAGGAAGTCATATCTTCTGTATCCAGTGGTGCTTCCGGTGCTTCCCGATAGAGCGGCAGCCGGGTATTAATTTCGTCTTGAAGTAATTGCGGTAGCTGATCAAAGCCCGCTACTTTGCGGCCTGAAGCGCTGTAAATTAAGTGCCCAGTGCGATCGCCCATTTTCATCCAAGGTAGCCAAGGGCCAATCCGATCCCAACCTAACCATATTTTTGAAACGGAAGGTTGCTGCTCATCAAAGAGTTCGGCAGATGGAACAACAAATTTGAACAATTCTGCCGCTTGATAATTAGGATTTGGAAAGTATTCCGCGAACTTTGGATCATTCAATGGATTTGGATAAGCAGGAAAGATATCAAATGTAAGCGTTGTGGTTTCGTCATCCACTTGAGCAGGAAACTGTCCTTTAAAGGTTCCTTGAATCGGATTGTTGGCAACGTGCATCACAGGTACAGTTTCTTCAGTCCAAGGATTTGTCCAAGTTTGAAGCTTTTCGCCCGTTTTAGGATCTAAGTAATACGTTAACTCTCTGGAGGTAAACGCCCAGCAATTTTCTTCAGTTGGAAGACAACGGCTCACACTCATTCCAACCATCTTGAACAAACATTGCCGTTTCTCACCGGGGACAAACGAGTAAATCGCGCCTGTCCAAATTAAATAGTTCGATCGTGCCGGATCAAGCGACGATCGAATCTTCACCCAGTATTTAGCATCCAGAAGTTGAGTTGAAACCATCAGCCTGCCCAGATTAAATTTTTAAGACGATCGTGTAAGGTTCTTGCTTTCATCGCCTTCAATAAGAATGAGTCCCACACATCATTCTAGAGTCAAAGAATAACCGACATCGCTTAAATTAACATGAAACTGATGGAAAACGGGCTGGCTTACAAGGCACTAGCACTTCAAGTCACCTGTCACGCGATCAATCAAAGCCGCGATCGCGCTTCTGCACGATTAAAAATGCAGCAAGCCCTCGATCGTTTAGATCAGCAGATTGCTGCGAGCTTAGCTTTTATTGGGTCTGATTGTCGTTTAATCGTATTACCAGAGTATTTTCTCACAGGCTTTCCGATGGGCGAATCTCTAGAAGATTGGGCAGACAAAGCTTGTTTAGAAATATCAGGCGCAGAGTATGAAGCATTGGGAAAGATTGCTCAAAAACACCGCATCTTCCTAGCAGGCAATGCTTACGAACTTGATCCACATTTTCCGGGCTTGTATTTTCAAACTTGTTTCGTCATAGATCCAAGCGGCTCTGTCGTTCTACGGTATCGTCGGTTGAACTCGCTGTTTGCGCCAACGCCTCATGATGTTTGGGATCAGTATCTTGAACATTACGGGCTAGAGGGTGTGTTTCCGGTTGCGAAAACCGAGATTGGTAATCTTGCCGCTGTTGCATCGGATGAAATTCTATTTCCAGAAGTCGCACGCTGTTTAGCAATGCGGGGAGCAGAAATCTTAATTCATCCTACTTCAGAAATTTATGGACAAGCACGATCGCCCAAAGAAGCTGCAAAAATTAGCCGGGCAGTTGAAAATATGATGTATGTCATTTCGTCGAACACCGCCGGAATCGCGGATAGTTCGATTCCGATCGCATCAGTCGATGGGGGTTCAAAGATTGTGGATTATCGAGGATTAGTGTTAGCTGAAACCGGGGCAGGGGAAAGTATGGCAGCGTTTGCCGAAGTTGATTTAGCGGCACTCCGTCGCTATCGTCGGCAACCCGGATTAGGCAATATGCTTGCACGCCAGCGATTTGATGCGTACGTGGATAGCTATCATAATTCCGAGTTTTACCCGCGCAACACCATGCTAAACGGTGAAATCGAGCGAAAACACTTTATCCAAACTCAATTAGCCACGATCGAGCGCTTGGCTCAACGAGGAGTGATTTAAATGCCTCAGATTCCTGTTCGCAATCCTCGCACTGGTAACGTCGATGCCTGGATTATGCCTCCTACTTCAGCAGACCTTTCTCAACAGTGCGATCGCCTGCGTGTAGCTCAACCTGCTTGGCAATCCGCTGGGTTAGGGCAGCGAATTGCAGCCTTGCAGCAGTGGAAACATGCGATTCAACAGCATTCCGAGCCATTAATTCAGGCATTAGTCGCAGATACAGGACGATTGGACATTTCGGCATTAGAAGTTGATTCGGTGCTGTCGAGTCTCGATCGCTGGTGTCAACTCGCTCCAGAACTATTACAGGAAATCGAGAAGCCTACAGCAATTCCATTTATTCACCTACAGCAAGATTCTGTTCCCTATCCGCTTGTGGGTGTGATCAGTCCGTGGAATTTCCCCTTGTTGTTATCTCTGATTGATGCGATTCCGGCCTTGTTAGCGGGTTGTGCTGTGGTTGTTAAACCTAGTGAGATTGCGCCTCGTTTCATCAAATCCTTACTCGATACCGTCAATGAAGTTCCTGAACTGCGAGACATCTTGACTTTTGTTGAGGGGGATGGAGACACAGGAGCCGCCTTAATCGAGCAAGTTGACTTAATCTGCTTTACAGGCAGTATAAAAACTGGGCGACAGGTGGGAGAAGCTGCCGCAAAACGATTCATTCCAGCATTTTTAGAGCTTGGAGGAAAAGATCCAGCGATCGTTCTAAAGTCCGCAGATCTCGACCTTGCAACTTCCGCAATTCTATGGGGTTCAGTGGTTAATACGGGACAATCTTGTTTGTCGATCGAGCGAATTTATGTCGATCAAGCCATTGTTCAACCCTTCACAGAGCAACTGATTGCCAAAGCAACACAACTTAAATTAGCTTATCCAACCCTTAATGATGGTGAAATTGGCCCGATTATTGCCGAACGACAAGCAGCAATCATTGCAGATCACCTACAAGATGCGATCAACAAGGGCGCGATCGTGCAGTGTGGTGGAAAGATTGAGACTTTAGACGGCGGTTTATGGTGCTACCCCACAGTTTTAACTGAGGTAAACCACACCATGAAAATCATGACCGAAGAAACATTTGCGCCGATTATGCCCATTATGCCTTTTGCAACGGTTGAAGAAGCGATCGAGCTTGCAAATGACACAATTTATGGGTTAGGTGCAGCCGTATTCGCAGGCTCAACCTCAGAAGCATTGGAAGTTGGCGATCGCATTCAAGCAGGCGCAATCAGTATTAATGATGCAGCCCTCACAGCTTTGATTCACGAAGGAGAAAAGAATGCGTTTCACTACTCTGGAATAGGAGGCTCACGCATGGGAGCCGCAGCCCTAAAACGTTTTATGCGAAAGAAAGCGTATTTGATTAAAACAAAGCCTGTGTTTAATCCTTGGTGGTATGTATAGGAGGTCATCATGTTAGATATTCGGACTGAAATGCCGGTTCTTGCTCGACACGAAGGCGACTGGATTGGAACTTATACCTTGATCGACTGTAACGGAACCATTCTCGATCGGCATCACTCTCATCTCACCTGTGAATTTCCCCAAGATGACCTGTCATCCTACTATCAAATCAATCGCTACACCTGGGACAACGGCAAGCAAGAAGAACATCGCTTTCCCGGAGCCTACTGCGATAAAAAGCTGTGGTTTGATACAGAGCGTATTAAAGGTCATGCTTGGGAAGTTGATGATTCCACGGTAATTCTTTGGTTCAGTTACAAATCAATTCCAGACTTTTACCTTTATGAAATGATCCAAATTAGTCCTTGTAACAACTATCGCGCTCGCACTTGGCATTGGTTCAAAAATAACCAAATCTATCAACGCACGCTCATTCAAGAAGAGCGACAACGCCCAAGTCAGCCTGAATGACCATAGGACAAAACCGTTCCAGCTTGGGATAAATCTCTATCGACCCGGACAAAGAATAAACCACCATCTTCTGAGATATGTCTGGGAAGTGTGCTAAAGCTGGGGCTATAGCAAAAGTGATTTTTGGCGAATCTGTAGTCGCCGATATCGCACCATCCCGCCAAGCCATATGCCTCTTCGTTATAGGACTGAATCATCATCTGCTTGCCGTCATAATGTGGCAAAAGGGCGAGTAACCACACTCCACCTCCATTCGCTGCTTTTCTCAGCCACTTCTTGTTTGCTGCGATAAATTGTGCTGTGTCTGTCTTTCCCCAAGGCAGCAATTTGCTATCCAATACAGGAATGTACTCACCGAGTCTAGCTTCTGGATGATTCGGCAAATCTTGATACTGGAGACGACCATTTTCCATCCATAAAACTTCCGCGCTTTCACCGTTTAGCACTTTCCAGTCTCCGACTCTCACTCCTGCTGGAATGAAAGAGTAGCAGTGCTTGCTGAGTTTCCATGCTCCCACTTGAATCGCACCGCTCAGCACAAAGATCTCCAAGTCTGCTGTGAATCTGCCTGCAGGAATTTCAAATTGGGCTGGCAGCAAAACTTTGGCTGTCGATGCGCCATGATCATTCCAGGAAAGCATTCGGCAGATCGCAGGCTGCTCTGGTATTCCCTGAATTTGCCACGCTTGTTCAGGGACACGATGACTATCAAAGAGTTGATATTGACGAGGCACATACTCTGAAGCGGGAGCTTCGCTGTTGCCGAAGGCAATCGCCGTTCGTCGTCCAGACAAATTCATCCGTCCTCGACCGTCTCCACCCCAGTCTTCTGGGATTAAAGCTGCCTCTAAAAAATCATTGGTCGCTGCTGGGAATGCAGAGGATTGATCGGCTTCGCCCATACTTTTACAGTTTTTAAGTAGACCTGAAAGCGTATCGTCATACCGAATCAATTTGTTGATGCGACAGATCCTTCGCCCCCTAAATCCCCTATACTGGGGGACTTTGAGAATCCGAAACAGATTTGGCGTGAAGTCCCCCACGACTGGGGGATTTAGGGGGCTTCCAAGATCTGTAGCACTCAAAAATCAATTTGGTATCAGATGGCTCGTCGAGCCGCCAGTCAGTCTGAGTCAGTCAATTTTTAATGCTACAGCCTGATTGCCAACCGGACTCATGATTGAATGAAATGCGTAATCAAAAGCGTCGATCGATTCAACTGTTGCCATGCCTTCTAGAACCTACAAAAAGCTTGTTGCTCAACGCTTCAGCGATGATTTCCGTTCGGCGATCGCCCTTGAAGAACTGCCGATTCCTACCCTGAATCCTGGAGAAGTTCTAATTCGCAACAAGTTCGCTGGCATCAATGCTGGATTTGATACTTTGCTTTGTAAAGGAAACGTTCCCTATGTGAATCTTACGCCACCCTTTGATCTAGGTGTCGAAGCCGTGGGCGAAGTGGTCGCGATCGCTCAAGATGTTCATACCCTAAAAGTTGGAGATGCTGTTGCAACCACAGTCCGAGGGGGAGGCTATCGGGAGTATCAAGCGATCGCGGCAAACCTTGCAATCAAGATTCGCAATGCAATTCCTGAAGTTCTAACACTGATGCCGACCGGAACCTCAGCCCTGGTTGCACTTGAGCAAGTGGGAGAAATGACGAGCGGAGAAGTTGTTTTAGTCACGGCAGCAGCAGGCGGAGTCGGACATATTGCGGTACAACTCGCCAAGTTAGCTGGAAATCATGTGATTGGGATTTGCGGCTCTGAGGCGAAGGTGAAATTATTAAAGAGTTTGGGCTGCGATCGCATTATTAACTACCGAACCGAAACACTCGATACAGTTCTTCAACAAGAATATCCCAATGGAATCAATTTAGTTTTTGATTGTATTGGTAAGCAGGTCTTTGATACTTGCGTGAATCATTTAGCCGTACGAGGGCGATTAGTAGTGGTGGGTTTTATTTCCGAGTATATGAGTGATTTAGAATCTGTTACTCAACCTCGAATTTATCAGAAGTTGTTTTGGAAATCGGCTTCGGTGCGTGGTTTTTTGATGCCGCATTTCGCCGAATTTGCAGAGGAAGCCCGCGAGCGCTTACTCGATTTGTTTTACGCAAATAAGCTCAAGGTTGCAGTTGACTCTACCCTTTTTAATGGCATTGAGTCGATTCCAGATGCCGTAGAATACCTATTGAGTGGTCAAAATTGCGGTAAGGTCGTCGTGAGGTTCCAAAAATGACTATAGAATCAGTCAATACATTAGCCGTTGCTCGACAAGCCTTTGCGCATTTTGAACATGGACTTGCAACGGGGGAGTGGCAAGCCTTCTTCGATATGCTCACCGATGATTTTTCATTCTGGTTTCCGTTGGGCAAATTTCATGGATTAAATGTTGGAAAAGCAAGAGCGATCGAGTTTTTCAACTATGTTTCCGAAGTGTATGAAACGGGGTTGAAATTGACGCTTGATCGCGTAACCAGTAACGAAACGACCGTTGTATTTGAATTTCGCGACGAGGGATTGATGTGGGGAAATCCTTACAAAAATCGCGTCGCAGTCTCTTTTGATGTCCGGGGTAATCAAATCTGCGGCTATCGAGAATATTTAGGCAGCGACGGCAAATCTAACTGATATAACGATTTACATATGCTTCATTTCTTGATTAGCGTCTAGCTTTCCTACTCTAGATAGATGTGTCTAGCAGGTTAAATTCTTCATTCTGCTATTGGCAAAAAGCTTGCACAAAAAGTATTCAAAGACGTATGAGTGACAATTAAACTTTGATAGACAGAAAGGCAGTGTCATGCAGAAGTAATCGCTTTTTAGGATACCTGAGTGATGAGAATAAAATTGGCAAGACCGACTTCTAACACACTGCGAATCGAACTCATTTTTGTATCGCTGTTATTCATTGCATTTCTATTTCTAGTGCGTAAGTATCAGCAATACGATATCAGCATTTATTACGACTATTCGCTCAACTTGTTAAAAGGACAATTTCCTTATACTGATTTCAATTTTGAATATCCTCCTTTGGCGCTGTTACCGATCGCTCTTCCCCAATTGCCTAGCGTTGTGCAACCGCTGAATTTTACAGCGTATGCAATTCTTCTATTTATTCAAAATGCTTTTTTTAGCCACTTGATTGCAGTCGTACTTTCGCGAATTATTGCGGCTTGGCAGACTAAAAAAGCCGCGATTAGAACGATCTCTTTCTACGCAGCACTGATTGTGCCTAACCTTATCGTTGTGTTTTGTCGATATGATATCTTCGCAGCGCTTTTAACTGTGATTGCATTTTGGGCTGTCCTAAAACAGCGCCCAACTCAGGCGGGAATTTGGTTAGGATTGGGAATTGCTGCAAAACTTTATCCAGTCGCTCTAATTCCTATCTTTTCGATCTACTACTTCACAAAGCGGCAATATCAAGCTAGCGCAAAATTTTTACTTGGCAACATTCTCACCGTTGCTGTGATTTTTTTACCTTTTGCATTAGCTGCACAAGAAAAGTTCTTCAGCTTTCTGACTTATCACCGACAACGCGGACTACACATCGAGACCTTACCGGGTGGAATTCTGCTACTGTTGAGCAAGTTCGGCTTCATTGATGCTTCCTTTGAGCTAAACTATGGAGCCTTTCATTTCACATCAGAGATTGCGACTCCAATCCTCAAAGTTCTACCCATACTCACTTGGAGCTTATTAGGAATTACGCTGTTTTATTGCGTAAAAGGATTTCGGCAGGAATACGTAGCAAGTGGAGAAATCACCTACAGAACTCTAGCAACTTACATCACAATCACGCTGCTTGTGTTTATGATTACTGCTAAAGTTTTCTCACCCCAATATCTCGTTTGGGTGTTACCCTTTCTACCGCTCTTGCGATTAAATCGAATTACGATCGCCTTTATTACCGCAATCTCTGTGACAACTTTTCTGGTGTATCCAGTGTTATATGGTAGATTGCTTAATTTGAGAATCATTGCGCTTTTTGTTCTCAATATTCGTAATGTTCTAATCGCTGCATTCGCAGCCTACTTGCTAGTCGATCAGAGCCGCAATTTGTCTAGAGAAGCAAAGAAAACAAGCGTAGAGAAAGCCTTTACTGCTCAGTAGCAGACCGCAATTCCCTACGCAAATTTCTATTACTCATTTAGCTTGAATTAATCTGCTAATTCAGGCGCTTCCGAGCGCTCTATCCCATTCTAACTGGTGGCTCAAACCATACTTAATAAAGTCTTCTGGGGTCGCTTTATCATTCCTACCAAAAACGCCCAAACTGTAGGGATTCTCTTCCATACGCTGTTTGACTAATTCCCGTTCAAACTGAATCACTTCTGATTTAGGCTGATCCGTTTTGAAGAAATCAACTACTAGGACTGTTCTTTCGTCATCAGTATAATTATGTGGACAGTGCGGATAGCTGTGGTCTAGAACCATGAACTCGCCTTCGTGCCAGTAAAGTTTGTCATGGCAAATTTTCATCGCGATATCGCCTTCTGGCACAATCAATCCCAGATAGCCGCGATTCATGTGAGGGTTATAGTTCACATGAAGCTTGACATCTAGCCCCGGAAGAAACGTTCCGAAATATACGTTTCTCAGGATGCCATCATAAGCTGAATTTGTTGCAACGATCGCTTCTGTCAATGTTGGGAAATATTGCTCTTTTAACTCAAATACTTTTTCTGACACATCTTGTAACTCATACTGGGGATATTTGATTCGATGTGCCTGAATGTATTGTTCAATAAACATTCCTTGAAATAACACACCAAAGGCACTATATTTCGATTTACCTTTGGTCTTGATCGTTTGGCTTTTAGGCCCCATGACATCAAGAGCAAGCTGCATTTCCGCTGGGGAAGCATTTTGCTTAAATGCGATAAATTCATCGCGAATCGCTTGCCACTGCTCCTGAAGCATATTCAGAAAAGTAAACTGCTTGGGATCTAAATGATACTCGTTAAATTGCTCCATTGTTCTTTCTCCTAGCTTAGAAGCAAACTCGTCACGATTTCATTCTAAGAGTTATGAAGAAATTGTTCTTATTGATTTTGTAGGAGGCGCTGTGTCTGAACCTTGCATTCTGGATAAACTGATCAAAAACGTGCGTGTCGTTCGTCCACATCAATCTAGTGTAGAGCACTTAGATTTAGGCATTAAGGATGGTAAGTTTGCCCAGATCGCGTCACAGATCAGCCCAGAACAGGCAACAGAGGTCATCGATGCTCAGAATCTACTCGCTTTTCCTGGATTGATAGATGCTCATATGCACATTGGCATCTATCAATCCTTAGAACAAGATGCGATCGCAGAAAGCAAAGCCGCCGCAATGGGAGGCGTAACTACCAGCCTCAACTACATTCGAACTGGACAATACTATCTCAATAAAGGTGGCTCTTATCAGCAATTTTTCCCAGAGGTGCTATCTCGATCGGAAGGTAACTTTTTCGTCGATTATAGCTATCACATTGCACCGATTAGCGCTCAGCACATTGATGAAATGCAATGGTTGTTTGAGCAATATGGGGTCGCTTCGTTCAAAATTTTTATGTTTTATGGCGGTTATGGTCTGCATGGTCTATCCGATCAGCAGAATCTATTTTTGATGATTAACAAAGAAGAACGCTATGACTTTGCTCACTTTGAATTCATCATGCGGGGTTTAGCTCAACTACGAGAGCGCTATCCGGCTGATTCAATCAGCCTTAGTCTACATTGCGAAATTGCTGAGATTCTCAATGCTTATACCAAAATCGTTCAGCAAGACCCAAGCTTGACTGGACTCAGTGCTTACAGTGCTGCCCGTCCTCCCCACTCCGAAGGGCTTGCTATCTGTATTGCCTCCTATCTCGCTCATGAAACAAATTGTATTAACATCAATCTGCTGCATCTGAGTTCTCGTAAAGCGGTTGAAGCAGCACTAATGATGCAATCTACATTTCCGCATATCAACTTTAAGCGAGAAGTCACAATCGGGCATTTGCTTCTTGATGTCGAAGCTCCCACCGGGAAATGGGCGAAAGTCAATCCACCGATTCGATCGCGCGCTGATGTCGAGTTTCTGTGGACTGCGGTGCTACAAAATCAGATTGATTGGATTGTTAGCGACCACGCTTGCTGCTCTGCCGAAAAGAAAGCCAGTCTCCAAGACCCAGACAACATCTGGCTAGCAAAATCGGGCTTTGGGGGCACGGAATATCTCCTCTCAGGCGTTCTGAGCGAAGGCAGTAAGCGGGGAATGTCCTACGACCACATGGCGCGATTGCTCTGCTGGAATCCTGCACAACGGTTTGGACTCTGGCAAAAAGGGGATATCGCGATCGGATATGATGCTGACCTTGTGTTAGTTGATCCGAATGAACGCTTTGTAGTTCGAGCTGCTGAATCATTCTCTAAGCAGGGCTATACACCGTTTGAGGGGATGGAACTGACCGGACGGGTCAAGCAGACGATGCTGCGCGGTAATCTCATTTACGATCGAGGACAAATTCTAGGCTCACCGCAAGGACGTTATTTAAAGCGATCGCAGTCGAGCCGTTAACTTCCGATCAGCCGCGATTCCGTATCATCCGTAGAATCTCGGTAAAAGTATTGAGGCTGAATCCGAATTCCTACTGGGTTTTCCGAGAATTCATCTAGAATACAGCCGGAATTGTATGTTTTTTATGAATTCAGCCTGGGAATACTGAGGGTGTCAAACCTCAAAGACATTCCGATGCTGCTGTTATTGTTTTGCGTTGGTAAAGATCCTTACGCGATCGAAAGTTCTCATATCGTGGAGGTGATTCCGAGCGTACCGCTGCGAAAACTGCACTACGTTCCTAAATACGTCGCAGGATTGCTGAACTATCGCGGCACGATCGTTCCCGTGGTTGATCTGTGCGAATTGATTCAGGGAACACCGAGTCGCTTCCAGTTGAGTAGCCGCATCATCATGGTGAAGTCTGCGGAAGCATCTACGGTTTCTTATCTAGGATTATTAGCAGAACAAGTGATTCAAACCCTGGATAAACCCAAAGCAAAATTTGTTGCTTCTAACGCCGTTCATATGAATGCCGCTCCCTATTTAGGAGGAATGATCCTAGACGATCGCGGCATGATTCAGCAGATTCATCTTGATCGATTGTTTGCGGATGTACAGCAGATTTATCTAGCAGCGTCAGGGGAGTCGCAACTGAAATGAGCTTCGCCGCGATCGCAGCCTTACTCAATCAAACGATCGGGATCGATGTCGAGGGAATTGGAACCCGCAACCTCAAGCGAGTCATTGCAGCCCAGTGCGATCCTGAGGATATTCCTGCTTACTTCAGGACGCTACAGTCCTCTCCACAAGCCCTAGAGACGCTGATCGAGCAGATTGTTATACCAGAAACTTATTTTTTTCGCGATCGAAAGCCGTTTGAGTTTCTGATCGAGCAAGCGCGATCGCGGGAATCGCTGCGAATTTTGAGTGCTCCCTGTTCAACAGGCGAAGAACCATATTCGATCGCGATTTCGCTGCTCGAAGCAGGTCTATCCGTTGATCGCTTTAATATTGATGCGATCGACATTAGTAAGACAGCGATCTCCAAAGCCAGGCGGGGCATTTACGGCAAAAATTCGTTTCGAGGTGAAGCTTGGATCGATCGCAACCGCTATTTTCAACCGGCTCAAGACGGGCATGAAGTTAAATCATTCGTTCGTAGAGCAATCAATTTTTATCAGGGAAATATCTTAACTGCATTCCCAGCAGCCCAAGTGACCTACGACATGATTTTTTGTCGCAATTTGCTGATTTATCTCAGTCGTGCTGCTTGTGAGCAAGTCTTCAACACATTAGAACAATTGTTATCACCCAACGGATTACTATTCGTCGGTGCATCTGAAGCTGCAAAGGTTCCGGGCGATCGCTTTACTTCAGTCCGTCAACCGTTTACCTTTGCGTTTCAAAAAACTGCTCCAGTCAAGCAGCAGAGCGATCGTGAGCATCGCGACATACCAGAGCGACCAATGATGACGAAGCCTAGCGTCACACCCTCAAAACCAATCCAGCAGCCCACTGGTTTAACAGATTTAGAACTAGCGCGACAATTTGCCAATGCTGGAAAAATTGATGCCGCGGTCGCCCATTGCAATGCTCATCTACAGCACGATCTCACCAATGCTGAAGTTTACACACTTCTGGGAACCTTGCATCAAGTCAAAGCCGAAATTACTCACGCCGAACGCTACTTCCAAAAAGCACTGTATCTCAACCCAAATCATTATCAGGCCTTAGTTTCTCTTGCCTTGATCAAAGAAGGGCGCGGCGACCTCAGCGGCGCAAAACTCCTTCAGCAGCGGATTCAGAAGCTCAGCCCCTAACTCCTTGAACCACAACCGAGTAACAATGATGAATTATCTATTAAAAGACAAGTCTCTCAAAGGTCGGATCATGAGCGCCTTTATTTTCATGGGCGTGTTAGTACTAATTGTGTCTTTCGTGGGTCTAGTCAGCACAATTCGCCTCAGCAGTGGAATCAACACGCTGAGCAGTAACAGCCTGCCGAGCTTAATTGGACTCTGGAAAGTCAATGAAGGACAAACACAGATCGAATCCTCAGAACGGGCATTGTTAATTCCGGGACTGACTCCGCAGGAGCGTCAGACAGAGTTCGATCGCATTAAAAAAGCATGGGCACAGATTGATGAGGGCTTCAAGCAGTACGAGACTACACCACGTACTGAGGAAGAAGACCGCAACTATAAGAAGCTATTGGAAAACTGGAACCGCTGGAAGACTGACCACGAAGAATTGATTAAGCTCAGCCAAAATCTA
Source organism: Leptolyngbya sp. AS-A5 (assembly GCF_039962495.1). Classification (NCBI taxonomy): domain Bacteria; kingdom Bacillati; phylum Cyanobacteriota; class Cyanophyceae; order Leptolyngbyales; family Leptolyngbyaceae; genus Leptolyngbya; species Leptolyngbya sp. AS-A5. Next base: position 22,717 of record NZ_JAMPLL010000003.1, on the reverse strand, counting down.
GACAACAGGTTTACTCCCACTGATCCGAATGCTCAAAGACCCGATGTGTTGAACCAACTGCGCGATCGTGCTAGAGCAAATCGCGTTTCGTTTGAAGCAGCAACGACCTCGCTACTCGAATCTCTCAAAATCAACGAAGAGGTCGCAAAACAGGCTGAAAAAATCGCTGATCAGGATGTCAATCAAGCAAGGTCTTGGACTATACTCGCGATGATTTTGGGGCCTACAAGTGCTATCTTGCTCGGACGCTATCTTGGTAACGCTTTGATCCGACGCTTGCAGCAATCCGTGGTGCAAATTACCACCTCTGCGACGCAAATTGCGGCATCTGGCAAAGAACTCGAAGCAACAGTAGCTGAACAGCTTGCCTCTACTAATGAAGTCACCGCGACAGCCCAAACGATCGCATCGACCTCTCGAAAACTGGTCAAAACAATGGAGCAAGTTGCAGGACTAGCGCAAACAACGGCAACTTCTGCAAATGACAGCCAGGACGAACTGGTAGAAATGGCAAACGTAATGCGTCAATTAACTGATGCAACAGCAGCAATTTCATCCAAGCTGGGTGTAATGAATGCAAAGGCGAACAACATTAACAATGTCGTGGTCACGATTACCAAAGTTGCGGATCAAACCAGTTTGCTGTCGCTCAATGCAGCGATCGAAGCCGAAAAAGCAGGAGAATATGGAGCAGGATTTGCAGTCGTAGCGCGTGAGATTCGTCGCCTTGCGAATCAAACCGCCGTTGCCACGCTTGAAATCGAGCAGATTGTTAAAGATATGCAGTCCGCGGTTTCGGTGGGAGTGATGGAAATGGATAAGTTCAATCGATCCGTAGGTGACAGCGCCGATCGGGTGAGCAAAATCGGAGATCAAGTCGCGAAAGTCATTCAGCAAGTGCAAAGTTTGCCGCCGCGATTCGAGCAGGTTAGCCAAAGTGTGGAAACTCAGTCAGAAAGCGCGTATCAAATCAGCGAAGCGATGGAACAACTCAGTCAAGCATCGCACCAAACTGTCGATGCTCTGCGAGAAACAAACAGCGCCTTAGATCAGTTAGATGATGCAGCGCAAAATCTCCGTCGTGAAATTGCTCGCGCCCGCTAACGTTTGAATCTGGTTGTGACGATGATACAGCAAGACTTAGTAACTTCAGGTCAGACGATCGACTCTACAGCGTTGAATGATTGCTGGAATCAGATCGGCGTAATGGGCGATCGATCTTGTGATCGCTTATCGACCGTGATGCACTGTTATGACTGTCCGGTGTATGCAGCAGCGGGAGATAGTTTGCTCCAGCGCGAACCCCAGCAGAACTATCTCGATGAGTGGATTCGCATTCTTTCTGAAGCACCGAGCGATCCAGAAGATACGGAAAGCGAAGGCGCGATCGTGTGTACAGCGGATGCAATTTCTGTGATGATTTTTCGCTTGGGCAAGGAATGGTTATCTCTGCCCGTGCGGATTTTGCAGGAAGTGACAGCGCCCTGTGTCATTCAGCCCGTTCCACACCGCAGCAATGAACTCTTTCTCGGATTAGTCAATATTCGGGGAGAAACTTTGCTGTGCGCCTCGTTAAGCTATCTTTTGAACTTACGTGCGGATGAAGATGCGGCGACAGGTTCCTCTAAGCGGATGATTCTGGCGGGTCAAGGCGACGAGAAGTGGGTGTTTCCGGTGGATGAAGTGCACGGAGTCTTTCGCTTTCATTCATCGGAGCTACAAGATGCCCCGATCGTGGTGGCAAAAGCGGCTGAAGCATATACACAAGGGATTGTGCATTGGCAAAATCAGAAAGTGAGCTATCTCGATTCTGAACTATTGTTTTACACGCTAAACCACAAGATTTTTTAATCGATGAACACTTACTCAAAGCTGGAACTGTTTTGCCGCGAAGTGGAAGTTCAGGTTGGTGTTCTCACCGAGTCGCTTTCTGTTCTGAAAACGCAGCCGTTGTCGATCGCAGAGTTGAATCGATCAAGTCAAGCAGCCCATGCGACTTGGGGAGCAGCGCGACTGATGAAATTGGAAGCGATCGTAGAGCTAGCAAATTTAATCCATCAATCCTTGCTCGCGGCTCAAAACAAAGCGGTCACGCTTTCTCCGGAGCAGGTTGAGAATTTGCTGTATGCTAGCCGTTTTCTGTTGAATATGAGCAAGGCGGCAACAGGAGATCTTGATCAATGGTTGAATGAACATTCCTGGAGTTTAGGCATCATTCAAACTGCCTTAAGAGCGACTGCTGCATTAAATCATGGTTTATCCAGCAACCATTCATCAGTAGGGCAATCAGTAGAGGCAACGGTTGATCAAGTTACTGCATCGCATCAGATTGCAGCTTCTACAAGTTCTTTACCCTCTACAAGTTCTTTACCCAGTGAGGCAACCGTTGATCAAGCTAAATCAGAACCCCCGATCGCGCTCATTGAAGCACCGAAATCGCCTGAAGCATCGCCCAGCGTAGATGCTTCGATGCTAGATTTATTTCGGTTGGAAGCAGAAGCACAGGTCGTAATTCTGAATGACGGAATCCTTGCCCTGGAAAATAATGTTCAATCTGGGCAAGCGCTAGAAACATTGATGCGAGCGGCTCATTCCCTCAAAGGGGCAGCGCGAATTGTCTCACTTGACGCGATCGTTAACCTGGCTCACGTTATGGAAGACTGTTTTGTTGCGGCTCAACAGAGCAGAATTACACTCAATCCAGATAATGTTGATGTACTGCTGCAAGCGGTTGATCTGATTCAGGGCATCAGTCAAGTTAGCAATTCAGAGCTTTCTCAATGGTTAAAGCGCAATCACTCAGCATTTGAATCCATACGATCGACGATCGCTGCAATCCTTGATCCAGCTGTTCAAGCAGCCCAATCCAGCCAGAAGACCCTGATCGAGCCTGAGCGCTTAGACCGTGAACCAAACACCGAAGAAGCTCTTCACCTATTGGAAGCAAACCGCTCAAAACAATCTGCAACCGTTGAGCAATCCGAGCAAGCCATCCAAGATCGGGTAGTGCGAGTCAGCGCAGAGAACTTAAACCGCATTATGGGACTCGCAGGAGAGTCATTGATCGAAGCAAACTGGCTTCAACCCTATGCAGACTCAATGATGCTGCTAAAGCGACGACTAGGGGAACTGTCGCGCAGTCTAGAGCAGCTTCAGACTTCGCTCGATCGCGGCATCTATGACCAAGAAAGCAGAGAACGCCTGCACGAAGCTCGCCAGCGCGAACAGGAATGTTTCGGCTTCTTGGGCGATCGCTTAACCGAGCTTGAACTTTATGCCCAACGCACCGCAAATCTCTCTGATCGCCTCTATCGAGAGGTCATTTCCTCAAATATGCGCCCGTTTAATGATGGAGTGCAAGGCTTTCCGCGCATGATTCGCGATCTTGCTCGGAAGCTGAATAAAAAAGTCAAGCTAGAGATTATTGGCAAATCTACCCCTGTCGATCGCGACATCCTCAAAAAGCTCGAAGCGCCCCTCACTCACATTCTCAGAAACGCCACCGACCACGGCATCGAATCCCCTGAAGAGCGCATTGCGGTTGGAAAACCCGCAGAAGGCACAATTCGCCTCGAAGCGCTGCATCGAGGGGGAATGTTAGCGATTACGATCGCCGATGACGGTAAAGGAATCAATCTAGAACAGTTGCGTCAAAAGGTGATTAAGAAGAACCTAGCAACATCAGAAATGGCAGCACAATTGAGTGATAGTGAACTTTTGGAATTTTTATTCCTGCCAGGGTTTTCTACTGCCAAGCAAGTCACGGAAATTTCTGGACGGGGAGTAGGCTTAGACATTGCGAAAAGCATGGCGCAAGAAGTCGGAGGAACCGTTCGCGCCATGTCTCAAGTTGGTAAAGGAACAAGCTTTCACTTTCAGTTACCGCTGACTTTATCGGTGGTACGAACCTTGTTAGTTGAAATTTCAGGGAAACCTTATGCAATTCCCCTAGCCCGAATTGATCAAATCGTCAGAGTAGAACGATCGCAAATTAGTGATGTTGAAAACCGCGAATATTTCACCCTGAATCAACAGCACATTGGTTTGGTTGCCGCGCATCAAATTCTCGAATTGCCAGAGCTAATGTCTCAGGATGCAGCCCTTTCTGTGGTCGTGGTTAGCGATCAATCCCGTCCTTACGGGCTGGTTGTGGATAAGTTTTTGGGCGAACGTGATCTAGTAGTGCGGCCCCTTGATCCCCGTTTGGGAAAAGTGCGTGACATCAGTGCAACTTCACTGCTTGCCGACGGAACTCCGATCTTGATTGTAGATGTTGCTGATATGGTGCGATCAATTGATATGCTGCTGAATTCTGGACAGCTCGCAAGAGTGAATTCTCTCGAAGCCGATGTTCCTCTTGAGAAGCATAAGAAAATTTTAGTGGTAGATGATTCAATTACGGTGCGCGAAATGGAACGTAAGCTGCTCGAAAATCGCGGCTACACCGTGGATGTTGCCGTGAATGGTGCAGAGGGCTGGAATGCCATCCGAACGAACCAGTATGACTTGGTGATCAGCGACATCGATATGCCCCAAATGAATGGAATTGAACTGGTGAAGCACATTAAAAATCATTCTCGCTTGCATTCGTTACCTGTGATCATTGTGTCTTACCGCGATCGCCCAGAAGACCGGATTCAGGGACTCGAAGCAGGCGCAGACTACTATCTCACCAAGAGTAGTTTTCATGATGATGGTTTGATTGATGCGGTTGTCAGTTTGGTAGGTCGTTGAACATGAAAATTGCGATCGTCAACCCTTCTATGCACCAGATTGCAGCACTCAAGCAAGCGCTAGCGCAGTATCAGTTAATCTGGACAGCGCAGAGCGCTACAGAGGCAGCCGCAAAATGTCTTCAGACTCTACCTGATGTGATTCTGATCGATGCTCAATTACCTGCTGCGACGACTGAGCAAATTCTAAAACTGGCTGCCTGTAGCGTTCTGATTACAACAACAGACCTGCGAGAACACATCTCGGCTGTTTACGCTGCGATCGAGCAAGGGGCGATCGATGTTGTGGATATCTCTGGTCTAAGTGATGATCGCGCTGGAACAACGGAGCTTCTAGCCAAAATTTCGAGAATGGGTAAACGATTGACCTCAGCGCATCGCAGTTCATCTGCTTACAGTCGAACCGCTCACAAAGATGGATTGATGCCGCTGATTGCGATCGGCTCATCCACCGGAGGGCCAAAAGCACTCGCTACGATTCTTGCTGAACTCCCAACCAACTTTAGAGCCGCGATCGTCATTGTTCAGCATGTGGATGCTCATTTTTCGGTAGGCTTTGCAGACTGGTTAAGCCAACAAACACGCTTACCTGTGAGAATTGCAATGGCAGGGGATCGACCCGAACGCGGAACAGTGTTAGTTGCAGGCACAAACGATCACCTCTATCTAAAATCCGATCTCACGCTCGACTACACACCGTACCCAATCGAGTACGTGTATCGACCCTCTGTTGATGTGTTTTTCAAAAGTCTAGCTCAACACTGGAACCGTCAAGGAACTGCAATTTTACTCACCGGAATGGGACGCGATGGCGCACAAGGATTACAAGCACTGCGCCAGCAGAACTGGCAAACGATCGCGCAGAGTCAGGAAAGCTGCGTGGTTTATGGAATGCCGAAAGCTGCAGTCGAGCTAAACGCTGCGATCGAGGTGCTTTCCCCAGCCGCAATTGCTGCAACTCTGTCTACCCTAAGATTCACATAACTATGACTTCTTCACTCGATGAACAAATCACAGTGCTACTCATCGACGATCAAACGATTATTGCTGAAGCAATCAGGCGAATGTTGGCCTCAGAAGTAGACATTGCCTTCCATTACTGTAGTGATCCGACTGAAGCACTAGATTTTGCTGCACAGTGCCATCCAACAGTGATTCTACAAGATCTAGTCATGCCGCAAATGGAGGGACTATTACTGGTTCAGTTCTTGCGATCGCGGGATGCAACAACGTGCTTTGTTCCCTTAATTGTGCTGTCGAGCAAAGAAGACCCAACGATCAAAGCGAAAGCCTTTGAACTAGGCGCGAATGACTACTTAGTAAAGCTTCCTGATGCAAGAGAACTGATTGCTCGGATTCGCTATCATTCCAAAGCTTATCTAAATTTTCTGAAGCGACAAGAAGCAGAAGCCTTGTTTAAGGCTGAAATTCTCCGCCAAGCAGCTTATATCGAGCAAGTCGGTAAAGTGACAACTGCCGCATCCGATGTCGAACGGGATGCGTTTCAACCTGATGTTTTATCTGAGGTTGCAAAGCGTGATGATGAACTCGGACAGTTGGCGCGGGTGTTTACTCACATGGTTAAAACCGTCAAAATTCGGGAAACTCAACTGATTGAAGCGAACCATCAGCAAGAAAAATTACTAGAAGCCTACAGTCGCTTTGTGCCGAATGAGTATCTGCGCTTTCTGCGAAAGAAAAGCATTACTGAAGTGAAACTCGGCGACCATGTGAGTAAAACAATGGCAGTCATGTTTTCAGATATTCGATCGTTCACGACTCTATCTGAAAGCATGACACCGAAAGAAAATTTTGCCTTTGTAAACGCCTATCTACAGCGAGTCAGCCCGGAGATTCGCAATCATCACGGCTTGATTGTTAAATTTCTTGGTGATGGAATGATGGCTGTGTTTCCAGAGGGTGCAGATGATGCGATCGCGGCAGGAATCAATCTATTTCGAGCCGTTGAACAATTCAACCAAGACCGTCAAGGTGAACAGCCCATCCAAGTTGGAATTGGCATTCATGTGGGTCATATGATGTTAGGCATGATCGGCGAAGAGAGCCGAATGCAGGGTGATGCTTTTTCCGATAATGTTAACCTGACGGCTCGTTTAGAAGGTTTAACTAAGTTCTATGGTGTATCACTATTGCTCTCACAGCAAACGTATGAGAATCTAACTGCTCCAGAACAGTATCAACTGCGATTTCTCGATCGTGCCATCGTAAAAGGAAGAAGCGAACCTCTCTCAATTTATGAGGTTCTAGATGCGGAGCAAGAAGCAGTACGATCGCTCAAGCTTCAAACACAGCCAGACTTTGAGCAAGGCATAAAACTTTACTGTCAGGGGGATGCGATCGCGGCGAAAACATCCTTTGAGAAAGTTCTGGCGGTGAATGCTATGGATAAAACCGCACAACTTTACCTCAGCCGAGTCAATCAACTGATCGATCAAGGAATACCCAAACAGTGGAACGGAGTTTGGACGTTTACTGAGAAATAGACCTCTACTTGAGAGGTGCGCTATTCACAATCACGCACCTCTCAAGCGATGACATTAGCGACTACATTGAGGACATCTCCTGCTGTACTCTTGTTTTCACCGCTTTAAACTCAGTTGCCATTTGCTCCTTCTCTTCGGTGCTGCAATTTTTGTCGATCGCAGCAAACATAGTGCTTTCTTCTTGGCGAATATGGTCGCCCAAGTGCTCCATCAAATCTTTGATCTTGGAGCGAAACTGATCCGCCGATGCAGGATCGATCGACTTAATTTCCTCTAGCATCGGTCGCCATTCAGCTTGTTCGCCGTAAAGTTCCTGAGTATTTTCGTCGCCGTAGAACGATCGAATTCTCGGATAGACGACTTCTTCCTCGGCTTTCGCATGTACCAAGATGTCCTTGTAGAGCTGCCCGAAATACTCTTGCAGCTTCTGCGGATCTTTTGTTGCGCCAATCTCAGTGAAGATCGTATTCACTTTGTTGTGATCCAACCGAATCAGGGTTTGGATGTTCATGTCCTGTTTATCGGTGTTTTGGGTAATCACACTCCCTGCAACACCTGATAAAGCGGCAACTGCGTCTTGTACCCGCGCCCAAATTCCTTGATCCGCATCCATCCCAGTCATTTCGCGGACTCCAACTTGTTCGAGCATTCCTTTGAGTTGTTCTTGGTGCGCTCGACCTTCAAAGTTCACGGTGTTGAGTGGCGCGATCGCAACTTCGATATCTGCTCCCACTTTCTGAGCCGCTTTGTGAATGTTGATGCCGCTCATCGCTTGACCATGCTTCATCAGTTCGTGGTGAATCAGCTTTTGATAGTACGTAAACTGATCACCCTCCATCATCTTCTCAAAGTTCTCGATAAAGATGCGAGTCGCTGGACTTGGCTCAGCTTGAATCCCATATTGCACAATCACGGTTTCGACGATGCCCAAGTTTTTGCGATCGTCTTCGAGCATATTCTGCAATCGTTCACGAACATCGTCGTAGGGGCAAGCATCAATTAGTTTTTGATCGTTTGAGAGAATCAGGCTTTGAAACGCTTTGAGATCTGCTAACCGTTCGCCGATCATCAATCGTTTTGTATCATCTAAGGTTGCAACCATGTTTAGTTCTCCTATAGGTACTGATTTGTTTGAGGCATCGACAAAATAACACTAGAGCTTGCCGATCCCCTGAATTTTGAAAGGGACTGCACCACTATCCACCTAACTGGAGTTAGATCTTGTAAATATAGCGCTCTTGTTTGAGCCATAAAGGCTAGAAGGAAATGGCCCTCCTCAACTAATTGAGAGCTGCCATGTAACTCAATCACTGATTTCGCTCTCTAGACAGAGGTCTAGACGGTCAAGGCATTAGTAGGTTTGTTTAATTTAACTATGACGAACGTAACTCAAGCGCCGCTCGAATCAGCTACTCTACCGAAGCGATTCGTTTTAGCCAGTATTTTATTAGGAATGGGCTTTGCAGGATTTTTTGATGGCATCTTTCTCCATCAAATTTTGCAGTGGCATCATATGTTAAGCACTGTGCGACCGATGACAAATATGGCAGATGTGAAAGTGCATTCGGTGGCAGACGGTTTGTTTCATGCTGCAGATTATTTCTTGACGATCGCAGGTGTGACGCTGTTGTGGCGATCGCATCTAGCCGATGAACTGCCAAAATCGAGTCAGCCCTTTATCGGTTTAATCTTGCTAGGGGCAGGGTTGTTTAATACGTTTGAAGGGATTATCGACCACGAAATTCTGGGAATTCATCATGTGCATTCCGGTGCTCACTATATGCTGTGGGATCTAGCATTTTTGGGGTTTGGCATATCGCTGATCATTGCGGGATACAAATTAGTTGAGCGATGGAAAAACCCTCAAGAATCTATGTCTTGAGGGTTCAACTATAGGCTGATTTAGTTAACAGATTGGGCCGCTAGAAATGAGGTGTTCGGACTTAATTAGGTTGCTTACCCAAAGCAATCTAAGCAACTGTTGAACACTCTTTTTTTTTGGGGAATATCATGTTTTTACATACGAAGCGTTTGCAATATTTTACGCCACCCTCTAAACCCGATCCAATTTACGCTAAAAAGCTACAAGAGCTAATTGGTGGCTCAATGGGTGAAATGACTGTGATGATGCAGTATCTATTCCAAGGTTGGAACTGTCGCGGCCCTGCAAAATACCGCGATTTGCTGCTAGATACTGGAACCGAAGAAATTGGCCACGTTGAAATGCTGGCAACAATGGTGGCGCATCTATTAGATAAAGCACCTGTTGAGATGCAGGAAGAAGGAGTTAAAGATCCGGTTGTGGGCGCAGTGATGGGTGGAACAAATCCTAGAGATGTGATTGTTGCTGCAATGAACCCTCAGCACGAAATTGTGTCAGGTCAAGGTGCAATGCCTGCCGATAGCGTCGGTTTCCCTTGGAATGGTCGCTTTATTACTGCAAGCGGTAACTTATTGGCGGATTTCCGATCGAACTTACATGCAGAGTCTCAAGGTCTGATGCAAACTGTTCGCTTGTATGAAATGACGGACGATCCAGGCATCCGCGATCATTTGAGCTTCATGATTGCACGCGATACGATGCACCAAAACCAATGGTTGGCAGCGATCGAAGAATTGAGAAGCGATGGTTTTGAAGATGTTGTGACTCCGAAGATTGCTCACGAATACGGTAAGCGCGAGTATGCTTATCAGTTCTGGAACAATTCGGAAGGAGAAGACAGCGCAGAAGGACGCTGGGCGAAAGGACAATCGATGGATGGTAAAGGACAGTTCGAGTATGTCGCAAATCCTCAACCGCTCGGCCCGATTCCTGAACCGCCGCAACCGAAGCCCAAACTTCATGCAACTCCGGCTACAACCGCCATGCAGAAGACTAGCGATAATCCGGTGAAGAACATTGTCGAGGGTGTTAAAGACGCGATCGACGGCTTCAACAAATAGTTAATTGAAGCGGGGTAAGCACAGAGCTTACCCCGATCGTTCCAATTAAAACGAGGATTGTTTGCCTTGTTTTAATTCCTGCTGCAAAACACGCTGATAGATTCTGGGCAACGCATCACTCATTGAGTTGGTTTCAATCCCATAGCCTAAGCTTGTCCAAGTCGGAGACAGAATCTTCAACACTCGATCGACTTGTCCTTTTCTGAGCAATTGAGGAATATCTACCCCCCAAGCTTGGGAGTCACTGAGCCAGCGATAAACCACTTCATCTTGATACTGCGGCTCAAAGCTGTAGTTCTGCCACATGAAAAAGCCGTCGGGAGCCGGATGGTAGCGTCTTGCTTTCTCTTGCCAAGTGGTCGTGATGAACTGATAGCGCCCTGCTGCGGTCGTGCAGTTTCCAATATTAGGGCCATTGACGATCGTAATACAGCGATCGGGATGCTCGTTTAAGCTCTGTGCATAAGTGCCACCATACATTACACCATAAGGATTTCGCACGTTTGACTCACTCGCCGAGATGGTTCGCATCAGCGCCCGAACGTATGGATCGCCGCCCTGCTTAACTAAGGGCGCATCTGCTCCGCGTCCTGAACCTTCAAACGTCAGAAATTCGGGGCGCTTCCCTTGCAAATGCCCAATGATCAGAACGATCGCCAACAAAATCAAGCTGCGAACGAGCCAACTACCGACATTTTGCTCAAGCGTGTCGGGTTTTGGAGCTTCTGGCTTTGGAGAATTTGCTTTCGTCATACAACAGATTACGCACTCTTGAGCATTTTAGCTTCTTTATTAGCCAGTCATCTTGTTTAACAAGGGTGCAGCTCCTAACAGCGATTGGGTGTAGGGATGCTGAGGATGTTTAAACAAAGTCTGAGTTTCACCGAGTTCAACAATTTTGCCGCCGTTCATCACTGCAATGCGATCGCAGAAGTATCGCGCTACCCACAGATCATGCGTGATAAATAGATAAGTTAAGTCAAATTCTTGTTTGAGATCCTGCATCAATTGCAGCACTTGAGTTTGCACTGTAGCATCTAGCATACTAACAGGCTCATCGCAGATTACTAATTTAGGACGAGTGATCAGGGCACGAGCGATCGCAACGCGCTGCTGCTGTCCTCCGGAGAGTTCGCCCGGATAGCGATGGTAAAACGATTCAACTGGAGTGAGTCCGACTCGTTCTAGAACATATTCCACTTCTTGCCGCGCTTTTTCTGGGGTTGCAAGGTGGTGAATCAGAAGCGGGTCAGCAATACTTTCGCCGATCGTCATGCGCGGATTCAGACAAGCGTGGGGATCTTGAAAGATCATCTGAATTTGTCGTCGCTGTTTTTGCAGTTGTTCGCGATTGAGGCGGGTTAGATTTTGTCCAAAAAATTCTACTTTGCCGCTAGTCGGTCGAAGTAAGTGCAAAATCGTGCGAGATAAGGTGCTTTTACCACAGCCTGATTCTCCAACTAAACCCAAGGTTTCACCCGGATAAAGTTCAAGATCAATGCCATCCACAGCGCGGATAGTGCGATCGTTTTTGTCGAACAAGCGAGAGATAAAGTTAGATTCGATCGTATAGTGCTGCTTCAGTTCAGATAACCGTAAGATTGGTGCAGCACTAGCATGATTACTTTCAACAATAGAACCGGAATCTTTTTGCAAATGCAGCGCTGAATTAATCAGTGTACGAGTATATTCCTGCTGAGGAGAACGAAAAACGGATTGCGTTGAACCTGCTTCAACAATTTCGCCGTCATACATTACAGCAATCTGATCGCAATATTCCGCAATCATTGCGAGATCGTGAGAGATCAAAATCAGCGCCATATTTCGCTCACTACATAGGCGCGTCAACTCTTTCAAAATCTGGGCCGCAACCGTCACATCTAAACTTGTTGTCGGTTCATCTGCAACGATCAGTTTCGGATTTAGTAATAAAGCAAGCGCGATCGCGACTCTTTGCCGCATTCCACCACTAAATTCGTGCGGATATTGTGACCAGCGACTTTCGGGAATATTGACGGCTTTTAAGGTGTCGATCGCTCGTTGTTTTGCGGCTTTTGTCGATAAGTTTGGTTCGTGCGATTTCAGGGTTTCTAAGCAATGATCGCCGATCGTCATGAGCGGATCGAGTCGCGTCATTGGGTCTTGAAAGATCAGCGCCACCGCTTCACCTCGAAACTTCTGAAGCTCAGTTTCGGACAAATCAAACACCGATTTACCCTCAAACTTCACCTGCCCTTGGATTTGGGCATCAGATAACAATCGCATCGCTGCCCGTCCGAGCGTGGACTTACCACAGCCCGATTCACCGACTAAGCCGAGTCGCTCTCCGGGTTGCAGCGTAAACGAAACATTTTTCACAACTGCGTTTTGTCCAGCCCGATATGCAACGGTAAGGTCTTCAACGCAGAACAAAGAATCGTTCATGATGGTGCGATCGCTATTTTTTGACTGCAATCACTTTAGCTCATCTCGTTCAAATCGCCTGACTCAACTGGCGAAATCGATGAGTTTCTCAAGTCAAGCAAATTTACCAGCCTTGAGTCGCTAACCATCCAAGACTGTTATCGGTAGCCTATTGACGCGGGATTATCAGCGATCGGACTCATACCAAATTGATCTGTCGCATTCTATGTTGAATTCGGTATCACTTTATTTTGTCGAACGATGTCCGCTCATACCAAATTGATCTTTAATTGCTACAAATCTTGGAAGCCCCCTAAATCCCCCACGAGTGGGGAACTTCAAGCCAAAGAAGGATTAGGTTCTCAAAGTCCCCCAGAATGGGGGATTTAGGGGGCGAAGGATCTGTCGCATTCACGAATTGACTTGGTATCAGATATAACGATCGCGCTATCAAGTAGCAGAATTCCTAAACTCGATACCGTAATTGCAAAACTAAAAGACGGAATTCCTAAACTCGATACCGTAATTGCAAAACTAAAAGACGAATTCGTCAACTCGATACCGTAATTGCAAAACTAAGTAACAGAATAGAAAAACTAAAAAACGAAATTTCTAAACTCGATACCGTAATTGCAAAATCAAATAATACAACTTCTTAACTTAATGCTCTGGGTGAAAGTTAGAAACTTGAATCGCGAAGTTCTACATTGGCGTTGGCAATCGTGAAACGTCACTCTACGCATTGAAACAGGGTAATTCTATGGCTGGTTAGATCGGTAAACGATCGATATCCCGATTCGTTCCAATTACCACGATTGCGGTTCCCTTCGTAATGTACATATTTGGGTTGGGATTGATGATGAATTTCCCATCCTTGCTGAACGCAAGCAGGTTTAAGCCATAGTTTGATCGCAGTTGTAGCTGCGCGATCGATTTACCGTGGAAGCTTTCGGGGGCAATCATTTCGACGATGCTGTTTTCAGGATCGAGGTCAAACCGATCTAAAATTCCGGGCTTAGTCAGCGATCGTGCCAACGTGCAGCCCATTTCATGTTCTGGAAACACCACATGATCCGCGCCCACTTTCTTCAGCAGCTTTTCGTGGATTTCTGAAGATGCTTTTGCCACTACATGCGGCACACCGCCCTCTTTTACGTTCATCGTTGTAATAATACTTTCCTGAACGTAATTGCCGATCGCCACAATTACTGTATCTTGCTCAAAAATTCCCGCTTCTCGGAGTGCAGCAGGCTGAGTCGAATCGATTTGACGAGCATGAGTGACGATGCGATCGTTCAACGCTTGATCAACTCTGCCTTTATCAGAATCGGCCGCCAGCACTTCATAGCCAGAATTGTGCATCGTCGCGCAGACTGCTCGCCCGAATCGCCCCAAGCCAATCACCGCAAACTGTCGATTTTTATTGTTCGATCGTAAACTGTGAAAGAATCCCAAAGATGATAGATTCACGATCTCTTGTGCCTCTCAATGATCTCGATCAATCATAATAGTTTGAAAATGTTACCCGACTAGCAGATTTTCTTCAGGGTAATTTACAAAGCTCGGCTTCGGATCGCCCAGAACTGCACTCATCAACAGCAAAACGCCCACCCGTCCGACATACATGACCGTCACGATCAGAAGTTGACCGGGAATGGATAAGTTTCCAGTTCCAAAGGCGGTTAATCCAACCGTCGCGAACGCAGATACGACTTCAAATAAGATATTGATAAAGCTAATCTCCGGATCAGTCAGCGCAATTAAGACTGTTGCAGTAATAACCGTTGTAATCGAGCCAATCAACACAGCAACCGCTTTCAAAATCAGCGCCACTGGAATCTCACGGTTTGACGACAGCACTACTTCTTTTCCTTGCAGTACCGCTCTTGTACTATCCAGCAGCACTCGCAGCGTTGTGGTTTTAATACCGCCGCCTGTACTACCCGGACTTGTACCGATAAACATCAACGCGATCGTAATAAATAATCCAGCAGTGGTCATTTTAGTAATGTCGATCGTGTTGAATCCAGCCGTCCGGGGAACAACTGCCTGAAACCAAGCTGCCATGAGTTTGTGAGGAAAACTCATGGCACCGAGCGTATTCGGATTGCGGAATTCGGTTGCGAGAATGGCGATCGTTCCCATAATCAACAGCACGATCGTCATACTAACTGCGACGCGAAAATTCAACGAAAAACTGGTTCGTCTGGGATTACGGCTGAGGCGATCGCGTCCCCAAAAATACATCTCCATAATCACCTGATAGCCAATTCCGCCAAAAATAATCAATCCTGACACGGTGAAATTGACGATCGGATTGGTAGCGTACTGGATCAAATTATCCGAAAACAAGCTAAATCCAGCATTGTTAAACGAATTAACACTGTGAAAAATCGATTGCCACAGCGCCCAAAGCGGTCGATCGCTAAACTGCGGCAGAAACACCGTCATCAGCAAAATCACCCCGGTTAGCTCAAACAGTAGAGTGGTGGCGATAATCGACTGTAACAACCCCGTCAATCCCGACAATCCCGGCACGTCGAGCGACTGCTGCACCGCAATTTTTTCTCTTAGTCCCAACCGTCTACCCAGAAATAACAGCAAAACTGTCGTTGCCGTCATGTATCCCAGTCCACCCACCTGTACCAGAATCACCATAAATAATTGGCCCCAGAAGGAATAAAACTTTCCCACATCCACGACAGATAGCCCGGTTACACAGACGCATGAAGTTGACGTAAATAAAGCCGTGACGAGGTTGTTCCATTCGCCACTGGCAGTCGAAATCGGCAGCATCAAAAGACCCGTTCCGGCGAGAATAAGAGCAAGGAAACCTAGGCAAATAGTACGAGAGACAGTCATAAACGAAGTGCGAGAAAGAGTACGATCGAGCAAAATTGTAAATCTATTTTGCTGTGAATCTTCTATTTAAGCTGCTGAAGCTCTGGATTCGGATTCAGTTTCCCACAGTCCGATCGCTTTCCACTCAAGACCTCGATCTCTGGCTACAAGATCCCGCCCGAATACCTCCTATTCTTCTGGATGCTCGCACTGTGCCAGAATTTACGGTGAGTCATCTTAAAACTGCCCAGCGAATTGATCCGCGTCAGCCAAACTGGAAGCACTTACCCAAGAATTTTGCGATCGTCGTATATTGCTCGGTGGGATATCGCAGCGCTAGAGTTGCCCAACAGCTTCAGAAGCATGGCTTTACTGATGTATGGAACCTAGAAGGCAGCATCTTTCAATGGGCGAATGAGGCGCGATCGCTTTACCAAAACAACGGGCGATTGGTGCGATCAGTTCATCCCTACAATGCCCGATGGGGAAAGTTGCTAAAACCTGAATTGAGAGCCGCGATCGATGAACAAACGACGTAATGATTTAGACTGGCTGCGCGTTTTTGCGGTTGCAGTGTTGATTTATTTTCATGCAGCAGCGGTGTTTTATCGCGGCGATTTGGGTGAGTTTTATGTGGTGAATCAACCTACCAGTTCGGCGTTAGGATTCCTGATTTTGTTCATTCATCAGTGGCACATGCCGCTCTTTTTCTTTGTTTCTGGGGCGGCAAGTTGGTTTGCTTTAGAGAAGCGATCATCCAAAGATTATCTCAAAGAAAGAGTGCAGCGGCTATTAATCCCGTTCGTGTTTGGATTGTTTGTGCTTGTGCCGCCACAGGTTTATCTTTCACTGCTTTCACGATCGCGCTTTCAAGGCTCTTACTTCGAGTTTTATCCCCAGTTCTTTAACGGAATTCGTCCTGCTGGAAATTTTGAATGGGCGCATCTTTGGTTTATTGTTTACCTGTTTGTTTTCTCGCTAGTTGCACTACCGATATTCTCATTTCTAAAGTCTGCGAATTACCGAGTCAACTTGATTCTACTCGCATTACCTCTTGCGTTGATTGAAGCGATATTTCGACCGAAATGGATTGGATTTCAAAACTTATACGATGATTGGGCGAATGTGTTGCTATATCTGACTTACTTTATTTACGGATATGGCTTAGTCGCTCGATCGCAGTTTACCGAACTGCTCGATCAATATCGTTCTTGGATTATCGGAAGCGCGATCGTGCTGATGTCAATTTTCATCGGATTATGGATTGCTGATGTCGTTCCCGATCGCGCTTACTCACTTGCATACATGAGCTATCAAGCCTTTCGAGGAATAAATTCTTGGGTCTGCGTTCTCGCATTTCTCAGCTTAGGACAACGCTTTTTCCAACATCGCAATGCAATTCTAAATTACCTAAATGAAGCAGCGTATCCAGTGTATTTGTTACACCAAACGCTTCTAGTCACGATCGCGTTTTTCGTGGTGCAATGGAGCGTCAATATTGCTGCAAAATTTCTAATCATCAGCAGCGCAACCGTCTTGATCACGCTCTTGGTTTATGAATTGTTCGTGCGTAAAATTTGGATCACGCGATCGCTTCTCGGATTGAAATAATATGTCTCGTGTTTCCATTATTATCCCGACCTTAAACGAAAGCCGCAGCATTGATCGCACCCTCAGACAGCTTGCAATTCTCGCCCCCGCTGCTTGGGAAATCATCATCGTCGATGGCGGCAGTACAGACAACACGATCGCTCTTGTCAAGCAAACTAATCTCGCTCAAATTCTTCACTGCGATCGTCCCAGTCGTGCCATTCAGCTCAATCACGGAGCTGCCCAGGCAACGGGTGACATTCTCTGCTTTCTCCACGCCGATACTCAAATTCCCGACGACGCGATCGCGCTAATCCGCGAAACTCTAGCCGATCCGGCTATCGCCTGCGCTGGCTTTATCTCGATCATGACCGGCGATCGCAAAACACGTTGGGGAATCTCTCTGCACAACTTTCTCAAAACCTACTACGCACCCCTACTTTTTCGTCCTCATCTCTTTATCAAAGGGTTGCGTTTACTATTTGGCGATCAAGTCATGTTTTGTCGCAGATCTGACTTCTGGGAATGTGGCGGATTCGATGAAGCGCTCCCCATCATGGAAGACGGCAACCTCTGTTTACGGCTGATTCGCAAAGGCAGAATTCGTCAAATCAATCGCATCGTCCAAAGCTCCGATCGTCGAGTCGCAAAATGGGGAGCCTGGAAAGCGACCGCTCTCTATCTATACATCGGCATACTCTGGGGGCTTGGTGTCTCTGCTACAAGATTGAGACGCTTCTACAACGATATTCGCTAACCCTAACCTTTAAACAAACCTAATGGTAGAGCAAGGTGTAGAGATCCCAGTGCCACAATAAAATTTATTCATCAAATTTTAGATCTGTTCTGGAGACTCTTTTTTATGCACTCGGATTTTCGGGCGATTCAAGCCTCATCGCCGATCGCAACTATTCGCGTTGATAGCGATACTACCGCCATTTCTGAAGGACTGATTGCGATTGCGTTGCCTTTTAGCATATTTTTTACAGTTTTGGCCCATAAAAAGCAAAAACGCCAGACTTTAAAGCGACAAATTGAAATGTTAGAACGCCTGTGGCAAAAGAGCAGCGACAGAATTCAATAGTCCAGTTCAGAAACAATCCAAAAAACGAATAATGACTGCGTTAGATTTTGCAATCTAGGGTAAATTATGGTGTCTCCTCCGAACAAAGAATCTATTAGGACTTGAGAAACACCATGAAAAAATCAAACGCGATCGGCATTCTAGCTGGACTCGCTCTAGCAACCAGTCTTACTGCATGTTCCGGTTCAGAGCAAGCAGCTCCCCCTTCACCTCCTGCATCGCCCGCTGCACAGCCTGCGACATCAGTTGAGAAAGCCGGAGATGCCAAGAAGCCAGGTACAGCAGCTAAAAAGTCTGGAGAAGCGACAAAAGCCAAAGCAGGCGAAGCAGTTAAAAAGACAAGCGATGCAGCCAAGAAAACTAACGATGCTGCAAAAGAAAAATCAACCGAATCCGCTCAGCCTCCTGCTCAGAAGAAGCAGTAAGCCTAGAGTCACAAATGGGGTGGAAGAATTGAGAATAGACTTTCCAACTCCAAACTGACCCGCTACAATAAACGAAGGATTTGCTGCGGCGTTGGTGACTGCCAACAATGTTTTATGATCTATGTTTTTTGAATCTGGGAGTCAAAAAAGGCTGATGGCAGTAGACCGAGCTTGTACTCGGAAACTTCAAATCCGCTACTTCGACACCCACCTGGTTTTAACCAGGTCAAAAGCTGAGGTAAGACGGCGCTGCGGTGTCCTACTTTTTCGATCCCTTACTGATTAAGTGAGGGAATTTTTATTGCAAAAAATTCTATTATTTCTTGTTCACGAAAGTTTGATTAAAATTTATTATGAAATCGATTTTTGATTGAATTTTATGCCAACAATGTTTTAATTCAGAACTCTGAAAATCCGTCGATCGAGAGATCAAATCTCTGCATTTTGGCGCGAGAAATTTAGCATAAATGATTAAAAAATAGTCTTGATCGTTTTGATCTTCTCACACCTATTTCAGTGCTGTAAGTTAACAGGATCACATACCGCCGCTTCTAACCCTTTCTAACCATTGTCCTCTACTTGTATCGATCAGTTAATCCCTTGAATATTTACCGATCGCCCCAAATCCCTCTTGCTTTGCCTGCAACCGTACATCAGCTAGACAATGGACTAACGCTGATTCACCATCATCTCCCCGCAACTGGAGTCAGCGCAATCGATGTCTGGGTGAATGCAGGCTCGATCGTAGAACCGAATGAGTGGTCGGGAATGGCTCATTTCCTTGAACACATGATTTTCAAAGGAACGAGTAAGCTTGCACCCGGAGCATTTGATCAAGCGATCGAAAACCGGGGCGGAATGACGAACGCAGCCACGAGTTATGATTACGCGCACTTCTATATGACGACCGCATCAAAAGATTTTGCGGAAACCCTACCCTACCTGGGTGAACTGTTGCTCAATGCGGCAATCCCCGATGATGAGTTTGGGCGGGAACGCGACGTTGTCCTGGAAGAAATTTTGCAGACTTATGATGATCCCGACGCGATCGCATTTCAGGTGCTGTCGGAATTGGTCTATCAGCGGCATCCCTACGGCAGACCGATTTTAGGAACAGAAGAGAGCTTAATGCCGCGATCGGCAGAGGAAATGCGATCGTTTCATCGCACCCACTACCAACCGGAAAATATGACTGTGGTGGTTACGGGCGATATTGCTCTCGACGAAGCAAAACTTCAGGTCGAAAAAGCGTTTCATCCATTCCCCAATTCAATGTCCTGCCCACGGCACGAAGCGGAAGCCGAACCGCCAATCACCAGCATCCGACGCGAAGAACTCTATCTACCCAGACTCGAACAAGCTCGATTGCTGATGGCTTG
Source organism: Leptolyngbya sp. AS-A5 (assembly GCF_039962495.1). NCBI lineage: Bacteria > Bacillati > Cyanobacteriota > Cyanophyceae > Leptolyngbyales > Leptolyngbyaceae > Leptolyngbya > Leptolyngbya sp. AS-A5. The sequence continues at coordinate 2,815 of NZ_JAMPLL010000003.1, read as the reverse complement.
GATTGCGCCAGGAGTTGAACCGCTCCAGCAGGATGATGCCGACGAGCCGCTCCCCTGGAAACGATTTGAGCGATCGAACCAACAAGATCCATTAAAAGCAGCCTGTGGACTAGATTTGCTCTCAGCCGTTCTTGCCTCTGGGCGCACCTCACGATTTGTTCAAGAACTACGCGAGGAACGTCAACTGGTGCAGGCGATCGACTGTAGCTTCTCTCTACAACGGGATTCGAGTTTATTTACAATTGCCGCTTGGCTCGATCCCGAAGATTTAGAGCGAGTCGAAGCGCTGATTTGCGATCGCTTGTCTCATTTGATGACGATCCCCATTGCTCAGGCTGAACTCGATCGCACAAAACGACTACTCTGCAACGATCACGCCTTCTCAACTGAAACCCCCGGACAGCTTGCAGGACTATACGGCTATTATCATTCTCTCGCTCAAATCGAAGCCGCGATCGCTTACCCTCATTGGATTCAATCGTTCACAACCGAAGATTTACGCGATCTGGCGAGTCACTATCTTTCGCCCTATCACTATGCTGCGATCGTCGTGAAACCGATGTAACTAGGTTGCTAGAATCAACGCATGTAGTTTTCAGAACGATCGTGACTTCAACTATCACCCTGTCTCAAAATCGAATGGTTCACCACACTGTGTTAAGCAATGGCATCACAGTGCTTGTCACCGAAAATCCATCGGCTGATATTATTGCGGCTCGTTTGTTCCTGAAAACTGGAAGCCGTTGGGAGCCATACGATAAAGCGGGACTTTCGCACCTCGTCGCAGCGGTGATGACGAAAGGCACAGAAGATCACTCGTCCTTGGAAATCGCAGAACGAGTTGAATCGATCGGAGCAAGTTTAGGCACAGATGCCGCTTCGGACTATTTTCTACTCAGCTTAAAAACTGTCTCCGCCGATTTTCCTGAAATGCTGGACTTGGCAGGAGAACTTTTACGATCGGCAACTTTTCCAGAGGCAGAAGTTGAGCTAGAACGACGGCTCACACTCCAAGCCATTCGCTCTCAGCAGGAGCAACCCTTCACGGTTGCGCTCGATCGTTTACGCCAGACAATGTACGGCGAACATCCTTACGCGCTTTCAGGTTTGGGAACGATCAGTACCGTCGAGAAGTTGACCCGTCAGGATCTCCAAGACTACTACAAAACATACTTCCGCCCCGATAACTTGATCATCAGCATTGCAGGTCGAATTACACCGGATCAAGCGGTATCGCAGGTTGAAGAAATTTTAGGAGACTGGAAGGCACCCTCGACACCGGTTGCGGATCTCACATTACCGATCGTCACATCCAATCCAACCCGCAACAGCATTCCTCAAGAGACACAGCAATCGATCGTCATCCTCGGCTATCTTGCGCCCTCGGTTCAATCGAGTACGATGGCAGATTACGCTGCTCTCAAGTTGCTAAACACCTATTTAGGCAATGGTTTATCCAGCCGGCTGTTTGTTGAACTGCGTGAGAAGCGAGGTTTGGCTTATGAAGTGTCTGCCTTTTACCCGACGCGGCTTGATACCTCATATTTTGTTACCTACATGGGTACGGCTCCAGGAAATACAGCGATCGCGCTTTCCGGCTTGAAAACAGAAGTCGATCGCCTGTGCGATGCACCTTTGAGCGAAGAGGAGATCCAGACTGCCAAAAATAAGCTACTCGGGCAATACGCCCTGGGTAAACAGACCAACTCTCAACTCGCACAAATTTTTGGCTGGTACGAAACCTTAGGATTAGGGGTCGAATTTGACGCGCAGTTTCAAGCCGCGATCGCCAACGTCACCCCAGAAACCGCACAAGAAGTTGCTGGTCGGTATTTTGGTTCTCCTTACGTTTCTTTACTAGGCCCAGCAGAGGCGATCGAGAATTTGCATCTTGCCTAATCCTTGCTGCCATACCACTGTCCCCGAACGCTTATTTCTTTTTGACATCTTCAGGCATTCACCACTATCCCGCGTTGAGCCATACCGCTCAAATTTGGATAGTCAACTAATAGTCAAAAGGTGTCTAAAGACCTTCAAAGTCACCCAATCGATCGCCCAAAAAGAAACCCTCGAAGTTTCGAGGGTTCTCTAAAAGCCGTGATACACCAAAGTTTTAGAACGGAGAGAGAGGGATTCGAACCCTCGGATAAGTCACCCCATCACAGCATTTCCAGTGCTGCGCCTTAAACCACTCGGCCATCTCTCCAGATGGGCAGCTTTTTCAAGCCACAGAATTCATACTATAGCAGAACTTGGTGCATCCTTGAGATCTGTTTTTTGAAAATGGCTTGAAATAAGGCAAATTCGGGTCGGCGCTTCCCCGGGAATGCTGGGATGGGGTGACTTATCCAAGGGTTCGAATGCCTCTCTCTGAAGAAAAGTTTATTTTGACATCAAGAGAAAATATCTCTGATCAGTTTGTGGCTAAAAGTACAGTCAGAGAATAAAAGGAATTTCAAGAGGTTTAGCCACCTATAAGGTTGACTATAGGTGGGTATGCGATCCAGAAGAGCTAAAGGCAGTGTCAATGTTCAAGACAACAATGGATCTATTCGGCTAAGGTGGACTTACTTAGGCAAGGCATATAAAAGACTTGTTGGGAAATAGGTAATAATAGACAAGACCAACAGTATGCCGCCAGATGCTTAACCTTGAACGCGCACTGAACCAGGATCGCCTGCTGCGATGCGAGCATTAACCGGGCTGAATCGAAACGCTTTCGATGCCTTGCTGCCCAGTTTTGAGCAAGCCTATGAAGCCAGTCGCATTGCGGCAAAGCCTGTGCGAAAACGGGCAAGAGGCGGCGGGCGCAAAG